>CAZHZR010000315.1:0-3739 GCA_964537095.1 uncultured Roseivirgaceae bacterium
CACGGATACCCCATAATATTTTCTAATTTAAAAGAAATAAATCATGACAATGTTCAACATAATAGAGAAAAGTTGATTGCCAATGCTTAATTTTGTCAGGATGCGTCCATGTAATCCTTTCACTGTTATAAATTTTTAAAATGAAGAAAAAAGTACTAATGCTTGGCTGGGAATTTCCGCCGGTCATCAATGGTGGTTTGGGCGTTGCCTGCCTTGGTATCGCCAAATCTTTGTCTGAATATGTCGATTTAACCATTATTCTTCCAAAAACGGATCCGGAATTCATTGTTGAAAATGTGGGGTTAATCGGCTTGAATAATATTGATTTAAAAGCATTGCTTCAAACTGAAAAGATTACCAGGGAAAGTCAAACCAGTAAAACAGCCTACGATACTTTTGCGGAGGCGAAATATATCAATATTAATTTTGATCCTTATTTCAACTTAACATCCGCAGAGACAAGCTCAGAATGGAGTAAACAAACGCATACTCAGGAGGTAACCACCGAAGCGGAGAAGGTTCTGAAAGAAGAGTTGATTATTGAAGAATTTCTGAACGCTTTTCATCATGGCGAATTGTATGGAAAAGATGTAATTCAAAAAGTTATCTTGTATTCGAAATATGTGCTTAAGCTTGTAAATGAGCGAGAGTTTGATATTATTTATGCACACGACTGGATGACTTTTCTGGCAGGAATCGAAGTGAAATTCAGGACTGGGAAGCCATTGGCATTGCATGTACACGCTTTGGACTACGACAGGGGAGGACCGGACAGCAGAGGATGGATCTATGATCTGGAGAAATATGCAATGCAGCATGCTGATGTGATCATCCCTGTGAGCAAATATACTGGTGATATTATCGAAGGTCATTATGGTATTGACCGGGCTAAAATTTTTCCGGTGCATAATGGAGTAGATGTAGTAGAAACATATCGGGAAGAAAAGGCTTTTCCGGAAAAGTTGGTTTTGTTTTTAGGAAGGGTAACCGGCCAAAAAGGTCCTGAATTTTTTCTGGAGGTGGCATCTAATGTTTTTGAAAAATACAAGAAAGTACGCTTTGTGGTGGCCGGAACGGGAGACAGGCTAAAGCGGCTAATAGAAACCGGAGCCTATCGCCAAATTGGGCATAAGTTTCACTTTACCGGATTTTTGGATAAAGAAAAAGTACATAAGTTATTGGCCATGGCTGATGTTTACTGTATGCCTTCTGTTTCAGAGCCTTTCGGGCTTTCTGCGTTGGAAGCAGCACAGTTTGGAATACCAATGGTAATATCAAAACAGTCGGGGGCAGCGGAAGTGTTAAAGGGCGCCTTAAAAGCAGATTACTGGGATGTAGAGCTGATGGCTGACCACATCACTTCTTTGCTGGAAAGCAAACGCCTGGTGAATAAGGTCGTGAAACAAGGGTACGAAGATTTGGAGAGCTTAAGCTGGGATCATTCTGCAACAAAAATTCTTGAAGCATTTGATTCCGTTCTGTAAAGTTATGCACATTCTAAATTGCTAATTATATCATTTTTTAATAATAAATCATTCTCATGCCGTCAGTTTGCCTTTATTTCCAGGTTCACCAACCTAACCGATTAAAACCCTATACTTTCTTTGATCTAGGGAAAGATCATTTTTATGAAAATGATCAGTTCAATGCAGAAGTGATTGACAAAGTGTCGGCGAAGTGCTACCTCCCGGCCAACAGAATGATCCTGGATCTGATAAATAAGTATAAAGGGAAGTTCAAAATTGCCTACTCTTTGAGCGGTGTTTTTATTGAACAATTGGAACATCATAGGCCCGATGTGCTACAGTCTTTCGTTGAACTTGCAAAAACAGGTTGTGTGGAATTTTTGGCAGAAACGTATTATCACTCACTCAGCTATTTTTATTCAAAAGACGAGTTTAAACGTCAGGTTAAGTTGCACAAAAACCTGATTGAAAAACATTTTAATCAAAAGCCTCGGGTTTTCAGAAATACAGAGCTGACTTATAACAATGAAATGGCCTGGTTTCTTGAAGAAATGGGTTATGAAGGGGTGATTACAGAAGGTGTAGACTGGCATTTGAACGGCAGGTCCCCGAATTATTTTTACAAAGCTCCCAATGCAGGAAATATTAAAGTGATGTTAAGAAACCATAAGCTTTCTGATGACCTGGGCTTTCGATATTCTGACAAAACATGGGCTGAATATCCATTGCATGCGACAAAATTCGCCAACTGGATGTCAGATAGTGAAGGCGATGTGATCAACCTCTTTATGGATTATGAAAGTATAGGTGAACATCAGTGGGAAGAAACCGGGATTTTTAACTTCTTTAAAGAGCTGCCGGAAAAGGTGCTTGAAAAAGCACATCTTGATTTCATAATGCCTACCGAGGCTGTTCGAAAGTTCAAGGGACGTTCTATTTATGATGTGCATGATCCCATCAGTTGGGCTGACCAGGAAAGAAATTTGTCGGCCTGGAATGGCAACAACCTGCAGAAGGAAGCATTAAAAATGGTCTATGGGCTTGAAAAGCTGGTCAAAACATCGAGAAACATGGATTTGATACATGTGTGGTCAAAACTTCAGACCTCGGATCATTTTTATTATATGTCGACCAAAGTGAGTACTGACGGGATGGTGCATAACTACTTTAGCCCTTACAGCTCACCCTATGATGCATATATCTTTTATATGAACGCTCTTTCTGATCTTGAAATTACACTGAACACCAGGAACAGAAAGAAACTGGTAGCATCAACAGATGGTTCAGAGGAGGCTTTGGTCGATACTAAGATTTCCAAAAAGACTAAGTCTGGCAAAAAGAAAAGCAAAGGATTAGAAGCAGCGGCAACTTTACCTGAAACGAAGAAGAAGGTTGGAGGAAGAAAAGCTTTAAAGGAATAAGCTCCTCAGCAAAAAAGTGAAAGGAGGGGAGTTTATTCCCCTCTCACCGGTTATTCTTTAGTAGAAAATTAACGATAACTCCTGCCGTAACTCCATTTTTCCTTAAGTGGAAAGCAGCAGTCACTCGCCGGAGGCAAGCGACGGTTGGATGGTTTACCCTCTCAAATCTCACATCTGATTGTCTACTGTCTACTTTTTGCCCGTTTTCTCCAGCACAATAGCAGTTCTGTTGGTTAGATAAAGACTCAAATACGGGTTTTTATCGGTATCTATTGTTTTGTATTTTACTTTTGAATCTACTCTTGCAAAACCCCCATATTGAGGGTCGTCACTGGATAAAATGATTTTGTAAGTTCCTTTTTCCGGAGCCTGAAATCTATAGTCAAAGATGGAATTGTGAGGGCTAAAATTGAATATAAATATCAATCCGGCGCGATAGAATATCACCACATTGTTGGTGCTGTCCATATTTAACTGCCGCGTGTCGCCAGCCTCCATGACCTTATGCTTTTTAACCAGAGCAATCATAGCACGATCAAAATTTTCGAGATATTCGTACTTTAAATCCTTATTCTCTGCTAACGACCACTGTCTTTTTGCATATTTATAGCTCCAGCCATTCCCTTCCCTGGGAAAATCGACCCATTCCGGGTGGCCAAACTCATTGCCGATGAAATTCATATAGCCTTCGCCACCTAACGAAATTGTAAACAATCTGATTAGCTTATGTAAGGCAATGCCCCTGTCGATGACAATGTTTTGATCATCTTTGCGCATGTGGTAGTACATCTCTTTATCCATGAGTCGAAAAGCGATGGTTTTATCACCCACGATCGCCTGATCATGAGATTC
>CAZHZR010000316.1:0-3738 GCA_964537095.1 uncultured Roseivirgaceae bacterium
AAAGAAAATAGCATCGTAAAAGCAAACAAGGCTATAACCTGCCTGCTTCGCAATGGAGCAAATTTTAAATTAACTTTAGTCATTTCAATTATTTTATTGTTAGATGTTAGATTTAAGACTTTAGATATGAGACGACACTGTGAAGTCTCATGAGACAGTTTCTACTTAAACAGCTGTGGTGCGAAAGTATACAAATCGTGTCGCCAGACAGGCCAGGTATGTCCGCCTTCATATTCACTGTATTCGTACTTAATGCCCATCTCATCAAACTTCGAAAGCATCAACTTACAATTTTCGTAGGCAATGTCATCTTTGCCGCCCATGGTGATCCAAAAAGACTTGAGGTTTTTATTGATGGTGTCGACATTTTCTTTCATAAATGCATACTCCGGTTCAGAACGCTCTGGCTGATTAGCGAGCCATCCTGAGCTGAAAACGCCCAAATGCGAAAACATGTCTGTATTTCTGACACCAGCATACAAAGTTTGGATGCCGCCCATTGATAGGCCTGCCAGTGCGCGGTTTTCGGAACCTGGCGCTACGCGGAAATTGCTCTCGATAAAGGGGATTACCGCATCCTTCAGCTCACGCTCGAATGTACGCAGGTATTGATCCGAAAAGCCCGGCGCATTAAAATTACCATCCATCATCACCACCAGCATCGGCTCGGCTTTTTGCTCAGCAATGAGGTTATCCAGAATAAGGTCTGTACGTCCTTGCGTAGACCATCCTCTTTCATCCTCACCTCCACCATGCAGCAGATACAAAACAGGGTATTTTTCGCTTGCTGATGCATCATATCCAGGAGGCGCATATACGAACATCCTTCTCCATGTGTTGGTTACTGGCGAGAAATAGCGCTTCATGCGGATATCGCCATGTGGCACATTCTTTAAGGCATAAAAATCACCCTCCTGGTAAGGTATTTCAATACCGCTGGCCATCCTGCCCATGCCATAAAAAGTTTCGCTGGCAGGATCCGCCACGGCTACACCATCTATCACCAAAGAATAGTAGTGGAAGCCACGGCTTATGGAATCAGTTGTAACTGTCCATACCCCATTGTCATCTTTTACCATATCATACTTGCGTCCCAAATCTATCTGAACTTTTTGTGCTTCCGGTGCATTTACGCGGAAGATTACCCGATTGTCGGGCAATACCTGCGGGTACTTTGCCGAACGGATATTGGTAGCTGCTTTTGTGCCCAAAACACTTTGTTTGGTTAAAGATGACTTGTCCACCGGCTTGAAAAGAAATTGACTGAACACGTAGAGGTCATTCTTCCAAACATTAAAGTCGTGACCCCCCGGCTCCAAATAGTAAACGTGCGGTACGCCGTGCTGATAAAGGTAATCATGCGTACGTTGGGTTACCCCCATGAGATTGTCTTCATCACCACATGAAATAAAGAGGAGTTTAAGTTTGTTTTTTGCTTCTTCGGGGTTTGGAAGCAGCATTTCCGGTGCCTTGGTGTTGGGTGCAGACGAAAAGCCACCTACCCACGCAAATTTATCCAGGTTGCCCAGTCCAAAATTCAGGGATTGCCCGCCGCCCATAGAAAGGCCTGCAATAGCACGGTTCTCCCGATCCTTTTTAGCCGGATAGTTTTTTTCAACATAAGGAATCAAATCATTCAATAAATCACCTTCAAACCTGCCAAAAGCTTCTATTTTGTCGGGTGAAAAAATCTCACCTGTCGCCCTGTCATCGCGCATGGCGCGTCCGTTTGGCATCACTACAATCATGGGCTGAAGCTTTTTATCAGCGTACAAATTGTCCAGGATTACTTGAGGATTAGCACCGTTCAGCCATTCCTTTTCGTCGCCACCTATACCGTGCAGCAAGTACAATACAGGATATTTTTTCTTTTTCGAGTATCCCGGAGGGGTATAGATTAATGCTTTCCGGTTTGTTCCTACAGTTTTGGAGGCGTAGGTAATGGTGTCTATTTTCCCTGTGGCTATACCGGTGCGCACTTCGTCAAAACCAGCAGGGGCCAGTTTGGAAAAATCCTGTGCCACACCGGCAAATCCTACAATCAGAAGGCCGGCGAGAAAGGTCATTATTTTGTTCATAAGTTGTAATGGTTGTTGGTTGTTGGTTATTAGCTATTAATTATTAGTTATTGGTTTAGTTCGGTGCCTTATCCTTTCGTTCAGTAGTCATACTTCGGGACTTTCAGAAGTGTCGGTCTTCTCCCATTAACGCAATGTCATCAAGTTAAGCATTTTACCCTATTTGCCTAAACCTGATGACATTGCATTTTTATTGGTGCTATCTACTTATTCACTAAAACCACTCCCCCTTCAGGTTGGATGGTTACCTTCACTTCTCCCTTCTTATTGACTTTCAGGTTCTTGAAGAAGCTGGATTTGTCTTTGGCATCGCCATAGTGTTTCACCTCTTTGCCAGCCAGCATCGGCACCTTTAGCGTCAAATTTAACGGTTCTTTTTGTGCACTTACGCCTACAATATACCAGGTATCTCCATGCCTTCTCGCAAGTACAGCATATTTACCGGGATAGCCGTCAATAAATACTGTTTCATCCCAGGTGGTGGGTACCTGTTTCATAAATTCGATGGTGAAATCCGGAGCATCAGACAGATTGTTAGGCGTGAGCGCAAAAAACTGTACCGGACTCTGGAAAAGCACTGCAGTAGCCAATTGAAAAACATCTGTTGTTTTCCTGTAATTACCTCCATCGTTGTTGCGATTATAGCGCTTGTTCAGCACTACGCCGCCAAATTCCATGCTGGCGACTGCATTTCTGATAAAAGGATGTAGCGTAGCACTGAAGGCTTCCCTGTCATTGGCATGCTGGCTGAACATCAAATTCTCCGAAGCAAGCACTGCTTCTGTTCCTACAAAGTTAGGGAACATGCGCTCCCAACCTCGTGGCAGCGTTGCGCCATGGAAAACCACCATTAGCTCATGATCGTTGGCATCTGATAGTAAGTCTTCATAGAGTCGCAAGGTTTCTTGTTTATCGCCCCCAAAGAAGTCGACTTTAATTCCTTTCACCCCGTTTTCCTTCAGCCATTTCATTTCCTTCTTCCGGGCAATAGCTGTATTCATTTTATTGCGTGGTGTCTGATGCGCATCATTGGCCACGCCGTTGGAGTTGTACCAAAGGAATGCTCCCACTCCTTTTGATTTTGCATAAGCAAGCAATTCAGCCATGCGGTCGTAGCCGATATTTCTATCCCACCAGGCATCTATCAAAATAAACTCATAGCCTAAAGTTGCGGCCAAATCTATATATTTCACCTGGTCGTCATAGTTCATGCTCTGGTCTTGCCACATGATCCAGCTCCAGGTGCCTTTTCCGAATTGGTAGTCTATAGATGGTTCGTATAAAGGCTCTACCACGTCCAGGGCTATAGTGGTTTCAACAATTGGCTTTAGCCCATTTCCAACAGTGATTGTACGCCATGGAGTAACACCAGGCATTCCTATTGCTGCGCCTGTACTGCCAAAACCATTGTTCTCCGTCATATCCGGAAAAGCAATTGAATAAAGCCCCTCAGAAGTAGGGTCGCTCAGTTTTGAACCACAGTATAGTCCCCTAACACCTGTTTCTGAAATTAGTGTCCAGGTATCGCCATTTTTGAAAAGAGCCGGGAAAGTATACCCCAGATTATTCGCAGATTTAGCAGCGATATCCTGTTCGATATAATACCCTTCTTCGTAACTTGGTTTCGTTCTTTTAAAGCCCACCATCGATGTTGATTGTG
>CAZHZR010000317.1:0-3716 GCA_964537095.1 uncultured Roseivirgaceae bacterium
GTGCAGGCGATCCCAAAATCTGCGAGGTGTAAATAGCAATGGTCTCATCCAACTGAAGAGAATTTGACGCCCTCACAAAATCATTTGCGGTCAAAAAGAATTGATAAAAAGGCGTGAAAAGCTCAATCGCAGATCTTAAGTCCAGCACGTTTGTCCATTTATCCGGAAAATCAATATGATCAAACTGGTCTGTGCTGATCATCGATACGTTCAGCGTGGCAGGTTTTTTCAGAGTAACTCCCTTCCGTTTTAGTTCGCTGTTCAGGTTGATAATGAAATTATACAAGTTCAAATCATGTTTTAAAAACAGATCATCTTTCACATCTTCGAAATTGGCTGGCTTTAAAGGATTCATCTCAATTTGAATCCCATCGATATTATAGGCTATAAATTCAAGTATTTCGCTGCCCACATGAAAATGCCTGAAAATTAACAAGTTGGCATCCCGACTCACAAAATTCTTTAAACCCCAGGAAAGGATCCTGTGAAGCATTTTGGATGAATTAAACAGTCTGGGAAAAAAGAATTTAATGATGTGGATAAAGAACATCGTAATCTTTGACCAAAGCTCGATCATCGGCAACAAGTATCTTGCGGATTTTGAATCATTGTCCCGCATCAGGGCCTGCTTCGTTTTGTCATTGATCGGGATGCTATTGTCCAGATACATGGCCAACCAAGGATTCGGATCCCGTTTGTCGTGTTCTGAGAGGTCTAAGATATTTGCCATAAGTGCTATATTAATAATTTCCTAATTCTTCAAGTTGCAGCTGGTAAAGTTTAGCGGTGGTTTTTGCTGTTTTTGCAATCTTTTTGGCTAAGTCCATATGCATATAAGGATGATTCAATGCTTTCTCCAGGTTATGAAAATGATTTTCATCAGCTATTCCGTGATATGTAAAAAAAGAAACCTGATCTTCTTCAAGCTTCAATTGTTCCTTAATCATGGCTCCCCAATAGCCTGCCAGCCTTTTGCCGATACCTTCAATAATGAACATTGCTCCCAGTAAATCTATCGGGTTAGGCTTGCTAGCCTGTTGAAACATAAAAGCCGATAAGGCAAGGCTCCCGATATTTTTTTCACCACCGTGGATTTCCTCTAAATTCCCTCCCAGTGCTTCAAAGTTGGCTTCCAGCTTTTGGTAGTCTTTGTGTTCTGTCGCAGTATGTTTAATAAAAGCAGAGCGCAGCTCAAACAACTCTATATCTATATTGGAAGCTGCTCTTGAAATCCACTGCGAGCCGTCAATTACCTGCTGTCTCAAATCACAAATCAACAGCTTAAAATCATCTAAACTCAACCTCCCTTCGTGGATTTTTGTCACAATCGGTACCTTCAGTAATTTCGACTCAAAATCTATCCAGATCTGCGTAAGTTGCCTGACCAGCCACTCTGAAGTAGGATTTTTGTCAATGACCAGCTCAGGCGCTTCAAGTGGCCTGAGAGGAAACTTCAATCTACGATTTTCCTCCGTCCCCTCCACTGTCAGCTTCATAAATGAGGTAATAAACCGGCCACTTTCCGGCACCATGCACAAAATTGTATCACCAGGTTTTAATTTTCCTGAATAAAACAGCTCTTCCAGCATGATAAAAATAGAAGCCGCACCTGTATTTCCTTTGGTGCTTAAATTGCTGAACCACTTTTCCTCCGGAATTGCAGCACCTCCTTTTAACATAAGTTCTTTGATGGGCTGCTTAAAATATTCGGAAGAGTAGTGACAGCAAAGCCAGTCTATTTCTTCTGTGATGATGGCACCTTCATCAATCAATTCAAAAAAATGAGCAACTCCTGTTTGCATCACTTTGTCCAGCAGGCGAATGTCCTGCTTTAGATTAATAGCACCGGCTTTTGACGCAGACTCATAATCCGGGTAGTCCAACCAGGTAAGTAGAGTCGCTTCCTGGTTATCAACCTTACCGGTGTACATGCACATTGGGAATTCATTTGCATGTGATTTGAGGTCTATCCAGTCAATTTTTAAAGAAATACCATTGTCTCGCTTTTTGTTTTCAAGCACCATGGCTCCTGCCCCGTCCGACAGCATGAACCGCAGAAAATCTGTATCAAAAGGAACAGACTGAACACCCTGTGCTTCAAACCGCGATGCCTTGAACATCCGGCTTGCAAATTCACTACCCACACAAACTGCATTTTCCTTCTCACCGCTTTTAATCTGCAGACATGCATTTTTTAGCGCCATCATTCCACTTGCGCACACACTCTGAAAGCTGGCAACCTCACATTTAGGAATGTCGAGTTCTGCATGAACCATGCTGGCAAAACCTGGCACAGGCAAATCGGCCTGGGTGGTGCCGGTAACGAGCAACTCAACTTCATTTGACCTGATACTGCTTTTTGATATAGCTGCTGCGATGGCGTTGGCTGCCATTTGGGCGTTGGTATGCGTACTTTGCTTCTCCTTATCCATGGCAAAATATCGCTGCTTAATGCCATTTTGGTCCAGAATACGCTTTTTGGTAGCACTTCCTTTACCATGGATTTTTCCCAGGTAATCTTCAATCTCTTCATTCTCTACAGGCTGATTGGGCAGAAAAACACCCATGCTGGTGATATAAACGTTTTCCAAACTCTTTATTTATGATTTACGATTTATTATTTGCCCTAAACTGGCATTTAGTTTGTCAAGCAGATCAGATGCAAAGCCATAGTTCTTTCTTCCGCGTGCATGATGATCGTTGTGATTTGTTCCAAATAACTTCCAGCTTTGTCCGGTCCCGTTGCCAAACCGGTAATTACAATGCCCGGCATAATTTAGCAAAATACTCGCCAAAGGATAAAGAAATATAGCAATTGGCGCAAAAGGGACAAATATGGCAATGGTCAGGGGCACGGTACTCAGCAGCAAAGCTTCAAACCAATGAAAGCTATACACAGAATAAACGGTTGGAATATACGATTTATGATGAATCGAGTGCACCTTGCGCATAAAAAATGGCAGATGCATGAGACGGTGAACTGCAAAAAAATGTATCTCATTCCAGACAGTTAGAATAATGAGGCCCAGGAATATATTGAACGTCGTATCGGGAAGTAAGCTGATTGTGCCTGATCTTATTAGATAGACAATGGGAAATGCTGAAAAACCAAATATAAAAATCGACTTTAGCGAATGAAGTATCTCCCAGCGGATCTGTTTTTCAGAAACTTCTTTTTTGATGATCTTGTGGACAATCTTTTTCCTGCTTAGAAATTTGCACGCTTCGAGAAAAACCGGTGCCAACCCAAAGTATAGCAACAGAAAATAAGCCGTTACCAAACCATATAAAGTCAGATATGAACTTTCATACAGAATAAAATGGACTGCTTCGGATATCATTCAGTGTGGATCTAAACTGCTTCCAATATACAGGTATTCAATTAATTTTCAGACTCCAAGTAACTTTTACGTACAATTCCCCAGACAATCGGATCTTTTATATGCCTCTCTTGTTTTCAACAGTAATGCGTGATCCCTCCGCCAGCATCACAGATTTCGGTGCCATATTTGTTAAATCAGCAAAAGTGTCTCCATAAATACTAGCAAAATCAACCTCGATCTCATAGCTATGAACGGGATAGTGACTCCATCTGGGGTGGGTTACCTCATACTCAAAAGTGCGTGTTGGTGAGACCCTCGTATATCCCCAATAATGTTCAGTAATAAACTCGGTCTCGGATCCAATGGCAATTTCCGAAGCCTCTAAGTCAGCTT
>CAZHZR010000318.1:0-3685 GCA_964537095.1 uncultured Roseivirgaceae bacterium
AGATTTTTATGTCCTATATGCGGCGTAATTACCGGTTCGTACCCTGCCTTGATCTGGGCACGCTGAAGGAAATCCGTTAGCTTCTGGCGAAGCATGGCGCCTTTAGGTAACCAAAGCGGCAGCCCCATACCAACTTTCTCCGAAAACGCAAATAGTTCCAGCTCTTTACCCAACTTCCGGTGATCGCGCTTTTTGGCTTCTTCGATCATCTTCAGATAGTCGGCCAGGTCGCCCTGCTTGGGAAAGGTGACGCCGTAGATACGCGTTAATTGTTTGCGTGTCTCATCGCCCCTCCAGTAAGCTCCGGCTACGTTGGTAAGTTTAATAGCCTTGATGAAGCCGGTATGCGGAATATGCGGACCACGACATAAGTCGGTAAAGTTGCCTTGTTTATAGAACGTAATCGTTCCGTCGCTTAAATCCTTGATCAAATCGAGCTTGTATTCATCGCCTTTGGCGGTAAAATACTCGATAGCCTCATCCTTGCTGACCGCCTCGCGAATAAATTCAGATTTCGTACGGGCGAGTTCCAGCATCTTGTTCTCTATCTGAGGTAACTCATCGGAGGAAAAGTCGTGATTGCCGAAATCTACATCGTAGTAGAAGCCAGTTTCAATAGCAGGACCAATTCCGAGTTTTACGCCGGGATAGAGTGCCTCAAGCGCCTCGGCCATTAAGTGGGCAGAGGAATGCCAAAAGGTAGATTTCCCCTGCTGATCTTTCCACGTAAGTAAAGTGACTTCTGCATTTTCTTCGATCGGTCGGTTCAGATCCCAAACCTGACCATTCACCTCAGCTGCTAAGACATTTCGGGCCAGGCCCTCAGAGATGGATAAGGCAATTTGATAAGCATTGGTTCCCGCTGGAAACTCCTTTACGGACCCATCAGGAAGTGTAATTTCAATCATTTACGAATATGATTTTTAAGTTGTGAATGAAACAAAGATACGAAAAAGCATTAACTTAATTGTGCACCAACGCGCTCAAGCAATTTCTTCGTGGCAATGATACCTTCTTCTTCACTCAAATTACCACCTTCATATTCGATACCTACATGACCTTTATAACCCGCATCTTTTACCATCTGCATCATACGCACATAATCAATTTTCGTTTCATTGCCCTGGGCATCAAAATCGTGCGATTTAGCGCTCACACCTTTGGCAAACGGCATCAAATCTTTTACGCCCTGATAGCGGTCGTATTCGTAGAAATTGCCAAAGTCAGGCAATGAACCACAGTTCTTCATATCAACGCCTGCAAGAACACTACTTAACCACTGCCCGTCAGACGATAGACCGCCATGATTTTCAACGACAATATTGATTTTATGCGGACGAGCAAACTCGCTCAGTTTACCTAAACTCTCAATTGCAGCATTCTTCATCTCGTCTGCACTACCTTTTCCAGCAGCATTCACCCGAATGGTATGACATCCAAGGAACTTTGCGGCTTCAACCCATTTATAATGGTTTTCAACAGCAGTGTTCCGTACTTTCTGATCCATGTCGGCCATATTGCCTTCGCCATCGACCATAATCAGCACGTTTTTCACTCCGTTATCTTTCGCGCGTTGGTTCAATTCGCTGAGATAGGTATGATCCTTCGCTTTATCTTTGAAAAACGAATTCACGTATTCAACAGCATGGATTCCGAATTTTTTGGCTGCTATTTCGGGGAACTGCATGTTCGTCATTTTCCCGTCGAACAGGGTCTTATGGAGCGACCACTCCGCCAACGAAATTTTAAAGAACATCTTTTTAGCACCCAGCGCTTCAAAAGGCAAATTCGGTAATACGGCCAGTCCCATGGTTCCGATACCAAGTTGTTTAAGGAATTTTCTTCTGTTGTTTTCCATTTGTATAAGTAATTGATTAAATATTAGCCCACCCGTGTGCCAGTACATCAGCGATGTGCATGGTTTTGATGGGAAGTTTTTTGTGATCGATATAGGCCTGAAGTTGCAATAAACAAGACGCGTCTGTAGAAATAATATACTCAGCGTCCATTTCGAGGGCATTATTCACCTTTTGCTCTGCCATGGCCGTTGAAATACTTTCAAATTTCACGGAAAATGTACCTCCGAAGCCGCAACACATGTCGGTGTCGCGCATTTCCAATAGTTCCAATCCGTCTACCTTCGCAAGCAGCATCCGTGGTTCTTCCTTGATATGGCAGTCTCGGAGGCCCGAACAGGAGTCATGATAAACCGCTTTGCCTTCCAGTTCTGCACCGAAATAATCCTTCTTTAAAACGTTAATCAAAAAGTCGCTAAGCTCGAAAATATGATTCTGAATATTACGGCAGCGGTTGTGAACCGTCGTATTGGTAAAAAGATCATTATAACCGTGTTTTACCATTCCGGTGCAGGATGCTGAGGGAGAGACGATTGGATAAGTTTCCGAAAAGTCACCCAGGAACTTGGAACCCACCGTCTTTGCTTCGTCGAAAAAACCGGCGTTATATGCCGGCTGACCGCAGCACGTTTGTTCCGGATTATAGATCACCTTACAACCGGCTTTCTCCAGCACCTTAATGGTGTTAAAAGCCGTCTGTGGATATAACTGATCGATAAAACAGGGAATAAACAGTTCGACCGTGTTGTTGTTTACCATACAAACAAAGTTAAAATAATAATTAATATCTGGTAACTATATCCCATCATTCGTCGATAACCCATTATTCGTCGGAGCGTTCAGGATAATCCGGCAGAAGCCTCCAACGCCCTTCGGTTGGGCATGCGCATCAGCAGCAAAAGCCCCAGCAGAAAAAACACCGCCAGAAACAACGCGGAAAGGCGGATATTACCGGTGAGTTCCTCAATAAATCCGAAACTGAATAAGCCAATAACAATGGCTACTTTTTCGGTGATGTCGTAGAAGCTAAAAAACGAAGCGGTGTTCGTTCTATCGGTTGGGATCAGCTTCGAAAAGGTAGACCTGGAAACCGTTTGCGTGCCCCCCATCACCAGCCCGACCAGACAAGCGAGCCCGTAGAACTGTCCTTCACTTGAAATATAATACGCTGATATGCAGACAATAATCCACAGGATTATCACCATCAACAAAACCTTTTTATTTCCCCATAATCCCGCCAACCACGACATCAGATAGGCACCCGCCATGGCCAGAAGCTGAATAGCCAGTATGGTCATGATCAGTTTGGATGCACCCAGACGAAGAACCTTTTCACCGAATGCCGCTGCCACCAGCATAATCGTTTGAACGCCCATGGCATAAAAGAAAAAAGCACTCAGGAAACGCTTGAGTGCGGTGACGGATCTGATTTCAGATACCACCGCACTCAAATCATGAAATCCTTTACTTAAGGCGGCCCTGTTTAACCCACCGGGACGCGGAGTTTGCTTCGGTAATCCCCGAAAAGAAACCTGCGCAAAGCCAATCCACCAGACCCCTACCAGCAGAAAAGACAAACGGGCGGGAAAGGAGGCGTCCTGAATACCGAACCATTCCGGTTTCAGTACAAACAAAAAACAGACAAGCTGTAGCAGAACACTTCCAATATATCCATAGGCAAAACCCTTTGCACTCACACGATCCTGCTGATCCACCGAAGCAATCTCAGGCAAATAAGAATTATTAAACATAACACCGCCGATATATCCCATAGCTGCAAGGCCTGAACATATGATTCCCCACTCGAGTGTTTCCAGTTCAAAGAAAAA
>CAZHZR010000319.1:0-2256 GCA_964537095.1 uncultured Roseivirgaceae bacterium
CCGATTTACTCATTATAACTAAACTGGCGCATTCCTTTGAACGAGGGAATGCGCTTATAGCTTTAAGGCTCCGGTGGTCGGAGGGCTTCGGCGAGGGAGCGATTTTTTGATCTGCATTTCTATCAGAATCAATGAAAACAACAGATTTTGTTATTGTTATAGAAACCGAATTGGATATTATTTCTAATCTTAATGATCAAATGCAGTAGTCCTAAAATATTTTGATGACCCAGCTGCATTTCACGGCAATTGCCTACTAAAACTTTCTTTCCTTATTTCCTGCTGCTAATCTGCCCGCTATTTTTCCCTTTGCCCGCCGTTAAAGTGCCTAACATCTTCTTCAAACTTTCCTTTTTTTGGTGGAATCCCTAACAAGCAGTGTGGTTTTTAAGACGATCGACTCTTCTTCAAGGGCTTCTTTGCTTTCAATCTGTTGAATGATGAGTTTTGTAGCCGCTTTCCCCATTTCGTACGAAGGCTGGGAAACTGTGGTGAGTGAAGGCTCGATAAGCGCTGCAATCGGTTCATTTGAAAAACCCATCAAAGAAATATCATCGGGAACTTTTAATCCTTTGTTCTTAATGATCTGCATGCTTTTTATAGCCACATGATCATTAAAACAGAAAATGGCATCTGGTAAATTCTTTAAAGCCAGCATTCGGGTGGTTTCCTTTTCAGCATCTTCCTCCATAAGCTCACAGAAAGACACCACTTCAGGATCGAAATCTATGCCGCTTTCTTTCAATGCATCTTTATAACCATCAAGTCTATGGTTGCTAATGCTGAGGTTTTTCGGACCTCCCAGATAGGCCACTCTTTTGCATCCGGATTTCAAAAGATATTGCACAGCATTAAAAGCACCTTCATAGTCATCAACCACTACTTTAGAACCTTGCATGTTATCAAAAACCCTGTCGAAAAGCACCAATGGTATTTGTTTCCGTTGCATTCCCAGTAAATGATCAATGGTATTTGTTTCTCTGGATAACGAAATCAGCAAGCCATCTACCCTGCTGCTCAGCAAAGTATGAATATTGGCTTTTTCCGTCTCGAATGACTCATTAGACTGGCAAAACATAACATTATAGCCAAGCTTGTTGGCTGTTTCCTGGATGCCACTGATGACAGAAGAAAAGAAATGCAGGGTCACTGCAGGTACGATTACGCCAATGGTATTGGTCTTTTTTATCCTTAATCCTTGTGCTATTTTATTGGGTTCATAGTCCAGCGCTTTGGCCATTTCCAACACGAGCTTTCTGGTTTCCTTCTTCACTTCAGGCATATCTCTGATGGCTCTGGAAACAGTAGAAACTGAAATATTTAATTTTAACGCAATATCCCGAATAGTGGCCTCCCTTTTGCTCATTGGTGATATATTTAATGGATTCTTCTGATTATACTATATTAAGTACCCCATATTAGAATAGATAATAGGTCGAAATATAACGATTTTAACGCATTGGTTGGTCTACGATTTCATTTCCTGTTTATAAATCATTGCTTGTCTTTGAAATTTGATATTTTCTAAAATATCTTGCCAGGGCGATGAACTACATTTTAAGCAATTTTATCTAATTTAGGCATTCAATATGGAAACGTTTAGCTTATCATTTATATGACGACAGAAAACTCTATGACCAGGAAGCCTTTGGAAATTGCAAAAAGTTTTAAAAGATTATATAAAGAGGATCCTAAATTACTTGTGAGAGCTCCTGGTCGCATCAATCTAATTGGAGAACACACAGACTATAATAACGGATTCGTATTGCCGGCAGCTATTGATAAAGAAATCGTCTTCGCGGTGGGCTTGTCATCCGATGATTATTTCAGGTTTCATGCTTTTGACTTGAACGAATCTCATTCCTTTAAATTAGATCAGATTGAGGTATCAGACCAAAAATCCTGGGCAAATTATCTATTGGGTGTCGTTGCTCAATTTTTAAAGAAAGGATTAGCAGTTCCTCCTTTACAGATAAGCTACGGTGGCGATGTTCCTTTGGGCGCTGGCTTGTCTTCATCGGCAGCTGTGGAATGTGGAATTGCATTTGCCATCAACGAACTCATTGGCGGGGGATTAAAAAAGGAAGAGCTGGCTTTTATCGCCCAAAAAGCAGAGCATGAATTTGCAGGCGTGCAATGCGGAATCATGGATCAGTTTGCAAGCATGATGGGCAAAAAAGAGCATGTTATCAGACTTGACTGCGACACAATAGCCTATCAATACTTTCCCTTTCCCATGGATGAATATCAGATTGT
>CAZHZR010000319.1:2356-3681 GCA_964537095.1 uncultured Roseivirgaceae bacterium
GGCTGCACGATCAACCTGGTAAAAGCAGATGAGATAGAAAATTTTGAAGCAGAAATGAAAGTAGCTTATCAAAAGGAGTTTAACATACAATTGGCAACGTATAAGGTTACTATAGAAAATGGCACTGGATTGATTAGCTAATTACTAATTTAGTAATGTACCGATTTACTAATTTGCTAATTCACCAATTTACCGTTTCGCTAAACATTCGCTAATTAACCAATTCACAAATCAAAATATGAGTCAGTTTGAACTTGCAGAACATCCCCATAGACGCTATAATATTTTAACAGGCGAGTGGGTATTGGTAAGCCCGCATAGAACAAAAAGGCCCTGGCAGGGCAAGCAGGAAAAGGTTGAAGAAGTGCAAAGACCTCAGCACGATCCTGGAAACTATTTAGGGCCGGGAAATACAAGGGCCGGTGGAGAAATAAATCCGGATTATAAAAGTACTTATGTCTTTCAAAACGATTTCGGCGCCATGTATACCGATGTACCTGAGGGTTCATTTGAAAAGGGAGGGCTCTTAAAAGCGGTTGCTGAAAAAGGAATTTGTAAAGTAGTATGCTTTTCTCCAAGATTTGACCTGACCCTTCCGGAGATGGAAGAAAAAGACATTGTGAAGGTGATAGAAACATGGCAGGATGAATTCAGAGACTTAGGAAGTAAAGATTTTATCAATTATGTGCAGATCTTTGAGAACAAGGGCGAAATAATGGGTTGCAGCAATCCTCACCCGCACGGGCAGATATGGGCACAAAATTCCATCCCGGAAGAACCGGCCAAAGAGTCTGCGCAGATGAAACAATATTTTGATGAGAAAGGAAGCAGCTTGCTGGGCGACTACGTGGCGCTGGAACTCAAAGAAAAGGAGCGGATCGTCTTTGAGAATGATTCATTTGTGGCGCTTGTGCCGTTTTGGGCAGTATGGCCATACGAGACCATGATCATCAGCAAAAGGCATTTTCAAGACATTTTGATGATGTCAGAGAAGGAGAAAATTGATTTCGCAAAAATATTGAAAGCGCTTACTACCAAATACGATAACCTGTTTGAAGTGTCCTTCCCCTATTCGTCCGGGATCCATCAACGTCCCACAGATGGGAAAGACTATCCGGAATGGCATTTTCATATGCATTTTTACCCGCCCTTGCTACGTTCTGCTTCGGTTAAAAAATTTATGGTAGGCTATGAAATGATGGGTGAACCACAAAGGGATATCACCGCTGAATTTAGTGCCGACAAGTTGAGAAGCTTGTCTTTGACGCATTATAAAAGCAGGTGATGGGGTGAAACTTGTCCTTCAAAAGAAAGCGGTTTTGTAT
>CAZHZR010000320.1:0-3676 GCA_964537095.1 uncultured Roseivirgaceae bacterium
CCGTAGATGGTGGGGAACATCAGGGACATGCACCCTGAGATTGCTATTAACGCATATACGCCAACAATGCCACCTGAAAATATAACCACACTCGTACAGGCCATTGCCAGGCCTGCCAAACCAACGAGTAATGCTTCCGGTGAAATAAACCTCATCAAAGCAGTACAAATAAATCGGGATATAGCAAACAAAACAAGCGCTGCCATATAATAATTAGCCGCTTCACTTTCATTCACGCTCAACTCCTCCATTACATAACGGATGGAATATGACCACACCCCAATTTGAGCTCCCACGTAAAAGAACTGGGCTACTACTCCCCAGGTATATTTGGAGTTCTTTGCCAATCGCTTAAAAGCAGCGCTGATATGCAATGGCTCATTTGTATCGCTATACTTCGGCATTTTTACCGCAGCTATTACAATCCAAAGAACCAAAAGAAACAACGCAACACCTACGTAAGGTAGCATTACGGCAGAAAATTCCCCGGTTTGTATCGCGCTCAATTCCTCGGGATTCATCGCCGCTCTGTCTTCTGCACTTGCTTCATTTAATTGCGACAGTATAAAAACTTTACTTAGAAGAACCCCTAAAATTGATCCCACCGGATTAAAAGATTGCGCTAAATTCAAGCGTCGGGTAGCTGTGGCCGCTGGCCCCATAGCAATGATATAAGGGTTGGCAGAAGTTTCGAGTATAGACAAGCCGCCCGCTAAAATAAAAAGCGCAATGAGGAAAAACGAATAGCTCATACTGATACTGGCAGGATAAAATAGCAAAGCTCCCGCTATAAACATTCCCAGACCAGCAAGGACACCGACCTTGTAGGAAAATTTCTTAATGAGCATTGCTGCTGGAAGTGCCAGACAAAAGTACGAGCCGTAAAAAGCAATCTGAATCCAGGACGTCTGGAAGTCTGTCATGCTCAAAATTCTCTTGAAGGCGGCGAGCAGCGTATCCGTCATGTTATTCGCCAGTCCCCACATAAGGAACAAACTTGTAATCAGGATAAAAGGAAGGAGCGGTGTCTTAATTTTAGTATCCATTTATATTAAATTTCCTCTGTTTATGCTTACTTTGTCCATAATCTACTGCCTGTTTTGTTAAAAAATCCTGAAAACGAATATTCGAAATCGATTGAATTCGAGTAACGGGTGATTCGAGTAACGGGCTATCTACAAAATTTATTTCAAACTGCAATATTTCTTCCTTTTTTTATTCTCTTCTGAAGGTAGCTAGTTCGTTTTATACCACCTGGTGGATAGCACCTTCTGAAGCAATTTTCTTCCAGATTTTTCCCTCGGGGAAAGTATGATCTGCTAAAGACTCGCTTTTCATTTCAATGCTATAGCCAGGCAACTGAGGAACGAGATAATTGCCATTCTGTATCCTGACAGGATCGATAAAATGCTCATGCAGGTGATCTACATATTCGATTAAGCGATTTTCAAGACTGCCACTGATGGCAATAAAATCAATCATCGCCAGGTGTTGAACGTATTCGCACAAGCCTACCCCACCCGCGTGAGGGCAAACAGGTATATTGAATTTGGCCGCCATAAGCAATATGCTCAACACCTCGTTCACACCTCCTACTCTGCAACTATCAATCTGGCAAATATCCACGGCGCCACTTTGAAGAAACTGCTTGAACATGATCCTGTTCTGACAATGTTCTCCCGTAGCCACTTTGATGGGCCTTACCGCCTTTGCAATGGTTGCATGCCCTAAAACATCGTCAGGACTTGTTGGCTCCTCAATCCACCAGGGATTAAACCGGGCCAGCTTTGCCATATTTTCGATGGCCTCATTTACCCCCCACTTCTGGTTGGCATCCATCATCAGCTTGATATCCTCCCCAATCTCCTCTCTGATAATGGCGGCACGGCGCATATCCTGATCGATGTCATTACCCACCTTCATTTTTAGGTGCGTCCAACCTTCTGCCTTCGCTTCCCGGCACAATCTCCTCATTTTTTCCTCGGAATACCCCAACCATCCCGCAGATGTTGTATAGGCCGGATAGCCTTTCTTAAGCAAATAATCGATCCTTTCCTGCTTGGTAGCTTCCAGTTTAGACAGTAAGGCAATGGCTTCTTCCCTGCTGATTGCATCTTCAATGTATGTAAAATCTACACATGCGACCAACTCCTCCGGCGACATATCAGCCAGCAGTTTCCATAAAGGTTTGCCTTCCACTTTGGCATACAAATCCCAGACTGCATTCACCAATGCGCCGGTCGCCAAATGAATGACACCCTTATCCGGTCCCAACCAGCGCAATTGACTGTCTCCTGTAATCATGCGCCAGAAACCTCCCATGTCTGAGGTAATCTCACTTAAAGACTTACCCACCAACAAATAAGAAAGTGATTTTATGGCGGCAACGCATACTTCATTGCCTCTGCCTATGGTAAACGTTAAGCCATGTCCTTCAAATTTAGGATCATCCGTCTTTAGAATCACATAAGCGGCTGAATAATCCGGATCTTTATTCATAGCATCCGATCCATCCAAAGATTTACCTGTGGGAAATCTTACATCTTTTATTTCTACAGCAGTTATTTTCAAAGTCATTCAATAAGTTAATACATCAATAAATGTAAAGCTATCACCAGGATGGCGCCTACTCAACTAAATTTTTGGCTATTCATAATACTTTCTTTGCATTTTATGCACTACTATATCTAAAATTCTCACAATCAATACCATTGTCGCTCGTTCAAATAGTCATATATTTAAAGATCAATTTCAAATGCGATGATTATTGTCTTATGAAGCCACAACTTTTAAACAAGCATTTCGATGAAACCAGCTCATTTAAATTGGAAAGTCAATCATATAACAATTTTTTGAAAATCTGGCATTACCATCCGGAGCTGGAACTGGTCATTATAATGGAGAGTACCGGAACCCGTTTTGTGGGCGATAATATCGAAAAATTTGAAGCGGGAGAAATTATTCTGATAGGAAAAAACCTTCCCCACTTGTGGTTGAATGACAAAATCTTTTTTGAGGGCAATCCGGAACTCATGGCAAAAGCACACGTCATCCATTTTCACGAAGATTTTGCCGGAGACCTTTTTAAGATCCCTGAAATGAGAGGGATCAATGAATTGATTAAAAAAGCGCAACATGGCATAAAATTTAACAGAAACTTAACAGCGCCTGTTATTGAAAAGGTAAACAAGATGTTTGATGTCGGCGGATATCAAAGATTTATGTCGTTTATGGATGTGTTAAGAGATCTTTCAGAATCGCGAGACTACCAGCTCCTCTCCAGTTCAAGCTATGTCAACTCTTTTCGGGAGATGCACAACAGCAAGATGGCGCAAATCCATGAATATATTATGAACAACTTTAAGGAAAATATTTCTTTAGAAAAAGTAGCCAGTCTGGCAAACATGAATCCGTCATCGTTCAGTAGATATTTTAAGCACTACCAAAAGAAAACTTTTATACAGTACCTGAACGAGGTGCGTATCGGATATGCCTGTAAACTGCTGATAGAAAACAATTATACGGTGGCAGGCGTCTGTTTTGAGGCTGGTTTTAATAATGTCTCTAATTTTAACAGGCAATTCAAAGCCCTCAAAAAAATATCGCCTACAGCGTACATTAAATTGTATTCAAAACACTTGACGGGGGTCGGTACATAATGCTGTTAGAAAACCAT
>CAZHZR010000321.1:0-3662 GCA_964537095.1 uncultured Roseivirgaceae bacterium
CATTGCGAAGCAGGCAGGTTATAGCCTTGTTTGCTTTTACGATGCTATTTTCTTTTATGAGCTTGGATGGCAACAGCCAGGCCAGGAAAAAACTAGCGAAAAATGCGCCTGTGTTCTCTGATTTTGTCTACGAAGGCAAAGACCAGGTTTATATAGACAATCCCTTGAAAGAAGACGAGTTTTATACACCCATTTTGCAAGGTTGTTATCCCGACCCTTCCATTGAGCGAAAAGGAGAAGACTATTATTTAGTAGCTTCTTCTTTTGCGTTTTTCCCAGGGGTGCCTATTTTTCATTCAAAAGACCTGGTAAACTGGACGCAGATTGGTCACGTATTGGATAGACCCTCTCAATTGAATGTTACCAATTCAGGCATAAGTGCTGGTATCTACGCGCCTGCTATAAAGTACAATCAGTATAACGATACCTTCTATATGATTACTACCCAGTTTTCAGGAGGTTTCGGGAATATGGTTGTAAAAACCAAAGATCCTATGAAGGGTTGGAGTGATCCTTATAAACTGAAATTTGGTGGAATCGATCCTTCCTTGTTTTTCGATGATGATGGCAAAGCTTATGTAATTCACAACGATGCGCCAGACCAAGGAAAGGAGCTATACAGCGGACATAGGGTAATTAAGATCTGGGATTATGACCTGGAAAATGATCAGGTAATTGAGGGTACTGACAAGATTATCGTTGACGGCGGGGTTGATATCACAAAAAAACCTATCTGGATCGAAGCGCCTCATATTTACAAAAGAGATGGAAAGTATTACTTAATGTGTGCTGAAGGAGGAACTGGTGATATCCATAGTGAGGTTATTTTTGTAAGTGATAACGCAAGAGGTCCCTATAAGCCAGCGCCAAGCAACCCGATCTTATCGCAAAGACATTTAAATCCCAACAGACCGAACAAGGTAGACTGGGCGGGACATGCTGATTTGGTGGAAGGACCCGACGGCAAACACTACGGTGCTTTTCTGGCAATTCGTCGAAATGAGGAAGGAAGAGTTAACTCCGGTCGTGAGACTTTTATACTGCCTGTTGATTGGTCTGGTGAGTTTCCTGTTTTTGAAAATGGCCTTGTTGGTCTGGAGCCAAAATTGAAAATGCCTGAAGGCGTTACCAATAAAACCGGTCAGGATGGCTTTTTTCCTAATGGAAACTTTACATTCAACGATGATTTCTCTGCCGAAAGACTAGATTACCGTTGGATTGGCCTGAGAGGTCCCAGGGAAGAGTTTATTGCAAGCGCAAAGAATGGTTTAGGAATCAACCCTTTCAACGTGAACCTGAAAGAGGTAAAACCTACCTCAACACTTTTTCATAGACAGCAGCACAGAAATTTTTCCTATACAGCTACCATCAATTATAAACCAGGTTCTGAAAAGGACTTAGCCGGAATCGCCGCTTTGCAAAGCGAAAAGTTCCACTATGTTTTTGGTATTACTAAAAAAGGTAAAGACACTTATCTGCTGCTGGAGAGAACCGAAAAGGGGAATTCTACCACTATTGCCAGCACTAAAATAGATGTTAAGAATCCTGTTCGCCTTCAGGTAACAGCAGAAGGAGATAAGTACCAATTTAACTATTCAACCAACGGAACCGACTTCCAAAACCTTGGTGGCACGGTTTCAGGTGATATCCTATCTACCGATGTGGCCGGAGGATTTACAGGTTGTCTGATTGGCTTGCATGCTACTACAGCTAACGAGGCTAAACCGTAAATTTAGATTTAATGGGAGGAATTGTGATTCATCCAATTCCTCCCAATTTAAGATCCATAAGCGGTGATAAAAGATGTCTATAATCCTAAGTCTGATGTCATCCATTTCTTCAAGATTTATTATATAAAAATGAAAAATCACGTACGAAAGTTTTTCCTTCTGATAATTATTCTGTTCGTGGCTGTTGGTTCCTATGCCCAATCTAATTTCAGCAGTAAATTAATAGGAGTGGGAGTAGTTGTCTCAGACCTGGAGCGCTCTTTAGATTTCTATATCAATGGCATCGGCATGGTAAAGACTGGGGGCTTTAGTTTAGACGAAGATTTTGCAAAGCGTTCAGGACTTTCTGATGGTGTGCCTGTAGCGATAACTGTTCTTAAACTTGAGGACAGCGAAGAGGCAAATGAGTGGAAACTCATGAGCTTTGGCAAAAAGACCTCCCATCCGAAGCAAAATTTTATTCAGGACGATGTGGGCATGCAATACATAACGGTTAATGTCAAAGCGCTAAAACCAGTGGTGGATAGGCTAAAAGAAAGAAACGTTCCATTCTTGGGAAGTACGCCTACACGTTTGAATGACAACCTACAATTCTTGCTGGTACAAGATCCCGATGGGAATTTTATAGAATTAATAGGACCGATGGAATAATATTCCCTGACCCCAGTCGGCAGTTATACTGATAACAAAACAAATTTCACCCATGCAAAGCCATTTTTTTTCAGTCAGTTTTTTAATGCTTGTCTGTCTCTTCCTGACCTTACCTTCACAAGCTCAAAACGCCAAAAATCCAATAATTCACGCTGATGTACCCGACATGTCCATAATTCGGGTAGGGGACGCCTACTACATGAGCAGTACTACCATGCACATGAGCCCCGGTGTGCCAATCATGAAATCCAAAGACCTGGTGAACTGGGAATTGATCAACTACGCCTATGATATTTTAGATGATGTAGATGAGCTGAACCTGGAGAATGGCAAAAGCACTTACGGCAGAGGATCCTGGGCAAGCGGTATCCGTTATCACAATGATACTTACTACGTGTCCACATTTGCCGGAACAACCAATAAAACCTATATCTATTCAACCAAAGACCTTGAAAAAGGCCCATGGAAGGCTCAAAGTTTTGCGCCGTCATACCATGACCACACCATTTTTTTTGACGACGATGGCAAAACCTATATGATATGGGGAGGCGGCGAATTGAAGATGGTGGAACTCAAAGATGACCTCTCAGGTGTAAAAGAAGGAACCGAAAGGGTGTTGATAGAAAATGCAACGGCTCCGGCTGGTCCCAATGTGATGCTTCCGGCGGAAGGATCACAGATTTTTAAAGTAAATGGAAAATACTATCTCTTTAATATTTCCTGGCCACAAGGTGGCATGCGTACCGTGATAATTCACAGGGCAGATAAAATCACAGGGCCTTATGAAGGAAGGGTGGCTTTACAGGATAAAGGAGTAGCCCAGGGAGGCCTTATTGACACCCCTGATGGAGAATGGTTTGCTTACTTATTTCGCGATTATGGTGCAGTGGGCCGGATCCCGTACCTTGTTCCTGTAAAGTGGGAAGATGGCTGGCCTGTGCTGGGTGTTGATGGCAAAGTGCCGGATCAACTTGAGCTTCCCGCCAGTAAAGGGCTCATGCCGGGAATAGTTGCTTCTGATGATTTTAAGCGTGCAAAGGGCCAGCCAGACTTGCCCCTGGTCTGGCAGTGGAACCATAATCCCGATAATGCCCATTGGGATGTAAATGGTAAAAAAGGCTACCTCCGATTGACTACAGCACGAGTAGATACTTCATTCTTAATGGCCAGAAACACACTGACCCAGCGTACTATCGGGCCTGAGAGTACCGGCACAACCGCTCTCGATATCTCAAAAATGAAAGAAGGTGACGTAGCTGGACTGGCCCTGTTACAAAAAAA
>CAZHZR010000322.1:0-3596 GCA_964537095.1 uncultured Roseivirgaceae bacterium
AAAACAAAGTAACGTATGAAAAAAACTTTAACCATTATTTGCGCTGGTTTTCTAATTGCCCTGGTCCATGGTGTGGGTTATGCCCAACAAACGGATGCGCAGCTTAAAATCAATGACTTAGAATATCTTGAAATGCGGGGCCTGAATGTGATGCTCGCTCACGATTTTTATCCTGAGAGTCACCAAGGCGGTGTTGGGATCATTCAAAATGGCCTCCGTGTTGCAACCAATGGCGACATAAGGCTGGAACCTACGCCCGGGCAGTGGCAGCCTGTTCCCAAAGTAGGAAAGAGGGTAGTAGAAAGGGAAACCCAGACAATAAGCGTTAGAATGGAGTATCCGGACCCGGACAAGAACAGAAAAGGCTTTAACCCAATCATTTACCCTGATCTTAATTTTGCTTATAATCTGAAAGTAAGGCCGGAGGGCAAGTCTTTTAGGATAATTGTGGATATGGATGCACCACTACCTGAGGAGTGGGTTGGGAAGGTAGGCTTTAATATAGAATTATTCCCCGGAATCCTGTTTGGCAAGTCTTACTATATGGACGATAAATTTGGAATATTTCCGCTACAGGCAAATGGACCAGGCTTTTTAGATGAAGAAGGAACGTTTCAGTTGGAGCCAATGGCCTCTGGCGCCAGGCTTGTAATTGCTCCTGAAGACGAGCGCCAGAGCATGATTATTGAGAACTTAAAAGACGACGCCCTTCAATTGATAGATGGAAGAGCGCAACATAGCAATGGCTGGTATGTGGTAAGATCTCTGGTGCCTGCCGGTGCTACCAACAACGCAATTGAATGGCTAATCACGCCCAATGCTATCGAAGATTACACTTATGATCCTGTGGTGCAGATATCGCAGGTCGGATATCACCCGAAGCAGCAAAAAATTGCCGTGATAGAAACAGATAAAAACGACAATAGAAGCTTGCCGGCAACTTTGTACAGAGTATCTGAAAATGGTGGACTGAATAAGGTAAAAGAGGAAGCCCCAAAGGATTGGGGGGAGTTTTTAAGGTACCACTACTATCAGCTTGACTTTACAGAGGTAACTGCTCCTGGTATGTATGTGGTAAAGTACGGAGACTACCAAACGGAACCTTTTCAGATCAGCGAATTTGTTTATAAACGCAATGTTTGGCAACCTACGCTCGAGTATTTTCTTCCGGTACAAATGTGCCACATGCGCGTAAATGAAAGATACAGGGTATGGCATGGGTTCTGCCATTTGGACGATGCGAGAATGGCGCCTGTTGACACGAACCATTTCGATGGTTATTTGCAAGGGTCGGAGACTTTGACGAAATACAAACCAGGGGAATTCGTACCCGGACTTAACCGGGGTGGATGGCATGATGCCGGGGACTATGATTTGCGAGTAGAATCCCAGGCTTCGACAATTCATGGCCTCGCGCAGATCTACGACGCCTTTAAAGTAGACTATGACAATACCTCCATAGACCAGGAAACCAGGGTGGTGGAAATTCATCAGCCAGATGGAAAAGCTGATATTTTACAACAAATTGAACATGGAGTATTAACAGTAGCAGGTGGATACAAAGCCCTGGGAAGATTTTACAGAGGCATAATTGTTCCTACGCTGAGACAATACGTGCTGCTTGGCGATGCGATCAATCACAGCGATGGCAAGCCATTTTATCAGGACAAGATAAGCGGCGATGTGCCGTCGGTGGGGCTGCCTGGGGCAGAAGATGACCGTTGGGTATTTACGGAGAATAATCCTCGGCGGGAATTAAGTGCAGCCGCAGGTTTGGCTGCAGCAGCAAGGGTGTTAAGAGGCTATAATGACTCGCTGGCAGATGAAAGCCTGAATATAGCACAGGCAATTTGGGATATCACCCGCGAGAATAACAAGCTTGAGAGAGTGAGCCTGGCAGTGGAACTATTGTTGACAACAAAAGACCAGAAATACGCAGATTTTCTTGTCTCAAGCAGTAACGAAATCACAAAAAACATCGGTCGCACAGGCTGGATTGTAGGGCCTGCTCTTCCCTTGATTAAGAATAAAAAGTTTAAAAAGGATGTTACGGATGCAGTAAAGGGACATTTGGAGGTGGTGAAGACACTTGAAAAGAAAACTCCTTATGGACTGCCTTATGAACCGGATATCTGGGGTGCCGGATGGGGCATTCAAAGTTTTGGTGTGCAGCAGTATTTTCTACATACAAGCTTTCCCGAAATATTTCCTGCCGATTATATGCTTCACGCTATGAATTTCGTATTGGGAGCGCATCCTGGAGTAAATACCTCGTCCTTTGCGTCCGGAGTCGGTTCCAGGTCCTTAACTGCCGCTTATGGGCCAAATAGGGGCGACTTTTCCTATGTTCCCGGAGGTATTGGTTCAGGAACGGCATTGATCAGGCCTGATTTTCCTGAGCTGTTAGAATGGCCATTCCTATGGCAACAGACAGAATATGTGTTGGGCGGCGGAACAACGGATTATTTGTTTTTGGTGATTGCAGCTGATAATTTGTTGAGCAAAGATTAGTTGAAAGTAGGGTGCTGATTTAGGAAAAGCCGAACAGATGTTAAAAGAGGTTTATGGGGTAGAGACGCGATTCATCGCGTCTCCCTTACGTGGAATTCATCGCGTCTCTACGTAGGATAATGGCAGCTGCCCTGAATTTTGGCAGCGGAGTTTATCGGTACATTAACATAGGTCCATTAGGACATTGGTACATTAGACATAAAAGTCCACTATGATTTATGCAAAATTATAATGAGCATGGAACAATATGATGAATCGTGGAGTCCCTGTTTAAAAGCATTGTACTGGGATAAAAAAGGTGATTGGGAGAAGGCCCATGGTTATGTAGATGATATGTCTACCACCGATGCTGCCTGGGTTCACGCTTATTTGCATAGGAAAGAAGGAGACGAATCAAATGCCGCGTACTGGTACAGACGGGCTGGCAAACCTTTCTTCAGGGGAAGTCTGGAGGAAGAGTGGGATGTTTTATGGCAGTATTTTAATTCCTAGCTTTCTTATTGGTGGTTGCAGTTTCTTAGATGCTTTTAAATAAAAAGAGTTGACCGTTATAGTCAACTCTTCAAAACTTTGCGTTTTATTTTTAGATATTATCTCTTTCCACCGAAAATGGAAACGCCAGCTTTAATAGAAACATAGCTGTTCTTGATTTTTACTTCTTCTCCAAAAATATCAGTTTTGGTAGCCGGAATTAAATTGTACTCAATTAGGAAATTAAAATGTCCTGCATCAAATCCTAATCTTGGGTAGAAACCGAAAGAACTCTCTTTGGCTGCTGATACAGTTTCATCAAATTCAACGGCAGAAAGTGAGTACATTCCTAAACCTAAACCAACCAACGGTCTAAAGCCATCTTGTTTCAAGTAATATTGGCCGTTTACGGTATAAGAAGTTATGCCAGCAACATCAGCAGAGTAAGTATCCAACGATTGAGATAAACCTCTTATAATTAAAGCTGCCTCAAGCCGTAAGCCAACAGCTATTGCATCGTTTACTCGGTAAGCAGGCTCGCCATAAATCAATATTCCTCCACCAGCACCTTCACCGCCAGGAATAGCATAACCCAATCCTAAACCTAATTTAAA
>CAZHZR010000323.1:0-3594 GCA_964537095.1 uncultured Roseivirgaceae bacterium
TCATCGGCTTTTTTGCCAAAGATGTGAATTCCATTTTGCAATGGATCGTGTCCGGCCTTTATGGTGGCTATATCGCATCCAATGTGCTAAAATGGTACTGGTGGCGGTTTAACAGCAACGGGTTCTTCTGGGGAATGCTCTCAGGAATAGTGCCCGCCCTAATTTTTCCCTATATCTTTGATGGCCTTGCCTTGTATTATTTCCCTCTGATATTGATCATCTCTTTAGCGGGAAGTCTCATTGGAACGTACACTGCCGCTCCAACAGATATTGAAGTTTTAAAGAAGTTTTACATAAAAGTAAGACCCTGGGGATTTTGGAAGCCAGTTCACGACCTTGTAAAAATGGACCATCCTCAGTTTGATGAAAATAAGAATTTCTGGCTGGATACTTCCAACGTAGTATTGGGTGTAATTGGTCAGATGGGCCTTACCTTATTGCCGATATACCTTGTTCTGTTTATGTTTGATGAGTTGCTGGTCACGGTGATTGTCTTAGCAGTTATTGGTTTTATTCTAAAACGAACCTGGTGGGACAAACTATCCACAAACAATGGAGAAATAGACACAGGTATGGTAGATAAAAAAATATAGGAATAGAAAAAGAAGTGTGTCCCGGATTTAAAGGCATTTGCAATGTGGTTTTGAAGACTTTGCTAATGGATTACATCCATGGTTAGAGCTTCTGGATTGTGCCATAGGCATCCCTTTTGGGGCAAATCCGGATGAGCGATTTGAGAAAACTGATTTACAAGGATTATTAATTGTTACATATTTCACCCGATGAAGATAAAATTTAAAGAAATGGAAAATATATTTGACAGGAGATTAAATGACCTCCGCACTTTGTACCAGGAATTAATTTCAAGGAGAAATAAGATTAAAGAAGAAGTTGGTAATGGCATATTTGCACGATATGAGCAACCCGTGCTCACTGCTGCCCATGCGCCTGTTTTTTGGCGATATGATTTAAGCAAGCTCAGAAACCCTTACCTCATGGAGCGGTTTGGCATCAATGCAGTTTTTAATGCCGGTGCCATCAAATTTGACGGTCAATACGTAGTAGTAGCAAGGGTAGAAGGAGCAGATAGAAAGTCCTTTTTTGCGCTTGCAAAGAGTCCGACGGGCATCGATCAGTTTCAATTTGATGAATTCCCTCTTTTGCTGGAGGAGACCAACGATCCGGATACGAACGTGTATGACATGAGGCTTACCCAACATGAAGACGGCTGGATTTACGGTGTTTTTTGCACGGAAAGGAAAGATCCAGCTGCAAAACCAGGCAATGAATCAGATGCAGTAGCGCAATGTGGCATCATCCGAACTAAAAACCTGAAGGATTGGGAGCGTTTGCCAGATCTTAAAACACCGTCTGCGCAACAGCGAAATGTAGTCTTGCATCCGGAATTTGTAGATGGAAAATATGCTTTCTATACCAGACCTCAGGACAGCTTTATAGAAGCAGGTTCCGGAGGGGGAATTGGGTTGGGACTGGCAGCATCTATAGAAAATGCCGTCATTGAAAAGGAAATTATCGTTCAGCGTAAAAAGTACCATACAGTATATGAAGTAAAAAACGGACAGGGACCGGCGCCTATCAAAACAGAAAAAGGCTGGCTGCATCTGGCGCACGGTGTTAGAAATACCGCGGCGGGCCTTCGGTATGTGCTTTACATGTTCATGACCGACCTGAAGGATATCACAAAAGTTATCTACGAGCCTGCGGGTTATTTTATGGCACCTGAAGCTGATGAAAGGGTTGGAGATGTATCGAATGTGGTTTTTAGCAATGGGTGGATAAAAGATGAAGACGGCAAAGTTTTTATTTATTATGGCTCATCCGATACCAGGTTGCATGTGGCCACAACCACTGTTGATCAACTTTTGGATTATGTAATGAACACGGCACAGGACGGACTCAGGTCCCGAAAATCAGTAGAAACCCTACATGAGATTATTTTAAGAAATAAGGAGGTGGAGCGTATTTAACATGGAAACAGCACAGGACGAAACAATTTCGAAGAAGCTTTCAGCTTACAAAGCTGAGGTGTCGCATGAACTCCAAAACATTCTTTCGTTTTGGAGTAACAAGACTCCTGATTTTCAAAATGGTGGATTCATAAGCCATCTCACCGCAGAGGGAGTGCCCGATGCTTCCATTCCCAAAGGAGCGGTTTTAAATGCAAGGATCTTGTGGACTTTTTCTGCGGCTTTCAAAGAAACAGGCGAGCCGGCTTATCTGGATATGGCAGTGAGGAGTTATAACTATTTTACTACCTATTTTATTGATAAGGACTACGGTGGCGTATTTTGGGCAGTGGACAAAGCCGGTAGTCCTGAGAATGACCGCAAACAGATTTATGCACTTGCTTTTGCCATCTATGGTTTGAGTGAATACTACGGCATTACCTACGATATGGAAGCCATAAAGAGAAGCAAAGAGCTGTATCACTGGATTGAAAAATGGAGCTACGATCAATCAAATGGCGGCTATATAGAAGCTGTAGATAGAACAGGGGCACCTTTGGAAGATATGAGGCTGAGTGCAAAAGACAGAAATGACCCTAAAAGCATGAATACGCATCTTCATATATTGGAAGCCTATACTAATTTATATAAAGTCTGGCCTAATGCTGACCTGAAGCTGAGCATTGAAAAGTTGCTCAGCTTGTTTCTGGACCATATCGTTGATGCTGAGACCTGCCATTTGAATTTGTTTTTTGATCATCAATGGAATCCAACTTCTGGCATTATTTCTTATGGACATGATATTGAAGCTTCATGGCTGTTGCTGGAAGCTGCGGAGGCAATAGAAAACCAAACTTTGGCAGACGAAGTGAAGGAAGTGGCCATCCGAATGGCAGAAGCAACCCATGAAAACCTGCAAAGCGATGGGAGCTTATTTCATGAAATGGACTGTGAAACAGGACATGTGGAAAGGCACAGAGAATGGTGGGTTACCGCTGAAGCCATGGTGGGGTTTTTCAACGCCTTTCAGCTTACCGGAAGTGATGTCTTTTTGCAGGCTTCACTGAATTCCTGGAACTATGCAAAGACACATTTGATTGACAAAGAAGAAGGGGAGTGGTTTTGGAGCCGAAATGAAGATGGCTCGGTAGACAAAAACAAGGTTGGATTCTGGAAATGTCCGTATCACAATGCCCGTGCGTGCTTGGAAATTATGAGGAGATGTGAGCACCTCTAGAGGGAGAGGTGCTCGATTATTTATGGGTTGGGTGGGGGTTTAGGTGATGCTGCCAATTTTTTCTAATCTTCCGTTCTACCTCAACCTATCCAGCAAGAAGAAATACTGTATAGGTGGTCGCTTTCGTCAAATTTCAAGAAACGCAAACGTCATATTGATATAGCAAAACCGAGCGACGGCAGTACCCCCAAAACCTACCACCAACCCCGGCGATAACAGTTTCTCTCCTTTAGGGGGGATGCCGACAGGCAGAGCGGTTTTGTGTTAGCGGTTGGCTGTTGGCACTTGGCCTTTGGCATAACCTAAACACAACGCTCGTTATAAAATCCACCACCAAACCCGGCCATAACAGTTTCCTCCTTTAGAGGAGATACCGACAGGCAGAGGGGT
>CAZHZR010000324.1:0-3579 GCA_964537095.1 uncultured Roseivirgaceae bacterium
CCTTCGCGCGACGACTTTTCTTACAGACTCCAGGTCGAATGGGCGCGCGAGGACCTCTCCAGGAACGATTTTGTGCTAAACCTAGTAGGTCAACCTGTGGAGGAATCGATATGCCAGGAAGTACGATCCGGCGGGTGGGCGCTTGCGCCCTAATAGCCATGTTCATGTTTGCGCCCACGTTGCGGGCGCAGGAAAGTGCGCCAAACAACCCCAAATATGTATATTTCAACGAGGGTAAACCGGTCTTTCGGGGACTGATGGTTGGCGACGCAGTCAATTGGAGCACTGCGGTCGAGAACCTGACCGGCAAGTCTTCCGGCGGCAAGGTCATTGTTTCGCCCACCAAGGACAGCGCCGGCAAAGATGCGATGAAGGTGGATTTCACCCGCAAGAAAATCAAGGGACAAGTGGCCCTGTATGGTGAGAACATCGACATCAGCTCAGTCCGGGATATTACCGCCCTCACCATCGACATGAAAATTCTGAAGCGACCGACCAGTTCGGTATCCATTGGTATGGATTGCAACTACCCCTGCCGGGCGGAAGTGCAGGTGCGGGATGTTCTCAAGGAGTATCCGACCGATCAGTGGATCATCCTGCCGATTCCTCTGGATTGTTTCAGCAGCGACAACTTCGACCTGAAGAAGATCAACGGGCCGTTTGTGCTCTCGACGGAGGGGCAATTCGAGGTCGAAATCGGCAAAATCCGGCTGGAGCGTATGCCGGCGGACATGAAAACCTGTAAATCGGCCACCACGTCCTCATAAGAGAACCGCCATTCGCACCCTGCGGATGGCTTCAAGATTCAGTTTCAAGGCCGTCAGACCGGAGCAGGGTGTGCCGGCCTTTCCCAAATCAATCCGGCAAGACCGCATATTTTCAGGTAGAATCCGCCATTTTTGGCGTTGCGTACGTTTATGTCTGTATCCCCTCAGAACCCCCCTAAAGTCGGTATCGTCAGTCTGGGCTGCCCCAAGGCGCTGGTGGACTCCGAGCGAATCCTCACCCAGCTGCGCACGGATGGTTACCAACTGGTGCCGACCTATCAGGACGCGGATGTCGTTGTGGTCAACACCTGCGGCTTCATCGACAGCGCCAAGCAGGAATCCCTGGATGCCATTGGTGAAGCCATCGCCGAGAACGGCAAGGTAATCGTGACGGGCTGCATGGGTGTCGATGCCGAGACCATCCGCAAGGTGCATCCGAAGGTTTTGTCGGTCAGCGGGCCCCATCAGTACGAGCAGGTTGTTACCGCCGTGCACCAGGTGGTGCCCCCGCGACGCGATCACAATCCGTTTACCGATCTGGTGCCGCCTCAGGGCATCAAGCTGACGCCGCGACACTACGCTTATCTGAAGATTTCCGAAGGGTGCAATCACCGCTGCAGTTTTTGCATTATTCCGTCAATGCGGGGTGATCTCGTCAGTCGGCCGGTGGGTGACGTCCTGGATGAAGCCGAGCGACTGGTGCAGGCCGGTACGCGGGAGCTGCTGGTGATTTCCCAGGACACCAGTGCCTACGGTGTCGATCTGAAATACCGCACCGGCTTCTGGCAGGGCAAGCCGGTCAGGACCAAACTGTGGGATCTGTGCAACGCGCTGGGTGACATGGGCGTCTGGGTGCGCCTGCATTACGTGTATCCCTATCCGAATGTGGACGACATCATCCCTCTGATGGCCGAGAAAAAAATCCTGCCGTATCTGGATATTCCGTTGCAGCATGCGAGCCCGAGCGTCCTCAAGGCAATGCGGCGTCCGGCGCATCAGGAGAAAACCCTCGAGCGTATCCAGTCCTGGCGCAAGCAGTGCCCGGATCTCACCTTGCGGTCCACGTTTATCGTCGGCTTCCCGGGGGAAACCGATCAGGATTTTGAATATTTGCTGCAATGGCTGGATGAAGCCCAGCTGGACCGGGTAGGCTGCTTTACCTATTCGCCGGTGGACGGAGCGCCCGCCAACGACTTGCCGGGGGCAGTGCCGGAGGACGTCAAACAGGCGCGCTGGGAAAGGTTCATGGAAAAGCAGCAGGCGATTTCGGCGCGGAAACTGGCGCAGAAGGTGGGGAGCGAGATCGAGGTTATTGTCGATCACATCGAACCCGGCCTGGTCACGGCTCGCAGCACGGCGGATGCGCCGGAGATTGACGGCGCGGTGTTTCTCGAAGGCGACTTTGATCTGCGACCCGGCGACATTTTGCCGGTGACGGTTGAGGACGCGGATGAATATGATCTTTGGGCCGCGCCCATACTCGAAGAATAATAGTCCGCCGCTGCTCCGCGACCGCCATTCAATAGTGCTGCGGGGCTGGTGATATCCGGCCCTGCCAGCGTTGAGCGCAACACCGAGTGGAGTCCATGACAAAGCCGAAATTTATCCATTTGCGCGTCCGCACGGAATTCTCTCTGGTGGACAGCATCGTACGCATCAAGCCCTTGGCGAAACGGCTCCAGGAACTGGAGATGCCGGCTTGTGCGATCACCGATCTGAACAACTTTTTCGGTCTGATCAAGTATTACAAAGCCCTGCAGGGCAGCGGCATCAAACCGATTGCCGGCTGCGATCTGCTGATCCGGGAAGGTGACGATGATGACTCCCGGTTTCTCATCACTCTGCTGGCTCAGAACGAACGCGGCTACCGGAATCTTCTGCAGCTGATTTCCAGAGCCTGGCAGCATGGCCAGTATCTGGGAATTCCCTATGTTCAGCGGCAATGGCTGGTTGAAGCCAGCGAAGGGGTGATCGCCTTGTCCGGTGCCCGCCATGGGGATATTGGCCAGGCACTGGCCAGCGGCAAGGATCAACTGGCCGCTGAGCGACTGCAACAGTGGCTGCGCATCTACCCCGACCGCTTTTATCTCGAAGTACAGCGAACCGGCCGCGCGGGCGAGGGCGAATATCTCGAGCAGTGTATCCGTCTCGCCGATGAGTTCGAATGCCCGGTGGTGGCAACCAACGACGTACGATTCCTGCGTGCGGACGAGTTCGAGGTTCACGAAGCGCGGGTCTGTATCGGCGAGGGCCGGCCTCTTGATGACCCGCGGCGCGAGCGCCGTTACAGCGAGCAGCAGTATCTGCGCTCGGCCGATGAAATGGCGGAACTGTTCCGGGACTTGCCCGAAGCGCTGGAAAATACGGTGGAAATCGCCAGGCGCTGCACCCTTGATATCCAGCTGGGTAAATATTTTCTCCCCGAGTACCCCATCCCCGAAGGTTTGACCGAAAACGCCTTCTTCGAAAAAATCTGCGGTGAAGGGCTGGAACAACGTCTGCAAAACATCCTCGATCCGGAGGCTGCGGATTATGCTCAGCGGCGGCGGGTTTACGACGAGCGCCTGCGATTCGAGCTGGACATCATCATGCAGATGGGGTTTCCCGGCTACTTCCTGATCGTCATGGATTTTATCCAGTGGGCCAAGGATCATGGCATCGCGGTGGGGCCGGGACGTGGATCGGGTGCCGGATCGCTGGTGGCGTATGTTCTGAAGATCACGGATCTTGATCCGCTGCAATACGATCTGCTGTTCGAGCGCTTTCTCAACCCGGAACGGGTTTCCATGCCCGATTTCGACGTCGACTTCTG
>CAZHZR010000325.1:0-3572 GCA_964537095.1 uncultured Roseivirgaceae bacterium
TTCAAATAAGCATTGGCTTTGCTAAAGTGCCTGTTTCCAAAAAAACCGCGGTAAACTGAAAAGGGCGAAGGATGGGCAGACTCTAAAACCAGATGTTTACTCCTGTCAATAATCGATCCCTTCTTCTGTGCATAGGCACCCCAAAGCATAAACACCACTCCCTCTTTCTGCTCTGATACCACTTTCACAACAGCATCAGTAAATATTTCCCAGCCTTTCTTTTGATGAGAACCGGGCGATTGCGCTCTGACAGTTAGCGTGGCGTTTAAGAGTAAAACACCTTGTTTAGCCCAACGCTGTAAATCACCTGAAGAAGGAAAGGGTTTTCCCAAATCCGCATGAATCTCTTTAAAAATGTTTACTAGGGATGGGGGAAATTTCACGCCTTCATAAACGGAAAAACAAAGACCATTTGCCTGCATGAGTCCATGGTACGGATCCTGCCCTAAGATAACTACTTTCACTGCTTCGAAAGGACAATTATCAAAAGCATTAAAAATATCTCTGGCGGGAGGAAACACCTGTGCAACAGCATATTCATTTTCAACAAATGCGGTCAACGCTTTAAAATACTGCTTTTCAAATTCCTCTTGCAAACGTGCTTTCCATGATGAATTTATCTTTTCATCCATATTCTGTTCGTTTTAAACTTTATTTTCAGGAACCATTCGAAGGCGCTCAGGGTAACCTGTCTTATGAATTCTTAATTTTAAGACAAAGATAAATTTTTCAAAACTTATACCTATATTTAGTCGTTAGCAGAATATATTTAATACCATATATTTTAATGCAATCATGGTTACTGAAATTACTGAAGGAGTCAAAATAAGCGTTGAGACTGAGTATCAACCCGAATATTCTAGCCCGAGTCAATACCACTATGTGTTTACATACAGAATTACTATTGAAAATAGAAGTGAAAGTACGGTCCAATTACTAAGGCGCCACTGGTTTATACATGATGCCAACACCATGTTACGTGAGGTTGAAGGTGAAGGTGTGGTAGGCCAACAGCCTGTGTTAGAACCTGGACAGGTTCATAAATATGTCTCAGGTTGCAACCTCAAATCTGGAATTGGAAAAATGAGAGGCACTTATTTAATGGAAAGGATCGTTGACGGGAAAACATTTAACGTGGTAATACCCGAATTTACAATGGTGGTGCCGTTTAAATACAATTAATTTGATGACCAGTTGGCGGTCACGAGCTTTTATTGTCAAACAATACCTGCACTATTGGTTAGCTGCAATAGACCAATATTCTCTGCACACTCCTTTCGCCTACCAATTTTATAAGAGCGTAGTTTTGGAGGACTCTAAGAATACGGATTTCTCCAAGATCGAAGGCATTCGCCGCTCGTTACTCAAAAATCGCACAAAAATAAAAGTGCACGATTTAGGTGCCGGGTCTGTCTTCAACACTGGAAACATCCGTACTATTTCCGATATTAGCAGATCTTCATTAAGTACTTCTAAATTTTCCCGCTTTCTGTTTCGATTGCTCCGTCAATCCAATCCCTCCAATGTTCTGGAATTAGGTACATCCCTGGGAATAAACACAGCTTATATGGCCAAAGCCAATCCATCAGTGAGCGTTTATACCCTGGAAGGTTGCCCAAATATTTCTGGGCTTGCCAGAAAACATTTCGATCAACTTCAATTAGAAAACATCGAAATCATTACAGGAAATATAGACGACACGCTGCCAGGGCTATTGAAGTCGATCAATACGGCTGCGTTTGTTTTCTTTGATGCCAACCATACCGAAGAAGCTACCCTGCAGTATTTTGAAATGTGCCTTCGCCATAAAAGCGAGGATTCAATTTTTGTTTTCGACGACATCCATTTATCGAATGCCATGCATCGCGCCTGGGAGAAAATAAGGACTCATGAGGAAGTAACACATTCCATGGACATTTTCGACGCAGGGATTGTGTTTTTTAAAAAAGGTCTGCAGCCCGGTCATTATACCCTGTCATTCTAATTTTATACCTACATAAAAATTAAAACATTTAGTAATCAAAACCGATATACTACAATTAGGAAAAAATTTAGCACCTTTGCAGCGTCGCCTTAATTACGATGAAATCAGGGCCTGGAAAGTAAGTTTAGCAAGGATAATTATTTTGTTTCTAACAAAATTTGAGTCAAATTGCCTCTTGTGACTTGTTACTAATTATATAGTAGGATTTAATTTTTAAAATAATATTGTAGGATTTCAATAAAAATCTATTTTTACGTTTTAATATAAAATTAATTTTTTATAAACAATGGATAACAAACCAAACGATCAAAAAGACAAGAAGAGCAACTATAAAGTATTGATTATCGCTTTTATTGCCATACTTCTTATCATAAACGGCGTTAAGTTTTATTTGGATTACCAAAAGGACAAAGAACAGGAAGCTAAAATTGCCAATGTGGAAGCAGAAAGAGATGAAACGCTCAACAAGCTTGAATCCATCAGCAATGAGCTTGATATGAAAATAGAAGAAATCAACAAGTTAGGTGGCGATGTAGAGGAACTTCGAAAAGTTCGAAGCGAACTGGAAGCAGAGAAGGAGCAAATCAGAAAGGCTGCCTACATAGAAGCTGGAAAACTCAAGTCAAAGTTAGCAGGATATGAAACCTTGCTAAAGAAGCAGGATGAAGAAATAGCCAGACTGAAAGTAGTAAACGAAGAATTGCTCTCTGAAAACACCGGGCTTAAAACTGAAAAGATCAAGTTGAGCGACTCGCTTTCTACCCTTAGCAGAACCAGAGATAAACTGGGTGAAAAGGTAGCCATCGCTTCAAGGCTAAAAGCAGAGAACATCAAGGTGTTTGCTTTGAACAAAAGAGAAAAGGAACGTGAGGGAGAATTTAGAAATCGCCAGATTGAGCAACTAAAGGTAGAATTTAACCTTGCAGAAAATAATGTAGCTCCAATAGAAGGGAAAGATATTAAGATCAGGATAGTAGGACCGGAAGGCGATGTGCTGTTTGATGTGGCAAGAGGTTCTGGTACGTTCATGACGGAAGGGGAAGAAAAGTTTTTTACTGCCAACCAGGAAATTCTTTTTGACAACACCAGACAGCAACTATCCTTTTTATACGATAAAGGCAGCGACTACAAAGAAGGGAAGCATATTGTGGAAATTTATGCAGATGAATATAAGATAGGCCAGGGTTCCTTCACAGTGAAATAACATTGATCTTTTAAAATACAGAAAGGCTTTCATGATTGAAGGCCTTTTTTTTTGCAGTTGGTTGTAGCATACCCCTCTAAAATCGAATACGCCCCCTACCCCAAAGTTTGCAGAACCGAGGGAATCGATTTTGTAAATCGATCAGAATTGAAAAATCCTAACAACGCAGAAGAAGATGAAGCAGAATCTACGAACAAACGAACTGCTGGCTACTCCATTCTTACTCCCGATTTCACCCGGACGAAGAGCGATTTATAAAATCGCTGTCCTATAGTTCGCTGCAAAAAAAGAAATCCTGCAATAATTTTAGCGTCAACTAATTAAATTGTGATATAAATTACTTATTAAATAAATTTATGCTAATTTTGCAGCCTTATATAATTA
>CAZHZR010000326.1:0-3563 GCA_964537095.1 uncultured Roseivirgaceae bacterium
CAATATGAAGGAGTTGATGCTGAAACAGGTGATGCTATAATTAAGGACGTTAACGGAGACGGATTAATTTCTGACGCAGATATGACCTACATAGGTAAGTCAATACCCGACTTTACTTATGGTATTAATATCAGCCTTCAGTACAAGGCGTTTGACTTCAACGTATTTGGTGCCGGAGTAGGTGGTAACGATATCTTTTCAGTACTATACCGTGCCGACACACCAATGCGTAACTCGCTAAGGTACTACTACGACAATGCCTGGACTCCAGAGAACAAAGGAGCTTCTATGCCTGATCCGGCGAAAGTTGCAAACGACTGGAATTTCTGGGGCTCATCAGCTTCAATGTTTAGCGGCGCATACTTTAAAATTAAGCAAATGCAGCTTGGATATACCCTTCCATCAACATTGACTGAAAGAATCGCTGTTAGTCAGTTTAGAGCTTATGTTTCTTTAGACGATTATTTCACTTTTACCAAATATCCTGGTGCTGATCCTGAAACTGCTACTGTTAACGATAGCGATAACCCGGGACGTAGAGGTTTTGACAATGGTACTTATCCAATGGCAAAAAGGGTAACTTTGGGTCTTAATATTACATTCTAATTTTATAACGCAATGAATATGAAAAATCATAATTATATTTTATCCTTCCTGCTGGCAGCGCTTGTTATGTTTAGTGGCTGTAACGAGGATTTGCTTGAGATTGAACAACAAGGAGTGATCAGCCTTGAGAACTTCTATCAAACCGATGAGGATGCTGAGCAAGCATTAGTGGCAATGTATGCCGACTTTATCACCAATATAGGAGGTAATGATGGAATTTATGTTCCTTATAATATCTTCTTCAATTATCCGGCTGATAATGTATTAGCAGCAGGAAATGAATATGGTGATAACGATCAGTTTGCCAGAATCAATGAGTTTCGTTATGATGCACAAAGTGCTGAGTTGTATAATATGTATCGCCGTTTCTACTTTGTGATTTATCATGCTAATTTAATCATCGACAACTTTGAGTATGGAACCAGCGCTACTATGGACCGTGCTATTTCTGAAGCCAGAGTTGTTCGCGCATGGTGTCATATGAAGGCTGCTATGCTTTGGGGGACGCCTCCTCTTGTAGACAGATTGTTAGGTCCCACAGAGAAGCCTTCCAACTTTGAAGGAACGCATGAGCAATTGCTTGAGTGGTGTGCTAAAGAAGCAGGTGAAGCCGCCCAATATTTGGATGAGCGTGAAAGCCAAACCGATAAAGCAGGAGCTGTAAAGGTAACTAAAGGATGGGCATGGACGGTTGAAGGTCAGGCTTATTTATATGCCGGTAACTATCCAAGTGCAAAAACAGCCTTAAAGAAGGTAATTGATTCTGGAAAGTATGCCTTGGTTCCAGGGGAGGAATGGGGTAGCCTTTTCCATATTGAAGGAGATGGATCTCCAGAAAAGGTATTTGAGCTTAACCTGGTTAACAATAACAACATTGGCGACTGGAGTGGTAAGATTCAGCGTTCTACCTGGATGGAATTGAACCTATGGGGTTGGAGAACTGACAAACTTGCTGCCCAGCCTGTGATGCAAAGTGATGCGGGATGGGGTGGTTTGGCTATTGAAAGAGACTTTGCGCATGAATTTGCAGCTCATGACGGAGACTCATACCGTCGCAAGGCTACCATGCTTCACTACGACGAGTTTATTACCGAAATTGAGTGGCCAAGCGATGGAGGAAATATCAATAGTATGACAGAAGCTGAGAAGCTAAAAGATCCGGCCAGAGGAGTAAAGTATCCTGATGGTTTATATGGTCAAAATGAATATCTGCAAAGAAAATTTATTGGGTCAGCTGCTGATCGTACAATCGGCTCGTATCGATTCAATAACTTTGTTATCACCAGATATGCTGATGTGCTTTTGATGTATGCTGAGGCTTGTGCTCAGACCAATGACAATTCAGGATTGGCAGCTCTTCAAGAAGTACAGGAACGCGCCGACGCACCGGTAAGTACTTCTCTTACACTTGAAGATGTTAAAAGAGAGAGAAACTATGAGTTGTGGAATGAAGGAGCTCGCTGGATAGATATGAAGCGTTGGAATGAGTTTGATGGGCTGGCAAATAGAGGAAAAAATATTCCTTCACTTAAGGATGCTTTCTTTGTTAGTGGTGCGGCCGAGCATGAAGCTATAGTTACTTTTTCAAATCCAAACGATGATAGGAATGTGAGCTATGGATTTGAAGAAAAGCATAAGTGGTTCCCTTATCCATATGGAGTAACTTCAATTAATCCAAATATTATACAAAATGATTCTTGGTAAGCGTCTATTAATTCCTTAAGAATAATAGTTTAGGGCTGTTTTGCGAGAGCAAGGCAGCCCTTCTTTGTGTGCCGTGCATGGACATGAGCAGCAACCTCTTCCACTTCAACTACACAAAGCTTAACACAAAGCTTTGTGCAATTATATCTCATTAAACTTTTGATCCTTCTTTATAAAAATTCTATAATAGCGATATTGTAGACCGAATTTAGAATGGAACTTTGGTTCATATCTTGGTGGTCGCAACTGGCTAACACCTGTGTGCAGGATTTCCTGGAAGAAATTCTCCCTTCAAGTGTTACCGCATTCATAACCGAATTACAATGTTTAACAGGAAAGAAGAAGCCGATAGTAAAATATTTCAATCAAGCGTTCTGAGCGATTTTCCACCGATAATATTTGGTACCAGTTCTTTAGGGAATTTGTATGTCGCCCTCGAGGAAAAGATAAAAGCGGATATCGTACGCGAATGTTTTCGGCATGCTAAAGGAAGGGTTGTTTTTGATACAGCTGGAAAATATGGTGCTGGACTGGCACTTGAAACTTTAGGAAATAGTCTGAGGGAATTGCAGATAAAACCCGAAGATGTAATCATTAGCAACAAGTTGGGCTGGATGCGAACCGAGTTGAAAACACCGGAGCCGACCTTTGAACCCGGAGTTTGGAAAGACCTTCAATACGATGCTGTACAAAACATTAGCTATCAGGGTATTATCGAGTGTTTTGAACAGGGAAATGCGCTGCTCGGTGGGTACATTCCCCAATTGGTTTCGGTGCACGATCCTGATGAGTACCTGGCGCAGGCACAAAGCCCCGAAGATGCTGCTGCTTTGTATAACGACATATTGGAAGCCTATAAGGCATTGGCAATGTTGAAGGCCAGAGGGGAAATAAAAGGCATAGGTGTTGGGTCTAAAGATTGGAGGGTAATAGAGCGAATCGCAAAGGATGTGCGTCTGGATTGGGTAATGATTGCAAATAGCATGACGATTATGAAGCACCCAAAGGAATTGTTTGCTTTTATGCAAAAGCTCAAAGAACAGGGCGTTTATATTTTTAATTCGGCAGTGTTTCACGCCGGATTTCTTGTAGGAGGCAACTACTTCGACTATAAATTTATGGATGTCGACAAGCAGGAAAATAAGCATTTATTCAGATGGCGGGCTGATTTTTTTAAGTTATGTGATAAATATGGTGTAACACCTGCAGCAGCTTGTGTGCAGTTTAGTCTGAGCGCTCCAGGGGTGGTAGGT
>CAZHZR010000327.1:0-3530 GCA_964537095.1 uncultured Roseivirgaceae bacterium
GGTACTAGAAACTCTGTTTCTATGAACTGATCATCAAAGCCGGCGTCCGCTGCGTCATATTTGGAATTTGCAAAATATACAGCACTCGGTCTGGCCCAATAGATGGCGCCCATGCACATTGGGCAAGGTTCACAACTGGTGTAAATTTCACAGCCCTCGAGCTGGAAAGTCCCCAGCTTTTTGCAGGCCTCCCGAATAGCCACTATTTCAGCGTGGGCAGTGGGGTCATTAAGCATCGTAACCTGGTTGTAGCCCTTTGCGATTATTTTCCCATCCTTCACCACCACTGAACCAAAAGGACCTCCGGTAGCGCCTTCTACACCAATCATAGACTGTTCTATGGCGGCACGCATGAATTCTGCCTGTGTTTCCATATCTGTAGTAATTATCATAAAAAAAGCAGTAGCCATTAGTTATCCTAATATCCTACTGCTCTTTAACAAAATTGTTTTAATAATCTATCTATACATTACCGCATTTACAGCGTCTATAGTCCTTTTTACATTGGGTAGTATTACGTCAATCAAAGTAGGAGCATAAGGCAAAGGAACGTCCATGTTGTTGATTTTATGAATTGGAGCATCCAGGTAATCAAACGCGTACTTTTGTACGTGGAAAGCTATCTCTGATGCGATAGAAGACAACGGCCAAGCTTCTTCAACAACTACCAGTCTGTTTGTTTTTTTAACAGAATTAACAACAGCATCATAATCAATTGGCCGAACTGTTCGTAAATCTATAACTTCAGCAGAAATACCATCTTTTGCCAACTCTCCTGCTGCGTCCATGGCCACTTTCAATATTTTTCCAAAAGAAACAATAGTTACATCATTGCCTTCTTTTACTACGTTTGCCTTTCCAATAGGGATCAGGTATTCTTCCTGAGGAACATTTCCTTTGTCCCCGTACATGAGCTCTGACTCCATAAAGATGACGGGGTCATTGTCTCTAATACAAGTCTTTAACAAACCTTTGGCATCATATGGATTAGAAGGGATTACTACTTTCAAGCCAGGGCAGTTTGCGTACCAGTTTTCAAAGTTTTGAGAATGCTGAGAACTCAACATGCCAGCATTTCCTGTAGGGCCACGGAAAACTATTGGAATAGGAAACTGTCCGCCAGACATTGACATCATTTTGGCAGCGCCATTGATAATCTGATCTATGGCAACCAGAGAGAAATTAAAAGTCATAAATTCGATAATGGGTCTGAGGCCATTCATTGCGGCACCCACACCTATACCAGAAAAACCAAGTTCGGCGATTGGAGTATCTATTACTCTTTCCGGGCCAAATTTATCAAGCATACCCTGACTTACTTTGTATGCGCCATTATATTCTGCTACTTCTTCACCCATCAGGAACACCTTTTCATCGCGTTCCATTTCTTCCACCATAGCCTCATTCAAGGCTTCTCTGAATTGTATTTCTCTCATTATTCCTAAATTATAATTTTGCTTGGTAAAAATAAGGATTCAACCATCAATTCACAAAACTTTCAAGGTTAATCGACCTGAAATTGCAAAAAAAAACCCTGACAATCCGCCAGGGTTTTTTCGTATTAACTTAAATTTTTATTTCAATGTATTTCTGAATTCTTCTGTGCTTGAATACTGAGCAAACTCAAGGTCATTCATTGCATCTTGCTTTAACTCAGGGTTGATTTGAACCGCCTCTCCTAAGTGCTCATAAACACCATCTGCATCCTGTAATCTTGCAGAAGCGATAGCGGCACCATAATGTGCTAAAGCAAAGTTGCTCTCAATTTCTATAACTTCTTCAAAAGTAGTAAGTGCATTTTGGTAATCATTGCTTAACAACTGAGAAAGACCTCTGTTGAATAAGTTTTCAACGTTTTCTTCAGCATTTGCAAGTGAAGAGATAGCTTCGCTATACAAACCACTCTGCAATTGTAATGAACCGCTTACGCCACTTGTTCCACTAACGATATCTTCAGATGGAGAAAGACCAAGAGACTTCTGGTTCATTTCTACTGCTTTCGCTCTGTTCCCTTGCATTAAATAGGCTACTGCCAGGTTGTTGTATACTTCTGCAGACTCTTGCTTGTTCAATGAAATTTCGAATTGCGTAATAGCTTTCTCTATGTTTTCATTTTTCTGGTTGTCGTTTGTAGCTTCTCTGGCCATTTGTAAATAAACAGCACCAAGGTTGTTATGAGAAGCCCAGCTGTCGTTTTTCTTAGTAGCTGCTCTGTATATTGCCTCTTTTTCTTCCAATGATGGAGTCAATGAAGCAGCATAGCTCAACTCTTCGTCTGAAAGCGTATCAGCATTCGCCTGGCCTGAAGCAACTTGTCTTGCAAGAACAGCGATTTCAGAATCTGGTTTCTTTTCTTTTACTGTCAGAATTTCAGTTCTTGCAACCCTTAATTCAGGGTACAGTTCGTTAAATACTTTTCTGTAAGTAGATAATTGTTGAAGTCTGTCTTCTTTTTCTTCAAATGAACCGGCTCCGTTTACGATGCTGACGTACTCTTGCTTTTGCGCGTCAGTAATTCCGTTATATTGCTGAAGTTGTTCTTTAAACATTGTCCAGTCTTCAACCACAGGCTTAATTACAAAGTCAATAGAATCTGCTAATCCTTTGTAATCATAGTTTCTCATCTTGGTTCTGTAGTAATTTTCGATCACTTCAGCCCTGTTTTTAGCAAGGTTTTGGTTAATTCTTTCTGAACCCTCTGGCGAGTGAGCACCAGTAATAGTTACTGTTCTGGTTACGTTTTTGTCAGCGATAAATGCATCAAAATTTTCTCCCCTGTCACTTCTTTTTTCAGAAGTTCTTAACACAGCACTTCCTTGTGGGAAATAAAATGGAATTGCAGTAGGTGTCAATTCCTCCTGGTTGTTATAACCATGATTTGCGTAGGCTGAGTAATAAGAAGCTTGAGCAAGTGATGAAGTTGTAATAACTCCTTCTGCTACTTTCATCCTATCAGTCTCTTTAGATTTTCCGTTGCCTGTATTGGTTGCAACGCCTTGAACCATCAGATCACCTCTTTTCATCGCAGGCTCATAAGCAAAAGAAAACGTTTCTGTATGCCTTGGCTGCTGGTCATCACTATTTGGGAAATCTTCTTTTCTGAAGTCAATGCTTCCCAGGTCAATTTCCTGTTCTCCGTAAACGTAAAATGTACGTACGGTATATACTTTGTCTTCCTTCAGCATTTTAACTGGTAGTAAGGCTGACATTTCAAATTTTACGCTATCTCCGTGTAGTTCTAATGGTGAAGGCACTACAGTGAGTTCCTGATCTTTAGCCATCTTAACCATCTTATTAAGCGCACAACCAGAAATAGTTATAGTTCCAAAAAGAACTATCGCAAAAATTAATTTTCTCATTTGAGTCATGGTTTAAAAATTTTGATTGAATGTAATGCGAAATTATTGTTATATAATTACATCTGCAATTATAGAGTGAAAAAATTTCCAAGGTCAAATATAAGATTTGAACAAGAAGAATGCTACCTTTGTTTTAAATATTATTCATAAAATGAAAAAAGTACAAATTTT
>CAZHZR010000328.1:0-1370 GCA_964537095.1 uncultured Roseivirgaceae bacterium
TTTTAAGAAATCAGACTATCTATTACCTCCTACTAAAGTAAGTATAAGGCCTGTTTAGCGAATTCTTAGATACTTTACTTCATACAATATTTATTCATGGAATCTTTCTTCCTTTTTATTGTATTTGTAATAGTAAAAAAGCTTAATGAGGACCAAAAGAAGCAAGAGGGTGGACTAATCCTAAACCCTCACAAGTTGCATTAGAGGTTCGAATGAATATAGAGCTGGCTTCCTTCCAGACGCTTCTTCTCTAGTTATTAATAGTTCTTTGTTTAAAAGAATTCTAGTAAACCTCCTCGCGGATGGGGCTGGTATACCGCTGTTTGAAGCAAATTTGTTATTTCTGAAGATAGGATTAGTAAAAATAAAATCCAAGGCATTTACACTCCACTTAGAGGATAAATTCTCGGAAAAGATGCTCTTCATCTCTTCATACAAATTTTTTATTTTTTCAGCGACTTCTAAATTTTTCATGGCTTGTTCTTCAACAGCCTTTAAAAAGAACTGGCACCATTCTTCCCAATCACCCTTTTCTGAGACATTTCTCATGATGTCGATATATAGATTCTTATTATCTTCTAAATATCCACTAATATAAAAATGAGGGGCAGAAATAACTCCCGATGACCACAAAAAAAGAGTAATTAACATTCTTCCAATCCGCCCGTTTCCATCCTGAAAGGGGTGTAAGGCTTCAAATTCCAAGTGCATTATAGCCGTTCTTATTAAAATTGGGTGTTCGCTTTTCTCAATATAATTAAATAAAATCTCTAACCCATCGTTTAACTTTTCTGGACTGATTGGAATGAATAAGATGTTCTTCTTAAATTTATCAGCTAAATAATTTTGTTCCTTCTTAAATTCGCCAGGTGATTTTGAAGCACCTCGCCCGTAAAATAAAAGTTGTTGATGTATGGCCCTTATTAAAGTAGTAGACAAGTTATATCCTTCTTCCATCGATTTTTGAGCATTTTTTAAAGCTCTTTGGTATAAAATGGTCTCGAATACCTCAGAACGTGTATTCGAAGGCTGAATTTTAGAAAATTCACTACTTTCGTCGGCTTCATATTTTAATATTTCATCCATAGTGCTCACAGTGCCTTCCATTCTTGAAGAAATAACAGCCTCTTGATTCCTGAGTGGAGCTAATAATATTTCGCTATTGTGGATATTTTTTAACATTTGATCGTATCGCGCAATGGCATCTGTTGCTCTAATTAACTCCTTAATAAATCTCTCATATTTTAATTCTTTAGGAGGAAATTTATCGTAATGGTAATTTACTGCGTTTTCTAGATTCAAATCCATTTCTATTTTCGATATTATCCTGAAGATCTTGACGTTAATAATATTCTAAATCTGATTAACAA
>CAZHZR010000328.1:1470-3517 GCA_964537095.1 uncultured Roseivirgaceae bacterium
GCTCCTAAACCAAACTGCCACTTTTTAAACCTGATCAAGATGTATAAGAAAATAATAACCAGTGAAAATACGACCGATTCATAGGACGAATTTTTAACATCATTGGCAATGGTGGCACCCACTGTAGACGAACTTAATATTGAAAAATGTTCAGCATCAACTTTTGAATCATCTTCTACAAACTTAAGATTGGTGAAACTCTGAATTCCGGCTACCAATTTTTCTTTTACAATATTGTCAGAGCTTGGATCTTCATTTTCACTTAGGTAACTGGTCGTTACCTTTAATACATTGTTAGCACCATAGGTCTTCACTTCTGTACCGGCATTCTCAAAATCTTCCTGCAGGGCTACCTTAAGCTCAGAAGGGGCAACAGGTTCGTTAAACGCAACCACATAAGACCGGCCACCTGTAAAATCAACCCCAAATTGGAATGGTTGTATAAGCATGGCTATAACTCCGAGGGTAATTATAGAACCAGAGAATATATAAGCTATCTTTCTTTTTGAAATGAAATCTATGTTCAGGTCATTGAACAGGTCTTTTGAAAAAGGTAGTGAGAAGCTAAGTTTGCTTTGGTCTCCTTTTCTCGACAACCATTCTATTACCACACGTGAAATAAACACGGCCGAAAAGAATGAACAAACAATACCTACCATTAAGGTAATAGCAAAACCTTTTACAGGACCCTGTCCCAATACATATAAAATAACGGCCGTAAGGAACGTGGTAACGTTGGAGTCAATAATAGAGCTGTAAGCCTTTGCATATCCGCCCGAAATAGCAGCTCTTAATCCCACACCCGCTCGCAATTCCTCTCTGATTCTTTCAAAAATCAGCACGTTGGCATCTACCGCCATACCTATTGTCAATACAATACCCGCAATTCCAGGCAGCGTGAGGGAAGCATCCAATTGTGCAAGGATCCCCAAGATAAAGAATATGTTAAACACCAAGGCCAGGTTGGCTACCAGACCGCCTTTTGCGTAATAAACCACCATAAATATAACTACCATTGCCAATCCGATCAGAATGGAGGTTAAGCCTTGAGCAATTGCTTCTTTACCCAAAGACGGTCCGATTACCGTGTCTTCAACAATGTTGGTAGGCGCTGGCAATGCACCAGCTTTTAAAAGATTGGCTAAATCTTTTGCTTCGTCAATGGTAAAGTTTCCGGAAATCACTGAGCTACCACCGCCAATTTCTTCATCTACCGTAGGCGCAGATAGTACATAATCATCCAGAACGATCGCTATTTGATGTTTTTCTCTAGCGGCATCAGCGGTAAGTCGCTTCCAGATTTTGGCACCGGTAGGATTCATGTTCATAAATACAGCTGGCCTGGACAGTTGGTCTAAATCCTGGCGTGCATCAGTAATTACTTCACCGCTTAGTGGCGCTTTTCCGCCTCTTCCCTGTTTTAGCGCATAAAGTGTTAGCAGCTCCATATCATTGCTCCCACCAAAATTCATAGGCTTTACATCCCAGGCAAATTTGAGGTTTTGAGGTAGGAGACTTTGAACGTCCTCTCTTTGAATAATCCTGTTAATTTTAGCGGTGTCTTTTACCTCATATACCAAGCCGTATTGCGAACGAAGCAGGCTAAATAGTGGAGAAATTTCGGTATTGGTCAATGAGTCCAAAGCAGACGAGTCAGACCTTGTACCGGCAAGCTGAGATTCCAAGTCGTTTTCGGTAGAGTCTGTAGCAGCCGCAGTAGAATCGCTTGCATCGCTTAGTGTTGGTTGATTTTCTGTAAGCAGGGCTGCAATATCTTCCTGAGAAGCTGCATCAGTGCTTTCTGAGGGCGTACCTGCAGTGGTATTTGTTGCGTTGGCTTTTTGCTCTTCAACCAATAATGTATTGATGGCGTCTAATGAAGAGCCGATTTCCTGGATGTTCCACACTGGCAAAAATTCAAGCATTGCAACTCCTTGCAATAGGTTTCTCACCCGCTCAGGATTATCTATCCCTGGTAATTCTATTTGAATTCTCCCTGTTCCCTGTAGCTTTTGGATGTTGGGCTGAGAGGTTCCGAAACGGTCAA
>CAZHZR010000329.1:0-3504 GCA_964537095.1 uncultured Roseivirgaceae bacterium
TCCAAATATTCTGAGAGGCAAAGAGCAGGTTTAAGGAAAGGATCGATAGGGTTTATTTTCCAAAGTTTCAACTTGATTGATGAACTTACCGTTTTCGAAAATGTGGAACTCCCATTGCTTTACCTGAAGGTTTCTACTTCGGAAAGAAAGAAGAAAGTAGAGGCAGTATTAGAGCAAATGGCAATAATGCATAGGAGGAATCATTTTCCACAGCAACTATCAGGAGGACAGCAACAGCGGGTTGCCATAGCACGTGCCGTGGTGGCCAAACCAAGTCTTATTCTAGCGGATGAGCCAACCGGTAACCTGGATTCTGCAAACGGCGAAGAGGTGATGAAGTTATTGTCAGATTTAAATGCTTCGGGTACGACCATTGTTATGGTAACGCACTCGCCGCATGATGCAAATTATGCGCACCGAATTATCAACCTCTTTGATGGCAAGGTAGTGACGGAGAATATCAAAGAAGAATTCCATGTTTAGTGCCTTTAAATGAATTGTACCATGGTCCGATCATGCCAATTTACACGAGGCTGGTTGCATCAAACTGAAAATAAAACATTATAAAAACTGAATGTGAATGCAACCCTTTTGAACTTTTAGTAATCTAATATATTGAGACCAACTTAAACGAAATCACCAAGTTATGAATAGGTTTAATCTGTTTTTTGTGTTCATTGCCACACTCATCAGCACTGCTTTGATGTACATCACAGAGCCCGGCCGCCATGATAGTACTTCTAAACCGACTGCTCCGGGTGCTAAAAATGAACTTTTAGCTCCAGAGTGTGAATCGCTGCACGGAGTGATCATTTATTTGTAGTCACGCCGATATGCATGCAAGCCGTTCAAAGTTAAGGTAGCCGTACTGCAATAGGGCTACCGCTCATTTTTATTGCTAATTCCTTCAACAATGCTCAGAAACTATTTTAAAATCGCATTCAGGAATCTGTTAAAAAGCAAATTCTATTCCTTCATAAATATAATAGGCCTTGCAGTTGGAATTGCCTGCTGCCTCCTGATTATGTTGTTTGTACAGGATGAGTTGAGTTACGACAAGCACCATCCCCACGCAGATAGGCTGTACCGGGTAAATTCTGATATAGATTTCGGAGGAGAGCATTCCCTGTATCCTCTGGCACCAGCGCCGATGGCCGAGACATTACAGGATGAATTTCCGGAAGTGGAATTAGCCGGTCGTCTGCGACCCTATGGTAACTGGCTGATCAAAGTGACAGATCCTTCCGGGAGTGCTACTACCTACAACGAGGAAAAATTGGCTTTCGCAGATCAGTCCATCCTGCAGTTATTTGCCATAGACATGATCAAAGGCAATAAAGATCAGGCACTTGTAGAACCCAACACCCTTGTAATTAGCAGAAATATTGCCGATAAATATTTTAAACAGGAAGACCCCCTTGGGAAGATGCTGGTGCTGGACGGTAAGGAAAGTTACATTGTCACGGGTGTTTATGAAGAAATAGCAGCCAATACACATTTTGATTTTGAGATTCTGGCTTCCATGGAATCCTTCCAGGACAGCAAAGAGGGCATCTGGCTCAGCCACAATTACAACACTTACATCCGGCTTTCTGAAAACGCCGATCCGGCATCGGTAGCGGAAAAATTTCCGGCACTTACAGAGAAATATCTGTATCCGCAGGCATCGTCCATCATGGGCTTGAATACGGCGGATTTTGATGAAAGTCCCATTAAATATTCTCTTCAGCCTGTTCAGGATATTCATTTGTATTCAAACCTTGAAGGAGAACTGGCCCAAAATGGAGACATTAAATTTGTATATGTGTTTTCAGCTATTGCAATTTTTATTTTAGTAATTGCCTGCATCAACTTTATGAATCTTTCCACTGCCCGTTCGGCGAAAAGAGCCAGGGAGGTAGGCATTCGAAAGGTGATGGGCTCGGTTAAAAATCAGCTTGTGGGTCAATTCCTTTCTGAATCTTTTTTCCTCGGGTTTCTGGGTTTGCTGTTGGGAATTGGGCTGATGGAATTATTTCTTCCTGCTTTTAATAATCTGGCAGGAAAATCACTTACTGTAAACTATCTTGGAAACGGCTTATTTGTGCTTGCAGCGTTGATTTTATTGTTGTTTATTGGAGTGGTAGCAGGTGCGTACCCTTCTTTTTATCTTTCTTCATTTGAGCCTGCAAAAGTCCTTAAAGGAGGCATTGCAAAAGGGGGAGCCGGAAACAAATTCCTGAGAAGCGGATTGGTTGTATTTCAATTTGCTATTTCCATCATGCTAATAGTAGGAACGGTTATAATTTATAAGCAAATTGAATACATACAGAACAAGTCTTTAGGTTTTGATAAAGAACAAGTGCTGGTTTTACATGAAACCTATGGCCTGGGGTCTCAAATTCAAAGTTTTAAGGAAGAATTAATTAAGCACCCACAGATATTGAACGCCACCATCTCAGGATTCCTGCCGGTTGGGTCAATCAGAAACAACAATCCTTTATATTCAGGGACTGTACCCCAGGAAGAAAACTCCGTATCCATGCAAAACTGGTATGTAGATCACGACTATATATCGACCCTGGGATTGGAAATTGTGGAAGGAAGAGGATTCAGAGAAGGGTCAATAAGTGATTCATCGTCAGTGATTCTGAATGAATCAGCAGTAAAAAAGTTTGGGTTTGAAAACGCCATTGGCGAGAGAATCTATGCCTTTAACTTTTCTGAAAACAGAGACAACGAGTCAGAGGAAGTAAAAGGTTACACTATAGTCGGTGTTTTGAAAGATTTTCACTTTTCTTCCCTAAAGGAAAACATCTACCCCTTAGGCCTGTATTTGGGCAAAAGTAGTGGCGCAATGAGTCTGCGTATTCAGACGGAAAATATCCCCGAACTCCTTGCTTTTGTAGAAGAGGAATGGGCCAGGATTGCGGATGGGCAACCATTTAGTTATGAGTTTCTGGACCAGAAGTTCGAACAGACCTATCAGGCGGAAGTGAGAATAGGGAAAATAACGGCTATTTTTACCTCCCTTGCCATTTTAATTGCCTGCTTAGGGCTATTTGCACTGGCAGCTTTTACTGCCGAACAAAGAACGAAGGAAATAGGGGTGAGAAAAGTACTGGGGGCATCTGTATCTGATGTGGTTTTCATGCTGTCCAAAGAGTTTACGAAACTGGTAGCGCTCGCCTTCATTATTGCCGTTCCACTCTCCTGGTTTTTAATGAACGAATGGCTGACTTCATTTGCCTATAGAATAGACATTGGCGTGGAGGTGTTTTTGGTTTCGGGAGGATTGGCTTTGTTAGTCGCTTTAGTTACCATTAGCTACCAAACTATAGGGGCTGCACTGCTTGACCCTGTGAAGTCATTAAAGACCGATTAGTTGCAGCCAACACGCAATCAACTTTTTGTATATATACCTTCTTTTTCCACTTAAACAAAATCAACATGAAACGCTTATTCAATTCTATCGCCCATGTGCTGCCTGTTGCAGTTTTTCTCTTCTCTGCCTGCAATGCTATT
>CAZHZR010000330.1:0-3489 GCA_964537095.1 uncultured Roseivirgaceae bacterium
TTCATTTAAACTTACAAATACCCCCTGCCGCATGATTTTTTTATTATAATTGTTACCAAAATAAGCGTTAGAGGAGAAATGACCAAATTTATTACCAATCAGAATATAGAAATAAAGCTGGAGCTTGCCGGACTAGGTGATAGAATTCTTGCGTTTCTGATAGATGCACTCATTATTTTCGTTTACGTGGTGTTTTCTTCCTTTATCATTTCTCTATTTGCATCATTTTACAATTCCTTCTACTTTGTAATTCTATTTATCCCCATCCTATTTTATTCCCTTCTATTCGAAATATTTACTGATGGCCAAAGTCCGGGGAAAAAGGTGCGGGAAATAAAAGTGGTAAAACTCGACGGTGGCTCGCCTACTATCTTCAACTACCTTCTGAGATGGGTGCTGCGACCCATCGACTTCATCATCTACGGAGGTGTGGCCATTTTGTGTATCATTGTTACCAAAAACGGCCAGCGTTTGGGGGACATTGCAGCAGGAACCACCGTGATCAAGCAAAGAGCATCGCTAAACATTTCGGATATCTCGACTATCAAAAAATCATTGGATCATACAGTAACCTATCCGCAGGTAAAAAGGCTGAACGATAAGCAGGCAGAATTGATTAGAAGGGCTTTAAAAATGCGAAGAGATGGTCTGAACGGAACGGCAACTGATGAAATAGCCTTGAAAACGAAGAATTTTCTCAAAATAGAAACAGATACTCCCAATGTAAAATTTCTCTACACGATCCTCAAAGATTACGAATATCTGCACTCTTCCTAATTAAGGCGTATTTCATCACTCCATTATGCTATCACATACTATATCACCACCCTGCTTTTTTCTTTCACAGATCTGTATATGGCTTCTACAACCCGAATGTCTTTCAAACCGTCTTCACCTGGAACGGGCATAGGCTTGTTATTAATGATAGCCAGTGCGTCATTGTCCATTTGTCGGGCCTGCTGGTTAGGAATGGACGCGTTTAATTTCGTACCATCGCTGGTTTCTCCCTTTATGCCATTGTACGATTGGAAAGGTTCTAAGGTATACCAACCATCTTTGCAATTTACTTTCAGTGCGTTGATCTGCTTCCCGAAACTGGTTTCGCAATTTGCGGTGACACCTCCTGGAAATTCCAGATCAAAGGCCATTGTCTCGTCTACTTCTTTGTAAATTTCGGGCCTGTTGGTCGATTGTCGGGCTGTAACCGCAATAGGTTCTAAGCCGGTACTGTAGCGTGCAGCATTGAGAGGATAAACACCCATGTCATACATCGCACCACCGCCCATTTCCTTTTTCTGCTTCCAATGATCAGTTCTTGGATCGAAATAGCCCGCCGCAGCGTTTACGTTTTGTATCACCCCATACTCCTTGTCTTTTCTGAACTGAATTATTTTCTGCGTATTCGGCTCATGCTGCATCCTGTAGCCAATGCTCAACTTCACTTTGTTCTTTTTACAGGCATCTATCATATTTTGACATTCTTCAACCGTCATTGCCATGGGCTTCTCACACCATACATGCTTACCCGCCTGGGCTGCTCTGATGCTGTACTCTGCGTGCATAGACGGAGGCAAAACAATATAGATTACGTCAATATCCGGATTATTAGCGATGGTGTCGAAATTGCTATAATCGTAAATGTTTTTCTCGGGTATATTGTATTGCTTTTTCCAATCTTCAGCTTTGGATGGTGTTCCTGTGACAATACCTGCCAAATAACAGTTCTGTGTCAATTGAAGCGCCGGAGCGAGTAGATCGGTACTATAATACCCCAAACCCACTAAGGCAACACCAAGTTTCTTCTTGTTAGCGAAGCCAGTCGCAAAAGGGAATGAATACGCGCTAAGCGCGAGACCGGAAACTCCTAAAGCCGCGCTTTCTAAAAATTTTCTTCTGTTTATCATGTTGTGAAAAATTGCCCAAAATAAATTTATTTTTGAAGTTAATAAAATCTCTTCGGAATTTAAAAGTTTAGGCTCATAAACGAAACGCTTTTCTCGATTGAGAGAAGATATCTTTGGAAAGGAAATATTGACATCGCTTTTGCGCATCATTGGAAAAGTATTGCAATTTCCGCCGCTGCCCTACCCTCCTACCAATGCTTTAATAGTTGCCCGAAAAATCTAACAAAAGTCTCCTTATATTTTGTGTAATACATACATTAATTATTATATTTGATGATGGCTGTACATCAAAATATTAAGGTTTCTGTTGACGCGGTGGTTTTTGGGTATAATTCCAGAGAAGGGCTTTCTATCCTCTTAATTAAAAGAAAAATTGATCCTTTTAAAGGAATCTGGGCATTACCAGGAGGTCTGGTCAAGGATGAAGAATCGTTGGAAGAAGCTGTTGAAAGAGAACTTATAGAGGAAACCGGGGTTTCAATCAGCTATCTGGAACAGCTGTACACATTTGGCTCGCCGCAGCGGGATCCACGAAACCGCGTAATTGCTGTTGCCTACTACGGATTGGTACGGCCGGATGCTTTTGAGATAAAAGCAGACACCGATGCAAGTGATGTAGCCTGGCATGATGTCAGAAACCTTCCTGAATTGGCTTTTGATCACCATCAAATTATTCAGACTGCTTTGAAACGGCTGCAGGGAAAGATTATTTATGAACCCATAGGTTTTGAGCTGCTTGATAAAAAGTTTCCTTTTTCTGATTTGGAAAAACTCTATCAAACCGTGCTTGACCGTCCCATTGACCGCAGAAATTTCAAAAAGAAGGTGACGAAGTATGGTTTCCTGGAGGAAACCAAAGAGAAGCAACAACTAAAAGGAGCAGGAAGGCCGGGAAATCTCTTTCAGTTTAATGAAAAGAAATACTTTCAGCTAAAAAAAGATGGTATCAACTTTGAGTTGTAAAGCGCCTATGATTTAGAGTTAAGCTCCAAACTTCACGTGACTAATTCAGAGCGATGGCCTGATATTACTTCTCCGACCAAACCGCCAGTTCATTTCCAGAAGGATCGAGGAAATGAAATCTTCGTCCGCCGGGAAAAGAAAAAATATCTTTTGATATACTCCCCCTGGCCTCGATAATTTTATCTTTGGCGATATTCAAGTCCTCATGATAAAGAATAACCAGGGCGCCATTTATGATTTCGTCGTTTGTTTTCTCGAAGCCGCCATCAAGTCCGCATTCTGAAAAGGCTACATAATCCGGACCGTAATCGGTGAATTGCCAACCGAAAGCACTGCTGTAAAATTGCTTGATCGCTTCAAGGTCTTTTGCTTTTAACTCTATGTAATTGATGTGGTTGTTTTGTGTGCTCATGTTCTTAATATCTTGTTGGCCATATAAGAATTCTGTTCAATTTACTCATTAAGTTAAATCCTGCTCCATTTGAATATCAACCCTTTTATAGGGTGTCGGACGCGCTTCAATTCTTTTGAAGCCCAGCTTCTGATACAGGTTAATTGCTGGCGTAAGCTTGGTGTTGCTCTCCAAAAATATGCTGGAGGCGCCCAGTGCTTTGGCAGCATG
>CAZHZR010000331.1:0-3484 GCA_964537095.1 uncultured Roseivirgaceae bacterium
TATTAGCAATAATGTATTATGAAGAAGGAAATTGTCAAGAACGTGTTCCGTTTTATCAATAGAAACTCTGTTTAGCTTGCCCGATCGTGCAATCGATTGCTTGATTTCTTAACGAGTCGAATATCGAATAAGCCGATTCGTTTACAGGCGCTACTAACTGTCAACAAATTTGAACGCTGGCGGTCATTGGAGAAACGATCTGCGAAAACCAATAGTTGAATAGATATAAATAATATGAGGAAAATAATTGGAGCACTAAATATGACACTTGACGGGATTTGCGACCATACTGCTGGAATGCCCGATGAAGGTATACATAAACATTATACGGAGCTACTAGGTCAGGGAGACGCAATTCTATATGGTAGGACTACGTATGAACTTATGGAGTTTTGGCGAACCGTTTTGGAAAATCCATCTGAAAAAAGATCAATGAATGACTTTGCTACGGCTATAGATAAAATTCCAAAAATAGTTTTCTCACACACTATAAAAAATGTAGAATGGGAAAGTGCTACAATAGCAAAACGCGACTTAATAGATGAAGTTTTAGAACTCAAACAACAATCAGGAAAAGATATTTTAGTAGGTAGCCGTAGTTTAATTATACAACTCTTAAAACTTGATTTGATGGATGAATTCCAGCTTTGCATTTATCCAATGGTTGAAGGAAAAGGTTTGCCATTCTTTGAAAACATAAACGACAGAATTATTTTTAAGCTCGTTAAGAATAAAACCTTTAATAATGGAGCTATAATCTTGTATTATCAACCCAAAAAAGAATGACAAAAAAACGACGAACCGCCAATAATGTATATATAGGCGAGTTTGTGCTAAATTCAAAGTTCAAACCATTTTTCAAAGATTGTGCTAAACCGAAAGTTTAGTGCTTTGAAATCGCCTACTTTTCATATACTAACCGCTGGCAGTATGGTACAGGATACCTCTGAATAAATACTTATCTATGTTTATAAGTGCAGGTACGGATAACCAGGAACACAATCAAAAAAGAACGCTTTTGCCTAAACCGAGCAGGAGGCGACCTGATGCACCTGGAATTATCAACGTATTTGAACCTAACTCAAAGAAAATTTATATTTTAACATGTCCAACAAAAAAAGCTTTGCTCAAAAGTTAGATGCGGTTAATGAATACGAGCGCGAACCCATCCCTCAGAATAAATTAAAAGGCTGGAAAAGCTTCATCGGAACATATGCAGGGGAACATACTGCAGGTACAGAATTTGTAATCGGGCCCCTGTTTGTAGCCCATGGCGCAAGTGCAATCGATTTAGTTACCGGCCTCCTGGTCGGGAATATTTTGGCGGTGCTAAGCTGGGCTTTTTTAACAGCCCGCATTGCTGTAGATAAACGCATCACCCTGTATTACCAGCTTGAGAAAATCGGAGGAACTAAGTTTTCCCTCATTTATAACCTGGTCAATGCAGGTCTTTTCTGTTTTCTGGCAGGGTCCATGATCGCCGTTTCCGCAACGGCAGTGGGGATTCCTTTCGACATGATCATGCCTTCTTTGAATGACGTCTACCCGAATAGTGTTGGCTGGGTGGTGGCGGTTTTTGTGATCGGGATTATTACCACTGTAGTTGCCATGTTTGGCTTCGAGCAGGTTTCCCGTTTTGCCAATATTGCGTCGCCATGGATGATCATGATTTTCATTGCTTCTGCCATCGCCGTTTTACCAGAGTTGGGGATCAATTCTATAAGCGACTTCTGGCCCGTAGCAGAAAGCACCATCTGGACGGGTACCCCTCTTGAAGGACGCAGTAAGTTTACTTTCTGGCATATAATGTTTTTTGCCTGGTTCTGCAATATGGCCATGCACATAGGTATGGGCGATATGTCCATCTTGCGTTATGCCAAAAAGTGGCAAATGGGTTTTTCAACTGCTACAGGAGTCTTTCTAGGGCATTATATCGCCTGGATTGCATCAGGGATATTGTATTCGCTGTTTTTGCTGGAATCTAACAATAGCACAGAATTTGCTCCCGGACCGATCGCTTTCAGAGCAGTAGGCGTTGCGGGCGCTGTTTGTGTAGTGATTGCAGGATGGACCACTGCCAATCCTACTTTATACAGAGCAGGGCTGGCCATTCAATCCATCAATCCAAAATGGAAAACCTGGAAAGTAACCCTTGCCGTAGGGCTTTTCACAACCATTGCAGCCTGTTTTCCTGCCCTGGTGATGCAACTGCTTGACTTTGTAGCGTTGTACGGTTTACTTCTGATGCCAGTTGGTGCCATTATTTTTATGGATATATATGCTTTGAAGCGACTTGGCCTGCAGGACAATTACGCGGAAAGGAGCAACTCTTCATTGAATTGGTCAGTAGCCACCACCTGGGCACTTACCCTCGTGTTTTGTCTTTTGCTCAATTTACAGTTTGGCATCGAAATTTTCTTTCTAGGACTTCCCGGATGGTTCGTGGCGGTGATAATTTACGTTGTTGCCGCGAAAATCTATCAGAAGAAAGTGCCCTTGTCCTCAGATAAAAATCCTGTAAACACTTCGCACAAGGCAGAAGCAACGCTGCCTTGATGCGCATACTTTGTCCGTTGAAAGAAACATGCAGTTTTTTTAAACATGATCATTTAAGAAAATGGAAAACACGAAAAAGGAAATTACAAAAATTAAGTTGATCACAGGTATTTCGATAGTCTGTCTTCTTCTTACCATCATCCCTTCATTTTTAGTCTTTATGGGGGTAATTCCGCCAGATTTAAACAAAGTATTAATGCTTTGTGGCACCATCGGTTGGTTCGTAACCGCCCCTTTCTGGATGAACTCCAAAAAGACGAAAGACGTCCCGCCCTCATAACGTCTTTTATTTGATGGAGGCAACTTAGGTTTTTGTGGATATGGAAATTTAAACATCACTAAAACCCCCTTCCGGCGCGAGCGTCCGCTTGTGGCAATGTCGATAATGGCGTCTGAGGACCAATTAATATAGCATATCAAAAAAGCATTATTGGATATAGTATTCTCCTTTTATTACATGATGATTACAACGAAATATATAAAATATACCAGTTACTAATACTTCAATTATTTAAATTTATCTTGTCAGTCAGAAGGTTATAAAAACTAAAAGCCACCTAAGCTGCTATTGTCTATTGCATATTGCATTAATGTTGGTAACACACGAACAAACGTAACATATTCTTGAAATAGTCAGGTTTTGTGAGATATATAACTGCTTATTTTGCTCCTACATAAGATTGTAGGATAGAAATGTCGGGAGCAGGATTGAAGAAGGGCATTGGGAATCAATTTAACAGCAGACAAAGAGCGTTTAATAGCCAGGTAGCAGCCTTGGTGATTTTTGCCGCGGTTTTAAACGCGTTATCATTGATGTATGTGAACTACATCCTTGCCTTGATGGCGTTCTCCTTCTTATTTTACATACTATTAAAAGCGACGTCCACGCGCCAACTGGTGCTTTCAGGGTGTTTGTTTGGTGCTGTTT
>CAZHZR010000332.1:0-3461 GCA_964537095.1 uncultured Roseivirgaceae bacterium
GTCCTTTCCCTTATTTGTACATAGACTAATTTTCTTTCAATTTAACTGTTTCATTCTGTTTGTATGCAATATCTTTGAGTATCGGATAAACCGCAAGGCGTCGGTGCTTTGAGAATGGATTTCCTGATTTGAAAATAGATACTATACAGTGATGAAGAGAGCCAAAGCTACAACAGGAGTTTTGTTGGTAAATCTGGGAACACCGGATAGTCCCGAAACGCCGGACGTACGTAAATACCTTCGGGAATTTTTGATGGACAAGAGGGTAATTGATATTCCCTTTATTTCCAGGTGGTTTTTGATCAATTTTGTTATTGCGCCTTTTCGCTCTCCTAAATCGGCCAAAGTTTATAAACAGCTTTGGGAGGAGCGTGGTTCTCCGCTTAAATTTTATGGTGAGGACGTTAAGCTACAGTTGCAGCAGAAACTAGGTGACCAGTATCTTGTAAGCCTGGGCATGCGTTATCAAAGCCCTTCTATAGCCTCAGCTTTGCAGGAGTTGAAAGATGCTTCGGTGACCAATATTATTTTAATTCCCCTTTTTCCTCAGTACGCTTCTGCAAGTACGGGATCTGTTATTGATAAAGTGATGGAATTGATGCAGGATTGGCAGGTGTTGCCTTCGATGTCAATAGTGAGCAACTTTTTGGAGCATCCGCTTTTTATAGAAGCCTTTGCGCAAATAGCCAGAAAGCACATGGCGCAGACGGACTATGATTACTTTCTATTTAGTTACCATGGAGTTCCGGAACGGCAAATTAAGAAGGCTTCGGTTCAAAACTACTGCCAGATATCAGATAAGTGTTGTTCTGTTTACCATAAAAAGAACCAATATTGCTACCGTGCGCAATGTTATCAAACCTCCAGGTTGCTGGCCAGCGCTTTAAATATTCCTGAAGATAAGTATGAGGTAGCTTTTCAGTCCAGATTAGGAAAAGACCCTTGGGTAAAACCTTATACTGATGAAGTAATTAAAGATTTTCCAAAAAAGGGGTATAAGAAGGTATTGGCGTTTTCTCCATCATTCATTGCCGACTGTCTGGAAACTACGGTAGAGGTGGGCGATGAGTTCAAAGAAATATTTATGGAAGCAGGTGGAGAAGAATGGCAACTTGTAGAGAGCCTGAATAATTCTCCAATTTGGGTGGATTGCCTTAAGGCATTGGTGCTTGACAACAATAGTTTGGAGTCGAATAACCAAAGCCAGGCGCCATCTTTGGTGGATTAGCCCTTAAGCATTTACAGTAAATATAGAAGCCAATCGCTGAACTGCATAGTCGACTTCATCGCTTGTATTGTATTTAGAAAATGAAAAGCGAACTGCACCACGTTGGGGATCGCAGTTAAGCGCTGTTAATACGTGTGAGCCAATATTACTGCCACTGCTACAGGCACTTCCTCCGGAAACAGATATTTTGTGAATATCCAGGTTAAACAAGAGCATGTCGTTGTCGTCAGAAGGAGGAAGACTTACATTTAGTACTGTGTACAAACTTTTTTCCATGTCCATACTGTTTCCATTAAATTCGACTCCCGGTATTGAATCCCTCAATTTCGAAATCATCCGTTCTTTTAAACCCTGAATATGCTGCCTATGCGCTTCCATATTTTCATGGGCAATTTCCATGGCTTTGGCCAATCCCACAATTCCATAGACATTTTCTGTTCCTCCACGCATATTCCGTTCCTGCGCGCCACCGTGAATCAAAGGATGAATTTTGAAATCGTTATTCACATACAAAAAACCTACGCCTTTTGGTCCATGAAATTTATGAGCGGCACCGGTGATGCTGCTAATGGAAATCTTCTGAAGATCTATAGGGTAATGGCTAATGGTTTGTACCGTGTCGGAATGAAAAATCGCGCCGTATTCTTTACACAGGGCTCCTATCGACACGATATCATAAATATTGCCGATTTCATTGTTGGCATGCATTACCGATACGAATGAACTTTCATTGCTTTCTAGTAAGGCCTTAAGCTGTTCAAGATCAAAGTCGCCTTTTTCATCAAGATCCAGATAAGATAGTTTTACCTTACCTTCTTTTTCCATTGATTGCAAGGTGTGCAAAACGGCATGATGCTCGATGGGCGTAGTAATGGCGTGCTTCAGGTCGTACTGCTCAATGCCGCATCTGATGGCGGTATTGTCAGCCTCCGTACCACCTGAAGTAAAGAAAATTTCCGAAGGGGATGTGTTCAACAAATCAGCAACCTTTTTACGGGCTTTTTCTATGGCTGACCGGACTTCTCTTCCGTGAGAATGAATAGAGGAAGGATTTCCAAAATTCCCGAGCATGTATGGCTTCATGGCTTCAAATACTGCCTCGTCCAAAGGAGTTGTAGCCGCATTGTCTAAATATACCCGCATCGGCCTGAGATCTTTAGTGGGTAATAATTTCTTTAATATCAGAAATGATTTTATTGGCTAAATGTTCTGCGGTAGCCAGGGAATCTGATTCGGAGTAGATTCGAATAATAGGTTCTGTATTAGATTTCCGGAGATGTACCCATTCTTTATCGAACTCGATCTTTACACCATCGATATCGTTAATAGGCTGTTTGGAGTATTTCTCTTTAATCTTAACAAGAACATTATCTACGTCAATGTCCGGCGTCAGTTCAATCTTGTTTTTAGAAATGTGATAGGTCGGGTAACTTGCTCGTAACATAGAGGCGGATTTGCCAAACTTTGCCAGATGAGACAGAAATAAAGCTATGCCTACAAGGGCATCACGGCCGTAATGCAATTCGGGGAAAATAACGCCCCCATTACCTTCTCCGCCAATCACGGCATTGGTTTCTTTCATGGTTCTTACCACATGCACCTCACCAACAGCAGAGGCAGCATAGCTCCCGCCATGTTTTAAGGTGATGTCTTTTAATGCTCTTGATGATGAAAGGTTAGATACGGTATTGCCTTTCTTGTGGGATAAAACATAATCGGCCACAGCAACCAGCGTGTACTCCTCACCAAACGGAGTGCCGTCTTCAGTAACAAGTGCCAGTCGATCCACATCAGGGTCTACAACAATGCCCAGGTCATACTGGCCGTGGTTGATTTCGTTGCAGATGTAATTGATGTTATCAGGGAGAGGCTCCGGATTGTGCGGGAAAATGCCAGTGGGTTCACAGAATATTTCTGTCACATTCTTTACTCCCAACGCCTTTAACAGTTTGGGCACCGCAATTCCACCCGTTGAATTAACGCAATCAATGGCAATCCGGAAATTTCTTTCTTTTATAGCCTCCACGTCAACCAACGGAAGGCGTAATATCTTTTCTATATGAATCGCAATATAGCTTTCGTCTATTTCATAAGTGCCCAGCTTCTTCACCTCCGCAAACTCAAATGCTTCCTGTTCGGCAATTTTAAGAATCTCCAGTCCTTCTTCTTCTGATATAAACTCTCCATCCTGGTTCAATAGTTTGAGAGCGTTCCATTGTATAGGGTTATGGCT
>CAZHZR010000333.1:0-3458 GCA_964537095.1 uncultured Roseivirgaceae bacterium
CTCAAGGTTTTCTTCAAATTCCTTGTTTACCTCTTTGTTTTTCGCGCGCTTCTGATCGAAGAAATGATCGCAGGCTTTTTTAAATCTACTAAAGATTGCGTTTCGCTGTTTCTCAGGCACAGGGCCAACCGCTTTCCATTCATTTTGCAAACCCTTTAGGGCTTCGGCTGTAGATTCCCAGTCCGTGTTTTCTTTTAAGGCCTCTGCTTTTGATACCAGCTCTTCTTTCTTCTTCAGGTTTTCCTCCCTTAGCCCTTCAAGTTTCTTGAAGAATGCATTTTTATTGCTAAAGAAGCCCTTGAAGGCTCCCCAGAAGTGCTTGTTGATCTCCTTGGCCTTCTCTCTCGGCAGTCCGCCCACCGCTTCCCAGCGCTTCTGAAGTTCCAGGATTTCTTTAGTTTTTTCATTCCAGTCATTGATACGATCTGAGTCGAAACTGAGAAACGCCTGTGCTTCATCACCAATGGCTTGTTTTACCTTCAGGTTTGCGCTTAAGTCAACTTTTAACTTATCTACAAACTCCCTCCTTTTATCGTATATTACGTCTGATGCAGCTTTAAACCTCTGCCACAAAGCTTCCTGCTCATCTTTTGGAACCGGACCTATGTGTCTGAACTCCTCATGCAGCTCGTTGAGGCTCTTGATGGCATTTTTGATATTGCTTTCTTTGGTCAGTTCCTCAGCTTTTTCGCAGATCTCTAGTTTTAACTCCAGATTTTTTCTCCTGTCGAGTTCTTTCAGCTCAAAATAGATACTTCTGTTGTCATAGAACCTGTCAATGAGTGCATTATAATTTGCCCAAAGAGTTTTTACCTGGCCTGCTGGAATTTGACCTATTTTCTTCCATTCGTTCTGAACCTCCTTTAGTGCGTTGATGCTGGCCGTAGTTTCTTCATCATCCACCAGACTTCTAAGTTTTTCTAAAAGCGCATTTTTTGAAGCAAGGTTTGTTTCCTTCTGCTTTTCAAGGTTGTTGTAATGTTTTGCACGTCTATCTCTCAAAAGGGCCAAATCTGCTTCAAAGCGGGTGTCCAGAGGATCTGGTTTTAAGACGAAATCTGCTTCCTCTCCCCCATTTTCTGTGAACTTACGAAGCGCTTCAGAACGCTCGGCGTCCTTTAGTTCGTCAAAATGTGGCTTTATCTCCTTTATTATATCATCAATTCTTTTGATGTTCGTTTCTTTGAGCAATCCTTCAATTACCTCTACCAACCGCTTTTTATCGTAGTTGTGGTAATCAATTTTCTGATGCTCATCCTCTTGCTCATCGTGATCAGCATTTTCAACTTCATCATTCTTAACCTGAGCCTCAGAAAGCTTTTCTTCGCTAACTAAATCAGCATTTGGACCTGGTTCCGGATTTTCTGCTGAAGGCTCTGTTAATGCTTTTGCTGTAGCCGAATCTTCCGGCGAGGTAGGTTGGTCATTTGAAACAGGAATTGGTTCAGAAGGTACTTTTTTGGTCTCCTCCCCTGCGCCCAATTCGGTAGGTTCTGCGGGTTCTGCTGGTTCTGAAAGGCTGTTTGACTCAACAGCTTCAGCAGAAGAAGTTTCTTCCGCTATTTCCTGTACATTCTCTTCCTGTGAATGAGCGGTTTCGCTACTTTCATCTACAGGTTTGTCAGCATCAGCAGATTTACTTTCGTCGGCTTTATTTTCAAAAGCATCATTAATCTCATCTGCTTCTTCAGATGCGCCCAATATTTCTTTCTCTCTGTTCATAATTTCCAAAATTTACACAAAACCTGCAAAACATCTATAACAAAACTAAAAAAATCCTCTAATTAAGTCGGGGGTCAGTAGGGTAATTTGAGAACATTTTATATTTTCCTCCCTTTTCCTTTAATATATCCCGCCATAGACTTTCCGGATTTTTATCAAATACCTGCCCAGATGTAGCTGCTTTGTGTACCATCCATGATTTTTCCTTTATCTCTTCCATTAACTGCCCCTCTCCCCAGCCAGAATAGCCCACGAAGAATAGGATATCATCATCATTTACTTCCTTGTTGGAAACCATTATTTTGAGTTGCTCAAAATTGCCGCCCCAGTAGATATTTTCGCCAACTTTCTCGCCTCCTTCCAAAATATGTCCCATTCGATGAATAAAGTGAAGTGTATCTTGTTGGACCGGCCCTCCGACATGTATTGTCTTCTGGAAAGGATCCACTTCTTCCATCACATCACTTAATTTGAGCAACGAAGGCTTGTTGAGGATGAAGCCAAAAGAACCCTGTTCATTGTGTTCGCAAATTAATACAACCGTTCGCTCGAAATTCGGATCAGGTAAAAAGGGTTCTGATATTAGCAGATCGCCCTTTGCCGGAATTTGGTTTTCAAAGTTGCTGTAATAATTCATAAATATTAATTTGCTTCAACGATTTATAAAGATCTAATTCCTTGATCTTTAATGTATTAAACAGAATATCTCCAAAGTAGTTTAAAGAGCTCAACGGCTGACAACGCGAGACCATATTTGGTGTTTCAGGCAACTTCAATAACTACTCATTCCTCAGCAATTTACTGCGACCCGTGTTACCACCTTTAACGGAGGAACAAATATTTTCAAGGTTACGATCCCCCTGCTTGAGTTTGCCTTATTCCCTTTATTGCAACTGGCATTGCGTTTTGCTTTTACTACATGGTCAAGATTAAGGAAATATTCATGCTTTGCAAAGACTATTTCCACTTTAATTATTAATTTTAAAAAAAACATGTCATGGAAAAGAGCATTGCTGCTTTAAGAAGAGAATATATAAAGGATATCCTGAAAAAGGAAGATTTGCTAGACACGCCACTCAAGCAATTTTCGGCCTGGTTTGAGGAGGCGCAAAAAGCGGAGGTCCTGGAGCCGAATGCCATGAGCTTGTCAACTGTCTCACCCTCAGGCAAGCCTTCATCGCGGATTGTGCTGTTGAAGGGAATTTCCGAAAGCAGGTTGAAGTTCTTTACTAATTACAGAAGCCAAAAAGCAAAGCATTTGGAACTCAACCCTTGGGTGTGTCTTAACTTCTTCTGGCCTGAGCTTGAACGCCAGGTAAGAATAGAAGGTAAAGTAGAAAAAACTTCGGCAGAAGAATCTGATGCATATTTTAATAGCAGACCGGAGGGCAGCAAATTGGGAGCATGGGCTTCACCTCAAAGCGATATTATAGAAAACCGGGAAGTGATGGAAGAAAGTCATCGTAGATTAGAACTGGAATTTAAAGAAAAAGGAATTCCCCGACCTCCACATTGGGGTGGCTTTCACGTAATTCCGGAAAGGGTAGAATTTTGGCAGGGAAGGGCCAGCAGGCTTCACGATCGCTTCGTGTATTTTCTGGAAAACGGCAGCTGGAAAATAGAAAGGCTGGCTCCCTGATATTCGAAACAAAAGCTTCAGAAGTTATAAAGACGCAATCTCGGAAGAACAAAACCCACAACTTCAGAAGTTTGGCCAATTTAACCGTTAGAAGGAC
>CAZHZR010000334.1:0-3429 GCA_964537095.1 uncultured Roseivirgaceae bacterium
TGTTCGATTAGCTGTAAACCAACTTCAAGCGTTCGTGAATAATAGAATTGAGGTCAAGCATTACTTTTGCACCTTCAAGCAAGCTCTTAAACCGGATTATTTCCGGAAGTGTAAGCGTGTAGCATCGTTCGCAACTGCAGGGAGAAATGATCTCAAGGTCGGCAGCATTGTCTGGATTGTTAACCATTCCTTCAATATCAATCTGGTCAACCAGCTGCTTCAATCGCATAAAACAATGAAATTTAAAAGGTGTAAGAGACCCAGCAAAATCCACCAAAAAACAATTTTGCTCATCGCACTGATAAACGCAACCGTACTTTGTTCTATAAACTTCAACCATGCAATTTGAATTTTAACTGCCCCAAAGGTAATTATTATTTATAATTAGTCCAAATAAGAACTTCTAAAATTCATCATTGTTTGCTGATTACCTGCGTTCGATTCAAACTTATAGATCCGTGGGGTCATCTCAAAATTCTTTCATTCTTTAAACGGAAGAAAATTATCGCTGATCTCTCTGTTAAAGGCAATCGGTTTTGTTACCCTGGCTTGGTTGATTAATATTAATATTAATAATAGCATTATCTGCTAATCTGGCGCAAGTGGCCGGCATTTAACCAAAAGAGGGATCAAGCTGATCCCTCTTTTAAAGCTATTACATGTAAGTGTCAGATCTTAAGCATTTTGCTGATGCTTTCCTTTGATCACGTTCAAGGCAGACCCTGCCCAGAACCACTCAATTTGTCCTTCGTTATAAGTGTGATTCACCAGAATTTCATCTCTGCTGCCATCCGCATGATTTAAAGCTACCTTTAAAGGCGAATTGGCGCTAAACTGATCCAGGTTCAATACATCGATGGTGTCATCTTCCTGAATTTTGTCATAATCTGCCGGATTTGCAAAAGTTACTCCCAGCAGACCTTGCTTTTTAAGGTTGGTTTCATGGATACGGGCAAAAGATTTTACCAGAACCATGCGAACACCCAAATGACGCGGCTCCATGGCAGCATGCTCACGGGAAGAACCTTCACCGTAGTTTTCGTCGCCAATTACTACTGAACCAATGCCCTTTGCTTTATATGCCCTTGCTGTTGCAGGAACTTCATCGTAATCGCCGGTAAATTGATTCTTTACTTTGTTGGTAGCATCATTGAAAGCATTCATTGCGCCGATCAACATATTGTTGGAGATATTGTCCAGATGGCCTCGGTATTTTAACCATGGGCCTGCCATAGAAATATGATCGGTTGTACATTTTCCTTTCGCTTTTATCAAAAGCTTCATTCCTGTTAAATCTTCCTTTTTCCAGGAATTGAATGGTGCCAACAATTGCAGCCTGTCAGAATTAGGATCCACAATTACCTGGATCTTCTCTCCGTTTTCGGCAGGAGCCTGATAGCCTGCATCTTCTACTGCAAAGCCGTTAACCGGCAACTCTACACCTTGAGGTTCATCCAGTTTCACAGCATTACCTTCGCTGTTGATGATGGTGTCCGTCATCGGGTTAAAAGTCAGATCTCCGGCTATGGTCAGAGCTGTAACTATTTCCGGGGACGCAACAAAAGCATGCGTATTCGGATTGCCATCATTTCTTTTGGCGAAGTTTCTGTTAAAAGATGTAATGATGCTGTTTTTTCGATTCGGATCGTTCGTATGTCGCGCCCATTGTCCTATACATGGTCCACAGGCATTTGCCAATACTACGCCACCAATATCTTCGAAAATCTGTAGTAAACCATCTCTTTCAGTAGTGTATCGCACCAACTCCGATCCTGGCGTAACGGTGAATTCTGATTTTGCAACCAGTTTCTTTTCAGAGGCCTGCTTGGCGACAGATGCCGCTCTTGTTATGTCTTCATAAGAAGAGTTTGTACAGGAGCCTATTAAACCTACTTCTAATTTTGTGGGCCATCCTTTTTCTCTCACCGTTTGCGCAAACAGGGATAACGGCCATGCTGCATCAGGAGTAAACGGTCCGTTTACGTGTGGCTCTAACTCAGAAAGATTTATTTCTATTACCTGATCATAGTATTGCTCAGGGTTAGCATATACTTCTTCGTCTGCACGAAGGTATTCTATTACTTTATCAGCCTCGTTCGCTACGTCTTCTCTTTCCGTAGAGATCAGATATTCCCTCATTTTTTCGCCATAAGCAAAAATAGAAGTGGTAGCGCCGATCTCAGCACCCATATTACAGATAGTTCCTTTTCCTGTACATGATATAGAATCAGCACCTTCGCCAAAATATTCAACAATGGCACCAGTGCCTCCTTTCACTGTCAGGATACCTGCAACCTTCAGAATGACATCTTTGGGAGAAGTCCAGCCGCTCAGTTTTCCAGTAAGTTTCACCCCAATTAGTTTAGGGAATTTAAGTTCCCAGGCCATGCCCGCCATCACGTCCACTGCATCAGCACCGCCGACACCAATGGCAATCATTCCCAGTCCGCCAGCATTGGGTGTATGAGAATCCGTGCCTATCATCATTCCTCCGGGAAACGCATAGTTTTCCAATACTACCTGGTGAATGATACCCGCACCTGGTTTCCAGAACCCCAGACCGTATTTGTTAGATACTGAAGAGAGGAAATCATAAACCTCTTTGTTAATAGTATTGGCTTTTTTCAAGTCTGCCTGTGCACCTATCTCGGCCTGGATAAGGTGATCGCAATGTACCGTGGAAGGGACTGCAACCTTAGGTTTTTCAGCCTGCATAAATTGTAACAAGGCCATTTGAGCTGTCGCATCCTGCATTGCTACCCTGTCAGGGGCGAAGTCGACATACGATTTTCCTCGCTCATAGGCTTCAGTCGCTTCTCCATTATACAGGTGAGAATAAAGAATCTTTTCTGCCAATGTAAGCGGCTTGCCTACTATTCTTCTTGCTGTATCAACGCTGCTGCCCATTCGTGCATATACAGCCTTGATCATATCAATATCAAAAGCCATGGATAGTATTTAAAAATTGTGATAAATAATCGATTGTATATATCTAATACAATCTTTAGCGCCGCTAAGTTACAAAATATGCTAAATATTAAAACTGCGTTTTGGGTTTTTAGCAGGTTTTTAATCAAAGCCTCTAAAAATCACACCCTCATTCAGGCATCCGCTTCCAAATTCATTTTTGTCTCTATAACTCTATCGTTTGTAAGATTTGGCAACTAATATTATAATTTTCCAATAAGCCTCCTTGTATATTTCTAAAGTAAAAAAAGTGATCGGTCTGTTTCACAGAAGCTTGACTTGCTTGCATGGGAAGCGATTTGGCTAGAAGGCAGACTTTTAAGAAATAGATAAAAAAGTGCCTGAAGGCATCGCCAAAGGGACATCACCTTAATGACTAGGAATATTATGAAAGGTAATTTTAAACTCAAAGTTTCAATTTTATTGCTCTTCTTATGCTTTTGCATGACAAAGTCAACATGG
>CAZHZR010000335.1:0-3426 GCA_964537095.1 uncultured Roseivirgaceae bacterium
TCCTGATCCGCCAGGCTCACCATTTCGCCACCGGTTGTGAGACGGGCGGGAAAGCGCGAAAGATTGAAAAACATGAGCGACAGCAAGGCGCTTGTCTCGCATTTTAAATCAGCATCTTCTGTTAAAAGGAGCTTTGTCAGGCGCATGGCTTCATAGCATAGGTCATGATTCAGCAACATGGCTGAATTTGTTGATTTGTATCCTTCGTTGAACATTAAATACAAAATGGTATGAGCGAGCCTTTCGTTGGCGGAATCATACTTTTTGGGATTGGCCCCAAAAACAGGTGTTTTCTTTTTTAAAAGTTGTTTTGATCTGAACAATGCTTTTTTTACGGCTTCTTCATTCATCAACAAAGCGTTGGCCATCTCTGCAAGACCAAAACCACACAAAATGTGGAGGGTCAAAATTATCTTACTTTTTGCTGAAACTTCCAAATCACAGCACAAAGACAGTAATTCCAATTGGCTATCCGCTAATTCAAAATCCTCCTGCATTTGGTCTGAGCAGGCTTCTTCATGTGACTTCTGGAAGGAAGTGAGTTTATAAGGATCAATGGATGTCTTTTTTTGCTCTCTTTTAAAGTGGTTAATGGCTTTGTTTTTAGCCACCTGCATCAGCCATGCCTCGGGATTCCGCGGAAGGCCAGCAAATTTCCACTGTACCAATGCCGTCTCAAAGGTGTCGTGTACGATGTCCAGAATGTCTGCTATATTTTTTAGAGAATACCTGCGACATAAATGGGCAACCATCTTTCCCGAATTCTCCCGAAAAAGATGGTCCGCCAGGCTGTCGATATTTTTGGTATCCGCAGACACTTAGTTTTCCTCCGTTTGCAATACCTCCCTTACTTCTATGGTGGCATTCTCCATTACCAGGGAAGGGCAGCCCTTTGCAATTTCCATCACCTCAGCCAGCGAATTTGCTAAAAGAAAATAGTATCCACTGATGCTTTCTTTTAATTCTACAAATGGCCCGTCGGTGATGAGCATCTCTTTGCCCTTTATAATTTTTCCTTCGGGTGATAAAGGATCGCCTCCCTTGAAGTTTCCACTTGCTACAAGGTTTTCCACCCACTTCATGTGCGCTTCTATACTTTTTTGCATCTCTTCCGGCGTAATATTTCCATACGCACTAAAATCTTCTCTGATGAGTAATAGATATTCTTTCATCGGTATAAATAATATGTTTCTTTAATGACAATCTTACTTCTGGACTGGGGACATTCAAACTCCGGATGTAATATAATAAAAACTAATGTTGAAATTTTCCCGACGGTTTTGTTAGTAGCTGATCTCATCCTCCTGATGATTATGCTCACAATCAATAATTTGTCGTCAACAATTACTTTGAACTGCAATCCACATTTTTAGCTTTTTCTAAACCCAAGAATAAAAGCGCCTAGTAATAATAGGATTAAGATAGTTTAAATTTATATTATTTTAATCTGTAATTTTGTTTAATTATTCTAATAAAATCCTAAACGAAATATACAAATCTTTATGAATTTCCCTTATAAAATTCTGAAAATGGAGGATGTTAAGCGGTTGCGAGCGGAAAATTTCGCATACGCTGAAGCTACTGCCGCGGCAACCCTATTTATCAAAGAGATTGGGACCGGAAATTTAGATGCCTTGATTTCTGATGAAGATGGGAAGCGTGGATCAGAGCTTACAGAGGCTTTATTTGCAATGCGGGATCAACTGAAGCATATTTCAGATGCAGAAAAACAGCGAAATTGGATTTCAGAAGGACTTGCAAAGTTCGTGGAGATACTTCGTACGCACAACCTGGAAGGAAAAGCTGTGCCATTTTATCAGGTCATCATTTCTAACCTCGTCAAATATGTGGGTGCAAATCAGGGGGCTTTGTTTCTGGTAGAGAATATGGAAAAGGAAAATGTTTCCTTAGAGCTTGCGGCAGCCTATGCATACGAGCGGCAAAAGTATCTTAAGAAGAAAATTCAACCTGGTGAGGGTCTCATAGGCCAATGCTATTTAGAGAAAGAAACGATTGAGTTAACTGAAATACCAACTCATTATATCTCAATCACTTCGGGGCTGGGGAAGGCTACCCCAAAATACCTGATCATTGTTCCATTGAAAACCAATGAAGAAGTGCAGGGGATTATTGAGCTGGCCAGCTTTCAAAGGTTCAAGCCACATCAGATTGAATTTCTCGAAAAGCTGGGCGAAAGTATCGCTGCAACATTTTCCAGCTTAAAAACAAATCAGCATACCCAAAAGCTTCTGGAGGAAACGCTGGCACAGGCAGAACATATGCGTTCTCAGGAAGAAGAACTAAGGCAAAATATGGAGGAATTGGGTGCCACACAAGAGGAAATGTCACGCGTGAGTGCGGAAATGGAGGGGCAACTATCTGCCATAAACAAAACGATGGCAACTATTGAATTTGACCTAAAAGGGAATATATTAGATGCCAATGAAAACTTTTTAAGTCTATTTGGCTACACCCTCAAGGAAATCCAAGGCAGGCATCACAGAATATTTGTTGAATCCACAGAACGCGAGAGTGACAATTATTTGAAATTCTGGGAGGATCTGGGAGCGGGCAAAAACACCAATGGCGAGTTTAAGCGCATTACAAAATCTGGCGCAGATATATTTATCCAGGGCATTTACAACCCAATTTTCGATCAGTCTGGCACCCCTACCAAAGTGCTGAAGATTGCTTATGATGTTACTTCAAAAAAACAGATGGAGTTGCAGATAAACCAGCAATTAAGGGAAACGAAAGCTAAAGAGGAAGCTTTAACGCAAAATATGGAAGCATTAAGTGCGACCCAGGATCAGCTGTCTCAAATAAGTGCGGAAATGGAAAGCAAGCTTGCCGCCATCAACAAAACCCTTGCAACCATAGAGTTTGATCTTGATGGAAATATCATAACTGCGAACGATAATTTCTTAAATCTTTTAGGATATACCCTGGAAGAAATCAAAAGCAAACACCATCGGATTTTTGTAGACAATAGCGAAAGCAACAGCATTGCGTATAAACTTTTTTGGCAAAAGCTTGCCTCCGGCGAAAGCGAAAATGGAGAATTTAAAAGGAATACAAAAAGTGGGAGTACAATCTTTATAAAAGGAATTTATAGTCCTGTGATGGATAAAAAAGGAAACCCGATTCGTATATCTAAAATCGCCTACGATATTACTGAACTTAAAAAGACCAGGGAGGTTGTTTAAGCCAAGAGCAGTGTGACCTCTAAATGTCATTTCGATAGGAGTTTTTTATAGTAGTATTGGTATGTTTGGTTCGTCAACGAGTTACACTGAAGAATACGGAAGTAATATCCTCCCTGACTAACGAATATGAATATCGTAGAAAAAATGAAATGGAAGCGAAAAAACTAGCAATCGTAGGCTGTGGTAAACTTGCAGAAATTGTTGCAGATGCAGTAATCGG
>CAZHZR010000336.1:0-2175 GCA_964537095.1 uncultured Roseivirgaceae bacterium
CATTCAACGGCAATCCTATGAGCACCATTTTCAGAGTTTACTCCAATAAAGTCAGGTAGTCCTTTTGGCTTTATGTTTTTTAGTCTGATTAAGCAAATGCCAACGATAGCCTTGTCCTTATAAATTTTGGGTCTAAATGGAAATGGAATAATCTTCTCCACTACTTTTGGGTCAGCCGTGAAGTTGATTAAAATTCTTCTATCAATATATCCATGTATGGTCGGAATTTTCATTGTCGTAGAGGTTTTTACCATTGGCTATAACGTTAGGTGTAGTATCCGTGCTGGATTTATATGCAGTTCACTTTCTACTGCCACTAAAGATAATAAAAAGCAGGAAACTTCCCGACACCGCTTCAACCGGCATGGATACTACACGATGTTACCAGCTGGCATTCCTTTCAATTCATAATTAGTACTTCTTCCTCCTGCTGCTTCTTTTTGTAGTATTCCCTTTTCAATCAGGTCGTTAATATCACGAATAGCCGAATCTTTAGAGCACTTTGCAATTTTCGCCCATTTTGAAGATGTTAATTTTCCATCAAACCCATCCAGTAACTTATTCAACAGCTTTTTCTGTCGGTCATTTATGGCGGTATTAATGTGCTTTTGCCAGAAACCTGCTTTGAACAACACTTTTGTTAAGACAGTATCTGTCGATTTAAGGGCATCAATCAGGCAACTCAAGAACCAGGTAATCCAATTTGTTATATCTAAATTGCCCTTTTGTGTCTTTTCCAGAAGTTCATAATATTGTTTTCTTTCAATTCTAATTTGGGCAGACATACTGTAGAATCGCTGGTTACTTTTATCTGATCGTGCAAGGAGCATATCTGTCAATGCTCTTGTTATCCTACCGTTTCCATCGTCGAAAGGGTGGATTGTCACAAACCACAGATGTGCAACCGCTGCTTTGATTACTAAATCAATTGTTTTGTTACCATTGAACCAAGCTAAAAATTGGTCTATTTCTTTTTCCAATAATTCGGAATCAGGTGCTTGAAAATGCACTTTCTCTTTTCCCATTGCTCCCGAAACCACCTGCATAGGCCCTGTTGTATCTTTTCTCCAAGCAGCAACCGTAATCTTGTACATCCCACTTCTACCTGTTGGAAACATAGCAGCATGCCAATTAAATAATCTATCCGCTGTTAATGGTTCAAAGCAGTTTTGTGTTGCATCAAGCATCATTTCAACTACTCCTTCTACATTCCTGTCAGACTCTACAGAACCTGCTATTTCCATTCCTAATCTACGTGCAATTGAAGAACGTACTTGGTCAGGATTTAGGAACTCGCCCTCAATTTCCGATGATTTTATAACATCAAGTGTTAATGTATCAAGAAAAGCTTCGTTCCTTAAATCAAAGCCTAAGGTTTCCATCTTTCCAATAAGTCGACCTTGTTGATTTCTAGCCTCACTTAACAAACTCACGAAATCGTCGTTATTCCAAGCGAACTCAGGCCAATTGGCTTGTTGATGTATAAAAGCTTTCATTAGATGCATGTTTTGCAACGAAAGTAATAATTATTCGTCGCAACCAAAATTAATCGTTGCTTATTTTGCGTTAATTAATGAGGTTATTTGTTGCAGGGTCGTTTTCTTTGCTTCTGGTAACGTTAGGTGTATGATCTGTGGCCGTATTAAGACCACTTCATTATCCGTCCCAAATAAAGATTAGTGAATAGAAGAAAAATATTCTTCAGCTACAAACCAGCCATAGATTATAGCCTCCTGTTGTAGGGCGTGTTACTTCAAATTGCTTTGGATATCTGGATTAATTTGTAGCAACTCGTTCACAAATTCTATTTTGTCGTTTGGGGAAATTATCACAGAATCCCATTTACCATATTTCAGTTCTATTCGATCTAAGGAAGCGGCAGGAGATGAGATCGGATTTCGAGTTCTATTAATAGATTTAATTTTCGAAATTTTAACCACTTCCTTATAAAGAAATCCACACTTAATCAGGAGTTCGTTTTTTTCGTTGATTCGATATGTAGTCGAGAAAAAAATGTGGAGAATGAAAGCAATAATTGGTATCATGATTACTACCATTGTTAGAGTTGCACCAATCGGAGCACCATTAATAATCGGCAATAGAGTAAGCCCAATAAGTAGAATCAAAACCGGAATTAGAATCCCGTATCCAACTTTAGATTTAAATTCTTTCATT
>CAZHZR010000336.1:2275-3420 GCA_964537095.1 uncultured Roseivirgaceae bacterium
GGCTCGTTTGTTTCTTTCTAAAAATAAGTATTCACAGCGAATTCAAATTGATTGATAAAGATTCTTTTAAAATTTGAAATATTATTCTGTTCATAGAATAACAACATTGCTTTTTTGTAATCAACCGAATCGACTGTTCTAAACGATAAAGGACAATATTTTTCGTTCATTAAAATTGCATTGCTCACAATCCGGGCAGTTCTTTTATTTCCGTCCATAAAAGGTTGAATATATGAGATCAGAAGCAAGGCCAACAATGCTTTTTCGAAAACACTTGTCTTTTCATTAATCACATCACAGGTATTTCGCAAAGCTTCTGATATTTGAAATTCATTATCTAACGGTCGGTAATTAGTTCCAGAAATACCAACACGTCTTTTTCTTAGATTCCTTTCCACGGCAAGTTCCTTAATTAAAATGCTGTGAATGTCCTCAATTTTTGAAACACTTAATGGATAAAGGTAGTCTGGATTTTCGATAATAAAATCTAATGCATCCTTATGATTCAACAACATAGTTGCCTCTTCTTTGGTCTTACCCGCGGCTGTTTCCTTTTCTTTCAAAAGTCTTTCCGTTTCAAGCAAAGAGTATGTATTTCCTTCTATTTGAGATGACTTCCAGCTTAAATCAATGGCCAATCGTTCAAATTCCCTTCTGTATTCGTTTTCTGATAATTGTGATATGTTTTTTTTAAATATTTCTTGAAGCCTGTTTAATTTTAATAATTCCGTTTCAGAAAAAACGCTGTTTTTCGCTAAAACTTCAGTTATAATCAAGAAATTGAATCCCTCTTTTATTTGTCTTTCATCAATTTCCTTCTCATAATATTGTTCGATGTCAACAGGCTGGATTAATTCATAAGCCGGGGAAATAATATATTTGGTTCCTTTTCCTTGTCCTTTTGATGCAAGATAATTTTCGGAAATCAGTTTAGATAATATTCTTTTCAGTGTTGCATAACTTACGCTAATATCGACTCCATCAAACACCTCTTTTGAAGAACTTTCTCCGGCATTCCTTATATAATCTATTATATGCTGTTCTTTTTTGTCAATCATTTCAAAAATTGTAGCTCACAAAGGTAATACTTATAGATCAAAGAATCCATAATTTTGAGCCGCATCTTCGCGCTAAATGAGCCACAA
>CAZHZR010000337.1:0-3402 GCA_964537095.1 uncultured Roseivirgaceae bacterium
TCTCCGTGCCACAGATGACCGAGGCTGGAATTGTACACGCGTCCTTCGCCATAATTTACAACCCACTCAACCGGCCACATCTTTTGCGTATCAGTACTATCAAAGGCGTAGGATAACACTGTTAAGTTTTCTGCAGGTCCACGCGGGTAACTATATACTTCTGTATTTACTGTCTGCCATGCATCAGGATAGCCTTGATTAATTGGGTGACGGTTCAAGATTTGAACGAGGGAATTGAAACGGTCGCCATGGCTGGTGCCTCTCCCTTCTCCAGGAGCATGGCGCACGATTTTTTCATGATCATCTATTTCCAATGCAAAGCCTACGTCCAGCTGTCGCCAACCCAGGCCTATCATTTTATCATATTCTTCCCAGTGCGGAAACGCATTATTGGCAGAATGGAGAATGTATAATCCTCCTCCCTTCTTTACATACTCTTCCAGTGCCTTTTCAGCCTGTAAAGGCCATCGTAGTTCAGTATTGTGGATATTATTTGTATTCTGAATCAGCACCTTGTATCTACTAAAATCTGGAAGCCAGTTTGCAAGCGCCGCGCTGTCTGTGGGGATCGTCCTGACTTCTACCTGAAAGCGGCCACTTTGTTCCAGTATCCATTTAGTGGCCGCACTCGTTTGCGCCCAATCGTGATTGCTAAATCCATCAACAATCAGGACAGGGATAACTTCGCTATTTTGCGCCAGGCTTTTCTGTGACAATATAGAAAGTAATAAGATGGCGCGAAAAAAAATTGTCATATCGTACAAGCAAAAGTCTACTCTAACAATCCAAACATAAAGTCGATTCAATTTCGACATGGTTTCAGACCCATGCCCCGCTATGCCTATTCAGAGGCTACCAGCGTATAGGTTTCCCCTTTTTTAGATGGGATATCATACACCCAGGTGTCATTCAACTCATGCAGCTTCACTTCAGCATCAGGTGATATAATAGGATCAGGGGTTTCATCGACATGATAAAATAGGTTGTTATTTTCTCCTGCAGCCGCTACCAGCGAAGTTCCATCTACAGCGTTCACCTGGTTCGGCGTCCTTATCCTCAGGTTACCTCCCATTTTCGACTTGATGACTGCTTTGGTCAACTTTCCATCTTGCCAGGTCATGTCCACGATTTCAAATCCACCGCGCGCCAGCAAGCCGCTTACGCTTCCCGTCTTCCATACATCTGGAATAGCCGGCATCAAATGAATTTCTCCATTGGCACTTTGCATCAGCATTTCTGTTATTCCGGAGGTACAACCGAAATTTCCATCTATCTGGAAAGGAGGATGCGCATCGAAAAGATTGTTATAGGATCCGCCTCCTTCGCCAAACTTTTTATCGGCAACCGGAGAAAGTTGGCTTTGAATGAGTTTATAAGCGTGATTTCCGTCCAACATGCGGGCCCACCAGTTCACTTTCCATCCCATGCTCCAACCTGTAGATATATCGCCCCTATGGATCAGCGTGGTTCCAGAAGCGCTATGCAATTCCGGTGTTCGATAGGGCGAGATTTGATTAGATGGGAATAAACCGTATAAGTGTGAAATATGCCTGTGTTTATCATCCGGAGAGTCAATATCTTCCAACCACTCCTGCAACTGGCCATGTTTACCAATATGCATCGGAGGTAAGCGGTCGCGCATTTGCCTTAGTGTGTCAACAAAAGCAGCATCTTTATCCAATATCTTCGCTGCCCTCATTGCTGTGCTAAATACATCAAATACTATTTGATTATCCATAGTCGTTCCGGCATCTAAAGACGAACCGCCGTGTGCTGCGGGGGCATTTTCAGGAGATGTTCCCGGATTAACCACCAGCCATCCATGCTTGGGATGCTCTACCAGGAAGTCTACATAAAACATAGCTGCACCTTTAAGCACCGGGTAAACAGAAGCCAGGAACTTCTCATCACCGTTGTACAGATAATGCTCCCACAGATGCTGGCTGGTCCATCCTCCGCCACCGCTCCAAATTCCCCAGAATATAGCATCTACCGGCCCGGTTATGCGCCAAATGTCTGTATTGTGGTGGGCCATCCACCCTCTGGCACCGTACATGGTCCTTGCTGTCTCCTTACCTGCCTCTGACATTTCTTTAACCATCTGAAGGAAAGGCTCATGCATTTCGGCAAGATTTGTTTTTTCGGCCGGCCAATAGTTCATTTGCGCATTAATATTGATGGTGTACTTACTGTCCCAGGGAGGATTCAACTGAGCGTTCCAAATTCCCTGCAAATTAGCAGGCTGCCCTCCGGGGCGCGAAGAGGAGATTAAAAGATACCTGCCGTATTGGTAGTAAAGCGTTACGAGATGGGGATCATTCCCTGTACTAAAATTCTTTAACCGTTCATCCGTTGGCAATTCAGCCGCAGCGGTTGTTCCAAGATCCAGGCTAACCCGGTTAAAAAAGTGCTGATAGGCAGACACATGTTTTTCCAGGATTTTCCCATATGATTTCTTATAAGCCTTTTGTAAATAGCTCTCCGCTCTTTTATTTTCGTCGCCACTGATGTCTTTGTAATTATTGAAGTTGCTTGCAATGGAAATATAGATTGTTACCGCATCAGCGTTTTTCACAACTATTGCAGTGTCATTGGAAGATGCTCCGCCACCCTCCAATTTGATCCGTGCCAGGCCTTTAAATTTGACTTTCCCCTCTACACCTTCATGAGACACCGTTGTTCCTGAAATGCTCAGCTCGTTTTTACCTGTAGCTTTGATGGAAGCATTGGGTTGGGGTGTTGAAAAAGACGCGGAAAAAGAAATGTTTCCAGGCTTATCAGCTGATAAACGAACCATCACCACATCATCCGTAAAAGATGCAAGCATTTCTCGGGTATATGTAACCCCATCAACAGTGTAGGACGTTTGGGTGACAGCTCTTTCGATGTCCAGCTCCCGGTAGTAATTCGTAAAACCGTCATGGCCATCGAAATAAAGATTCAAACGGCCCACCGGCTGGAACATTTGTCCATTGGATTTTTTTGTTTGAATGGTCTTTCCGGCCAATACTTCTGCTTCCTTTTGCTTGCCTTCAAATATTAATTTCCGAATTTCCGGGAGGGCGGCTAATGCATCGGGGTTGTCGTTTCTATTTGGGCTGCCCGACCAAACAGTATGCTCGTTGAGTTGGATGACTTCCTGCCCCACGTTTCCGAAAACCATTGCACCCAATCTGCCATTCCCGATGGGCAGCGCGTTTTCCCACACTTCACCAGAGGGACTGTCATACCAAAGTTTTAGTGCTTTATTGTCTTGTGAAAACCCATTTATAGAAGTTATAAAAAATAAGAAACACAAATATTTTCTCATTGGGTAAGTGTTATTTTTCTTCATTATTACTGTCTGATTTTCGAAGATACTTCATTGTGAAGTTCCTGTTATACTTATTTTGATGAACGGCT
>CAZHZR010000338.1:0-3397 GCA_964537095.1 uncultured Roseivirgaceae bacterium
CATCCAAGTCAAAACTGAACGTATTGCTATATGCCACGGAAGCTTTAGCACCTGGATAAAAAAAATGCGCCCATTTCCAGGCGCGTTTTAATGAAAAAATCTTTATGAAAAAATAATAAGAATAAAAAAATTTGATGTCTATGCTAAAAAGTTAAAAACAGTTAAAAAAATTGACATCTTATCCTTATTGGATATCAGTCATATTGCAGGAAACGTGCCAGGAAAATCAATTACCTCCAAATGCTAGTTTTCACCAAAAGGAGCGCATAAAAATTTAAAGACTACCATTAAAAATATCATTTTGATAAAAAAGCTATCATAATGAGAAGAAACGGAATACTTAGATGGGAATTGTAAAAAAGAAACGCGCGCCCTTCCCTACTTCGCTTTCTACACCAATCTGCCCTTCATGGATTTCAATCACCTCCTTGGAAATCGCCAGTCCTATACCGAGACTTCCAGAGTTTTTCTGCCCATTTTTCTTGATCTGAACAAACTTTTTGAAAATCTTCTTAATATCATCCGCTCCAATTCCAGGTCCGAAATCCTGCACAGAAAACTCTACCTTATCCAACTTCTTCTGCACCGATAGACTGATTTTACCCCCTTCATCTGTATAACGCATAGCATTATTCAGTAAATTGATGAGCACCCATGATATTTTTTCCGGATCAACCATTAATTCTTTTACAGAAGGGTCAAGTGTCTTTTGTAGGGTTATCTTTTTTTCATCCAATTGGGACTGGATGGGCGAAGTAGAATATTCTATGAGGTCTCCGGTAGCCACACTTTTCTTTTCCAATTCGATGTTCCCGGTTTCGACCTTTGAGAGATCCAGCAACTCGGTCACTATTCTGATTAAACGCTGCACCTCACTCTTCATGGATCCGGCTATTTTTTCCTGATCGGGATTGAGAGAGCCGAACCTTTGATCCTGAAGCAACATTACACTCATATTCAGGGCAGAAAGTGGCGTTTTCAGCTCATGGGAAACCGTGGCAATAAAACTGGTTTTAGCCTCATCAGATTTCTTATAGGTGGTTACATTTTTAAGCGTGATGATGTATCCCAGAGATGTGGTTTTTGACTGCTCATTATCGTTATAAACCGTCAGAATTTCTTTTGTGTAAAACTCCTGCGTGCCGTCGTCATGATTTACTTTTATAAAATTCTTTAACTCATCGTCAGCTAAAAACTCCGGATCTTCCTCTGATTGCTTAATGCTTTGAAGCAATTCTCTGATTACATTGCTCCGAACAGACAGGTCCACTGCATTTTTGCCGATCAGCTTCTCTTCGGAGGTATCCAATATTTCGCAAGCCGCTGTATTTACCAGGATAATCTCCTTCTTTTCATTCAACAGCAATAAGCCATCGTTCAGATTTTTTATGAGCGATTCTATTCTTCTTTTTTGAGCCGTGATTTCTGCAAGGTTAGAGGCTTCATAGTCAGCCAAACGTTCATTCAAAATTTTAACAGCCTTGCTTAAATCGCCTATTTCACCGGGCGCATTTTCATTAAACTCATGATCATAAACACCCTGAGCCATTTTTTTGATCTTCAAAGTAAGCTCATGGATAGGCTTTAAAATCCGCTGCGGAATGTTATAAATGGCAATAAAGCCAATGGCCATGATGGCAATGGTAAAGATAAAGACATAAATACGGGCATTATAATAAAGTTGGTGGGCCTCCGCATTCTTTTTGCTTAACTCAGTGTAGTTCAAATCTATAAGGTTCGTGATCACCAGTCGCAAATTTTCATTTTGTCTTTGCAGGACTGTAAAGTAATAACCACGTTTGTCCTCAGCGCTATCCAGCCTCTCTATGTCTGCCAGATAGCGATGAAATTCATTTTGAAGATTCGAAACAATTTGTTCCTCACCCAAACCATGAATGGCCTCTTTGCATATAGAAAGGTTCTTTTCAAATAATCCCTGCTCTGTTGTGAGGATCTCCTTCAAAATGAGGGTGCTGTAGTTGTTGCCCAGGCTGATTTTGCCAAGTAACTGATCTATTTTAGAAGCAGAAACCAGCAACTCTTTGGAAGCCTTGACCGACCGATAATTTCCTTTCAGAATGGATTCATAATTCTTACCAATGCCATTGAGGTAGTACACAAAAATTCCGGAAAGAATAAGGGTAAGGATAAGAATGAATAAAAATCCAAGTATAATTTGCGTCTTTAACCGCATTGTAGTTATTGTTATTGCTTCCTTTGCTTCTCATAAGCCGAAGGATGTTCTATAAAATTTTCAGCCAGAAGCCTATTCCAGATCGTATTCTTTGATTTTCCTATACAAAGTAGCCAATCCTATTTCCAGCTTTTTCGCGGCTTCCGACTTATTGCCCTGTACCAGGTCCAATACTTTCTGGATGTGATTTTTCTCTATACTTTTCAGATCGACCGACAAACAATCTACTCCCCCCGGATTATGCTGACCTTTCAACATTTCATCAGGTAAAGTATCTGCGGTCAGCGCTTTATCCTCCGCCAGAATAACCGCCCGCTCTATTACATTCTTCAGCTCCCGGATATTGCCATGCCAATTGTTTGATTTGAGATGGTACAAAAACTCAGAGGTAATTTTTTCGATAGACTTGTTCATCTTTTCAGCGTTGACCTTCACAAAGTGCAGTGCGAGTAATTCTATATCATCCCGGCGCTCGCGAAGCGGTGGTAGGTCAATTGTAAAAGCACTCAGTCGATAATATAAATCCTTCCTGAAATTATTTTCCTGATTCAGCAGCTCTTTGTTGGTGGCAGCAATAATTCGCACATCAATGGGTATAGGTGTGGTATCGCCCACCTTGTGGATCACCCGCATTTCGAGGGCGCGCAGCAGTTTAGCCTGCAAATCAGCGCTCATTTCGCCCAGCTCGTCCAGGAATATAGTACCTCGGTCTGCTACCTCAAAGTAACCTTTTTTGTCGGCATTGGCACCGGTAAATGAGCCTTTCTTATGGCCAAAAAGCTCTGATTCCTGTAAATCCTTTGGAATGGCTGCACAATTTATAGCGATAAATGGCCCTTTTCGCCTCCTGCTCGCAAGGTGTATGGCTTCGGCCAATAATTCCTTTCCGGTACCCGTTTCTCCCATCAATAGCACTGTAGTGTCTGTAACAGCTACTTTTTTTGCAAGTTCTATCATTTTATGCACCGAGGGCGACTTACCAATGAGCTTGGCGAAGCTGGATTTTGATTCCAGCCGATGCTCCAACTCCATCAGTTGGCGATTCAAGGCCGCCTTTTCAACTGCCTTTGTCACCACCAGGGGAAGCTTTTCGTCTCCATCCCCTTTTGTCAGGTAATCAAACGCACCCAGCTTCATGGCCTTTACGCCATCTTTTACATTTCCAAAAGCGGTTAGCACAATCACTTCCACCAGCGGGTAGCC
>CAZHZR010000339.1:0-3395 GCA_964537095.1 uncultured Roseivirgaceae bacterium
TTCCGTTTAACAGGACTGCCCTACAAGATCAATATCAGTGCATGGATCAACCCCGGAATATAAAATAGAAGCGTCAACAACAGGTTGATCCAAAAATTCTTGTTGATTTCGCCCTGGTGCAAAAACACTGCAAGAGGCGGGAGCAAAATAGCGATTATTACCAGCAACAAGGTACTTATATTGGTTTCATCTACATCTTCCGGGCTGTATATATCGTATGCCGAGGATAATGTTTCAATGTCTTTACTTTTGGCCAGGTGCTTTACTTCCTTTCTGAATTCCTTTTTTTCTTTCTTGGTCATAGACTGTAATCTTACCTGAAGTGCGTCCATGATCAATTCTTCCCTGCTGCTCATCGTTGCGTTCCGGTCCTCTTTCTCAACCAAGGCTAGAACACCTCTCTCCTCCATTAAAACCTCATCCTTTTTCTTTGCAGTATTTTGGACTAATTTTGTATCCCGGATTTTTATAGATTCTAAAAGCCTGATTTCGGCATCTTTAATTTCGCTTTCTGATGCTGCGATGGCTGGTTTCATACTCACAAGAAGATGTTCATCAGCTTCTGTACCAGCAGCGGCCTTGTCGGCTGATTTGGCATAGTTGTTGGCGTCGTAGCCGGAACTTGGAAAATAAGCACCGTATTTTGGTGCACAGGAAAAGCAAACAATACAAAACAAAAATAGAAGGCGGGAAATCGATTTTTTGTAAAGAGATTTCATAGTTAAAAAAATTAGCTTTAAATCAAAAATTTTAAAAGGATAGCGTTTAAACCCTATTGATATATTTTTGTTTGAATGGGAGTTTCGAAACAGTTATCCCTGAATAGTCAGACCAGACAACACAACTAAAGAACAAGACAAAAATTGACGAATTTAAAAAAGATAAAAAGATACCTATCAAACCAGCCTCTGTGGAAGATCCTTCTTTCCGGCTTTACTCTTCTGATTTCTTCAATTCTCATTGGAATCATTGCGTTTTACTTTATTGTAAAATGGGGCGTTTTTGGTGCTGTTCCTGATCAAATAACCATTCAGGAATTCCAAAACAACACCGCTTCTGAAATATATGATGAAGATGGCGTCTTACTAGGGAAATATTATATACAGGAAAGAACTGATGTGTCTTTTGAGGACATATCTCCCAACGTGATCAATGCCCTTGTAGCCACCGAAGATGCACGATTTTATGAACATGATGGCATAGACCGCAGGAGTTTGCTGCGGGTGATTTTCAAAACCATCCTACTGTTAGACGAAAGTTCGGGAGGTGGCAGTACAATTACCCAACAACTGGCGAAAAACGTGTTTAACAGGCAAAACCATGGAATTTTTACCATTCCGGTGGCAAAAGTAAAGGAAGCCATCATAGCCCGTCGAATTGAGGAGGTTTACTCAAAGAACGAAATTATTACGCTCTATCTGAATACGGTTCCTTTTGGTGAAAATGCTTTTGGTATAGAAACTGCCGCAGAACGATTCTTCAGCACCACACCAGACCAACTGGATATTACGGAGGCCGCGCTTTTGGTCGGGATGTTAAAGGCGAATACCACATACAATCCGAGACGCCATCCAGAGAATGCCTTATCCAGGAGAAATGTGGTCTTGAGCCAGATGGTAAAATATCAATATCTTGAGAAAGATGCTTACGATTCCTTAAGAAACAAGCCCATTGAACTAAAATTCAGGTACGCCTCCCACAACGAAGGACTTGCTACTTATTTTCGGGAGCATTTACGAAAGGGATTGGAGCAATGGGCAGCATCCAAAACCAGGGCAGACGGCTCGCCCTATAACTTGTATACCGATGGACTGAAGATCTATACCACCATCAATGCCACCATGCAGGAGTATGCTGAAGAAGCTGTAAGCAAGCACATGACCACACTGCAGGAACAATTTCATGCACATTGGAAAGGGCAGCGCCCCTGGTACAAAGATGAAAACGCACTGATCACCGCCGTTCATAAGTCTAAAAGGTACCAGCAACTAAAAGAAGAGGGTTTAGCGGAAGAGGAAATTCAGGAGATATTCCGCCAACCCGTAAATATGACCATCTTTACCTGGAAAGGCGAAGAAGAAGTATCCATGTCGCCCCTGGATTCTGTGAAGCACTACTTATACTTTCTCAATGCAGGATTTTTAGCAATGGATCCGGAGAATGGGCACATCAAGGCCTGGGTGGGTGGCATAAACCATAAATATTTCAAATTTGATCATGTGAACAAAAACACGAAGCGCCAGGTAGGTTCTACCTTTAAACCCTTTGTGTACGCGGCCGCGCTGGAAAGTGGCATCGATCCATGCGAATACATTTCCAACGAAAGGAAAGTCTACGAAAATTATGAAAACTGGTCTCCCCGGAATTCTAATAATATCTACGAGGGTTTTTATTCCATGCAAGGCGGACTTACTGAGTCTGTAAATACAATTTCTGTAGACCTTATTATGCGGACTGGTCCGGAGCAGGTGGTAAACCTGGCGAAGCATGCCGGAATAGAAAGCAACATTAAGCCTGTTCCTTCCATTGCCCTGGGAACTGCCAATATTTCCCTTCAGGAAATGGTAAAGGCTTATGGTATTTTCGCAAATGAAGGAATTCCTGTGACGCCCTCCTACCTGCTGCGAATTGAGGATAAGTTCGGAAATATTCTGGAAGAGTTTGAGCAAAAATCTAACGATGAGCGTGTACTGTCCAGAGAGTCCAGCGTAATGGTTCGCGAGATGCTTAAGAGTGTAATCAACAAGGGGACAGCCTCAAAACTGCGGTACCAATACGGCTTGACCAACGACATTGCAGGCAAGACAGGAACCACACAATCTCATGCAGATGGCTGGTTTATCGGCGTTACACCAAAATTAATTGCTGGTGTTTGGGTAGGAAATGATGATCCTCGCATTCACTTCAGAACAATACAATATGGCCAGGGGGGACACATGGCCCTGCCAATCTATGGTGAATTTATGAAGAAGGTCAACAGCAATGCGGACTTCGCAGCGATACGCCAGGCCCGTTTTCCCAATCCTCCCATGAAAATCGTTGAGGCCATGGATTGCGATCCTTTTATTCTTGAACAAAACGATGGTTTCTTTGACTTTCTGATCAACATCGGCAAAAACAATCAGGATAAGGATGCCAACGTTGAAAGAGTAAGAGAGCGTCACAAACCGGTAAAAAGGAAGGAGCAAAAGAAAAAGAAGCGAAATATTTTCGATAGAATTGGAGACCTGTTCTAATCTATTTAAGATGTGCTGTGCATTATCACATCATTAAATTCGCACATCAGCATATCCGCACATCATCCATCATCCAATCCGCACATGAAATTGTCCCGTCGTTCCTGAAAGGCTCCCCAAGGAGACTTATCAGGAATCCCCTCATCGCATGCAGCGAAC
>CAZHZR010000340.1:0-3393 GCA_964537095.1 uncultured Roseivirgaceae bacterium
CACAAGAAAAACCCCGACGTTTTTGAATTGATAAGGGGAAAATGCAACAAAATACAGGCGCTGCCTTTCGACATTACCATGATTATCAATAATCTTCCCAGTGGCTATCACCGGGAGTTTCAGATCTTGAAAGAAAGCCTGTTTCCTGCCATAGAAACATTGAAAAGCTGCCTGCAATTAGCTAACCTCATGCTTGAAAATGTAAAAGTCAATGCAGAAGTCATTCACGATAATAAGTACGATTATATCTACAGCGTGGAAGCTGTCCATCATGAGGTTGCTGCAGGGCTATCGTTTAGGGAAGCCTATAAAAAAGTAGGGCAAGTAATTGAAAACGGAGAATACACTCCTGACAAGACCATCAATCATACCCATGAAGGCAGCATAGGGAACTTATGCAATGAAAAGATCAGGGAAAAGATGGAAAATACCCTTGCGCTATTTAATTTTGAATTTTACGAAGAAGCTTTAAAAAAATTAGTTCATTAGAATTATATGCGAAATATATTATTGGCACGGGGTGCAGAGAGGCTGGAATATGAAATCCGTGAAATTGTAAAAAAAGCCGAACAGGTCGAAAAGTGCGGCCAAAAAATCTACTGGGAAAACATTGGTGATCCTATTCAAAAAAATGCCAAAATCCCAGCCTGGATCAAATCAATCATTACAAAGTTGGTTCAGGAGGATAAAACTTATGGATATTGCCATTCAAAGGGGTTGCTGAGTACCAGAAAATTCCTCGCAGAGAGAAATAACAAGTTGGGCGGGGCTCAAATTGATGAAAATGACATCCTTTTCTTCAATGGATTGGGAGACGCGATCTCAAAAGTATACCAGTTCCTGCATCCCAGCGCACGTGTTATTGGCCCCTCTCCTGCTTATCCTACCCATTCTTCAGCAGAGGCAGCGCATTCTTCCATGGCTCCTTTGACCTATAAACTTGATCCGGACAACCACTGGTATCCTGACCTGGAAGATCTTTACAACAAGGTAAAATACAATCCCAATGTTGCCGGAATTTTGATCATCAATCCGGATAACCCAACAGGCATGGTTTATCCGCTGGAGTCGCTACAAAGAATAGTAGCGATTGCAAAAGAATTCAACCTTTTGATCATCAGCGATGAAATTTACAATAATATTACCTATAACGGCGCAAGAGCTTATTCTTTAGCCGAGGTAATTGGAGAAGTGCCTGGGATAGCCATGAAAGGGATTTCCAAGGAAGTACCATGGCCTGGGGCTCGTGCCGGTTGGATGGAATTTTACAATAGATCAGCAGACAAGGATTTCTCCCGTCTGTGTGAAATTCTGGAAGATGTAAAAATGACAGAGGTTTGTTCTACTACCTTGCCACAATTTGCCATTCCGCTTATATTATCTGATCCAGCTTATGACGCTTACAGAAAAGATAAAAATACTGAAATAGGAAGAAGGAGCAAGATAATAGCTGAAATATTAGGAGATGTACCGGTGATAAAATTCAACGAAACCTATGGCGCTTTTTACAATGCCATCGTTTTTGAGGAGGGAGTTTTTAAAGAAGGTCAAAGACTACATACCGACAACCCGGCCATACAACAGTTACTAGATAATTGGTTTGAAGGGAAGCAGCTGGCACCTGACAAAAAATTCGCCTATTATCTCCTGGCAACAGAAGGCGTTTGCGTGGTCCCGCTATCTTCTTTTCATTCTGAACTCCTGGGTTTCCGGGTTACTTTACTGGAAGAAAATGAAGAACTGCTTAAGACGACCTTTGAAAAAATCAGAAAGGCAGTGCTCGAGTATTGCGGAAAAAGCACGGAAATTGTAAAATAGAATAATATTCATGCAGTTATAAATTTAAACTTAATTACCACACTATGACATTTTTTAAGCACAGCATCTTTATGAAATTATTTTATGTTCCACTGCTGGCCATTTTACTGCTGGCATGTAGCAAGTCCGATGATGACAACATTACGCCTGATGACAATATCCCACCTAATGACACCCTTCCACCTATTTCAGATACAGCTTTTTCTGAAGGGATGCTTACGATGGAGATAAGCATGCCTGGAAATCCCCTTGCTGAAATATTGGGCAAACTGGATCCTTCAAAAGGCAACATCGAAGAGCAGCTGGCAGAAGAAATCGACAAACTGCCTATAGAAGAGCAAGTTGCGCTCAGCGAGTTCTTTGCAGACAATCCAATGTTTGCCTTAGTAGCCTTGATGACGCCCCTCCGCTCTGAATTATATGTACGTCCCGATGAAATTCTGGCGAAGGTCCATGCACTAAATTATTATCTGGAAAACTATCAATCCACATCAGAAGATAAGGGCGTGGTTTACCTGGAATCGTTGTCTTCTGATGAAAATCACATGATGGGAACCTATACTCCGTCATTGTCTGAGTCCATCTGGCAGTCTGTTACCATTACGCATGAAGACTACAACATAGAACGCCTGAACACAACAGCGGTAGTCGCAGGATTCGAATGTCGAGTAGCTTCATATACATTGAAAAATATTTCGGACGATGAAGCGGACCAAAACCCATTCAACTTATTGGTATATACTTCTGAAGCCATGCCGAAAGAATTAAATTTCCAGCACCCTTTCTACATACCTGAAGATAATGGCATCCTGAGAATTGACGTAAGCTATGATAAAGAAGGTAAAAATAAGATGATTTACCAGGCAGTAAACGTAGAATCAAAAACGCTGGGGGATGCTGATTTTGTGACAGAAACCTCTCCCAACCTATATGACCTTGATAGCGACGATCCTGCAGCCGGATTGGCAATTATGGCTATTATGTTTGGTGGGGAATAAGTCAAGCATCAACCCAGGCTTCCGGAGTAAAAATCCTGGAGAACAAAGCATTCATTCGCATCAACCACTGTTGAAGCGAAACCAATTGTAAGGAAATAGGATAAATTTGCAATGACCCTCTTCTGGCGGAGAGGGTTATTTTTTGCTTATCATCTTTCCGCTCTCTTTAAATCACTCCCCCTCCTCAGAACCTTTCTTTCGTTGTGCTTTCTTTTCAGCTATTATTTTCTTAGTTGTAAGTCGCCTCTGGATTGCGCTTTTCGAAGGCTTGGTAGGCTTCCTTTTCTTTGGCTTGGTAAGACTCTTTTTTAACAGCGCATAAAATTTTTTCACGCAAAGCTGCTTGTTCTTCAACTGGCTTCTCTCCTCCTGGCTTACTATCTGCAAGAAGCCTTCATTTGTAATTTTGCTTTTCGACTTTTTATTAAGCAGCTGCTTTTCCTCATCGGTTAGCAGTAAAGAAGTATCAACGTGAAATCGCAGCTCTACTTTGGTAGACACTTTGTTTACATTTTGCCCACCGGCGCCACCACTTCTTGATGTGATAAATGTAAACTCTCCGTAAAAATCTCTTTCT
>CAZHZR010000341.1:0-3392 GCA_964537095.1 uncultured Roseivirgaceae bacterium
TTGATCCGACCGAAATAAGACCACAATACACTTTCTTCTTCGTAGCTCTCTGAATCTGTATTCAATGCATTGCCTACCTGCAGGTAGTAGGGTTCAGTCAAATTAATTCCCCTGGAGGTGACTCTCTGATGGAGGTCGCGTTGGAATGATGTACCCGCTACTACATTGAGGTGGCTGCGTCCAAAGTTACCATCATAGGTAATAAAGTTCTCAAGCAGTGCTGTGCTATAGTCACGATACTCCTTTGTGAGGGTCTCATTGCTCTTTGTGAGGTAGTTTGTTGTACTCTGTATAAATGCCGGTACGAATGTTAAATCCTTTACGTATGTCCTGTTATACGACAGGTTAAGGTTATAATTAAACTTGTGATTGTCACTCGCGGCGCCAAGCATGTCCAGGAAGTCAACCGTTACTGAACCTGATCCCAGAATGCGGTCAACCTTTGAGTTCCTCTCTAATAAATTATTGGTGAGCAAAACGTTCGTTAAACGCAAGTCTCCGTGGATGTCATCAAAATAAGTACCGTAACCGTGAGAATCATAGGTGTATCCCGACGCAGGGGAAATTCTATCATCCAGCACCCAGGTGGATGGATCGTAAGCCCTGATGGTTGGAGGTGTAATCAGAGCCGAGGCCATTACTGGAAATTGTCCTCCATATAAGCCCTGTACGTACTCATTGGCGTTGCTGAGCGCCATGTTGTCCTGATCGCTGCGACTATACACAAGGCCGGTTTTGAAGGTGAGAAATTTCACATCCATGGTATTGTTTAACCTGGCCGAATAACGCTCCAGGTTAGGACCGGCTCCTTCTATGGTTCCTTCCTGGCTGAAGTAGTCAAGTCCAAGATTGTAAATATTGTTTTCGCCTCCTCCTGAGAGGTTGATGTTGTGATTCTGACGAATACCCGTTTTGAACGCTTCATCCTGCCAGTTCGTGTTCACCTCGTTAGGATCAATATAATCTTCGTGTGCAGGATTGTATCCGTTAGGAACAGTCACGCCAACGGTGTTGTTGAATGCCATGTTGAGATATTGACCATATTGCCTGGAATCCATAACCTCATAAACCCCATCCTGTACCTTATCAACACCTACATAGCCACTATAATCTATCTTCAGGGGTTGGTTCTTCTTACCTTGCTTTGTAGTGATGATCACTACGCCATTGGCCGCACGAGCGCCATAGATTGCTGCAGCAGATGCATCCTTAAGCACCTGGAGTGATTCTATATCGTTTGGCGAAAAGTCACGAATCGTCTCCCCAATGATTACACCATCGACCACATAGAGCGGTGAAGAATTGCCGAACGAACCAATCCCACGAATACGTACCGAAGGGTCGGCACCAGGTTGTCCGTCGGATGTAATCTGAACACCGGCTACTCTTCCCTGGAGCGCTGTTGAGATGTTTGAAACTGACACCTTCTTCATCTCTTCAGCGTCAACAATGGCCACTGAACCCGTGAGATCGACCTTGCGTTGCGTACCGTAGCCTATCACTACCAATTCACCCAGTTGCATAATATCCTGCACTAAGCTCACGTCTATTACAGAGCGGTTGTTAACGGGTTCCTCTTGCTGCAAGTAGCCTATATAACTGAAGATAAGAGTAGCGTCAGCAGGAACCGCAATGGTATATCTCCCGTCTATATCTGTGATGGTGCCGTTTGTAGTGCCTTTTTCGATCACGTTTACACCAGGGAGTAATTCGCCCTCAAAATCTCTTACAACGCCCGTGACCGTAGTGGCTTGAGCATGTCCCTCAAAGGCGATCAGCAGCATCAATAGCAGCCAACAAAGGCCTGCTGAAATGGATTTAGGCAAATTATAATGCCTCATCCCTGAACTAGTAAATATTTCTTTCATAGGATCTAATGTTTGCTTTGTTAATTAGGTTGTTGCATTTCATTTATCGATATTTATTCTCCTACGCTCCGTTTTTTATCATCGGTGCCATTTCCAGAAGTTTCAAATGAGTCTTCAAGCTTCATACTCTTGAAGACTCATCTTTTGCCAATGCTTGATCAGAATTAATGAATTTTTAGGATCAATCAACAATTACGAGATAGGCCCCCTCCAATACGAGCGCGAAATTCAAATCAGAACTTTCTACCGCTATACCAGAATGCTGCTGAAAATGAGTTTCGCCGTTGGCATAAGTAACATCGTAACGTACATCAGCAGTATTGTCACCATTGTTTGTCACAGTGATTTCAATGTAAGAACCACTTATACTTGATGCGAATATATCCCAATTCCAGTCAGATGTGGCAGTGGCTATCCCTTCATAGCCGGGACCCATCCCGTAATGATCCATGCGGACTACAGCATCAGCAGCATCGGCAGCATCAAAAAAAACATTCAAATTTCCAGCCTTGCCAAGCGCTACACTAGGGCTGTGCCAGTTATTAAGATTATTGGAATAGCTGGACATTTTAATTGTCTTACTAGCGTTTGCTGCGACAGTATATGCATCAGAGTACGCTGTACCCCAACCGGAAGAGAAGTCAGTGGCACCTACTTGACCGACGCCCTTTACAAGCGTTACGGGGACTGTCGTAGTTACTGTGCTTGTTTTTCCAACATAAGAAATTTCAACAGCCTGAGTACCATCAGCAGCGGGAATCGAGCTAAATTCAAGATCCGAGTGTGATATGACATCTGTTTTTCCGTCAGAATATGTAGCAGTTACGACCATACCATTAGCGTTAAATACGATCGGGTCGCCGTTGAAGAAGTAGTAGGTGGTAATGTCTGGCAAAGTAGTGACCTCCAGGCTTGAAACAGCGCTGGTTACTTCCAGCGTGTAGAATGTCGATACTGCCTTAGTAAATGCCCCTTGTTTTGTTTTGCTGTAAGCCACAATAACTGTCTTATCTCCAAGTGTCGTTATGTCGTCAGGAACAACAGTAAAAGACAAATCTGCAGAATCAACTTGTGAAGAAGATCCGTCTGCGAATGTAACAGTAGCTATTGCGTTGCCCCAGAAATTTTCGTTTCCAATTTCAACAGCGGCAGGAGCTCCTGTAATTTCAATTGAAACCGGCTCAAAATCTTCTACAGCAGTCACTTGAGAAGATATCAGGTATGCTTTCTTCATCTCAAAATGGCTGCCATCGGTAACTAAGTAAGCTACAATATTATCTGAAGCTGGGACAGGTTGGTTATACGTCATGATTAACTCTGTACCATTTGTTGCTACGGCTGTGGCGGTCACAAACACATGACCGGCAGCAGAGAAGTCGACTTCAAGGGTAACATAAGCACCCTGCATGTTCGTGCGAAAGGCAGCCCAATCCTCATCAGATGCAGGTGCTTCAGGGTTTGACGAATAATTATGGGAAATTAAGCCTATATCGAAATCTTCATTTCCCCAGCCGTAAGCATCAG
>CAZHZR010000342.1:0-3388 GCA_964537095.1 uncultured Roseivirgaceae bacterium
CTATGGGAGAATGGTGCCGTTGGCAAAGCCATCCCGATGGGGTAGGTACCAAATATTTCGTACCTACCGGCACGTTATTCGTTAACTACTCAGGTTTTCCAGACATTTTTCCATGTCTATCCCTTTTCCCAGGACCCCTTCAAATAAATCGCCGTATTTCTTCAGCCGGGTCTGAATATTCTTTATGGTAAACTGAGAGGGGTGTAGCCCTTTTTTTACCTCCTCCCATTTTAGTGGAGTCGAAACCGTCGCCCCGGGCTTCGGCCTTACGCTGTACACTACCGATAAGGTTTGACCTTTGCGATTTTGAAGATAGTCCAGATAAATCTGCTTTTTTCTGTCTTTAGGGCTTCTTTTTAAGCTGGTCAGTTTCGGCAGCTTTTCATGAGTTAGCTGTGCAATAACGTGCGCGAAATTTTTTGCCTGCTCGTAATCGTATTGTGCACCCATGGGGATAAAAATGTGCATGCCTGAAGAGCCGGAGGTTTTGATGTAGCTTTCTGCCCCTGCTTTGTCGAGTACTTCTTTTACTGCCAGTGCCGTTTCAACTACCTCGTCAAATGTATTGTCGGCAGGATCCAGATCTATCACAATCCAGTCAGGCTTATCCAGCGATTGGACGCGGCTGTTCCAGGGATTTATTTCTATACAACCCAACTGATTCATGTATGTAAGCGTTGCCTGGTTGTTGCAGATTAAATAGTTTATATTCTTATCGTTGGACTCAGAGTAAACCTCGACAGTCTCCAGCCACTCCATGTTTAATTCCGTCACATCTTTGTGAAAAAATCCTTTTTCCTCAATCCCATTGGGGTGTCTCAGCATATTTTCAGGACGGTCTTTTAGGTACGGAAGTATATATTCCGACATGTCAAGGTAGTGCCGTATAACGTCTCCCTTTGTGAACCCCTCTTGCGGCCAGTAAATTTTATCCAGGCTGGTAAGTTGAAACGTATGTCCATCTAATTTCACTTCCTTCTCCTTGTCTTTTTTGTCAATCTTGGGCAAATCGTTATTGGAGGTTTTACTTGCGGGCTTTTTGTTCCCAGCCGCAGATTTTTTCTTTTTACCAGTAGATTCAGTTTTTGGTTTTTCTTCTTTCTTGCTTGTTTCCTTTTTTGCTGTAGACTTTACATTCTTGCCATTTTTTTCGGTTTTTGCGACCAATTCGTCTGCATCCGGAATTTCGTCTGGCGCTTCTCTTACCACCTCTTTTGCAGATTTGTCTTCCCTCATACCTTGAAAGATGGGGTGTCGCATGCTGCCCTCATCTGTCCATTCCGAAAAGGAAATTTCGCAAACCAACTCTGGTTTTAGCCAGGTAACCGGTGTATTGGTTTTGATCTTTTTGGAAAAAGGCGATGTTTTCCTGATCAGGGGTTTCATCTTTTCCATCATCATTTTAAGGCTTGTGCTGTTGAAGCCTCCGCCGGTATGGCCAATATAATCCAATTTGCCTTTTTCATAAACGCCCAATACAAGCGCTCCAAAAGTTTTTCGTGATCCTTTCGGTTCTGTAAAACCTGCGATCACTGCCTCCTGTCGCATAGAGGTTTTTATTTTTAACCAATTGCTGCTTCGGCTATTAACATGGTAGTTGCTGTCAGCTTTTTTTGCTATGATACCCTCCAGTTTATTGTCTTTTGCCTCTTTAAAAAAGGAAATTCCTTTGGTTTGAATATGGTCAGAGTAAATGATGGACGGGTCGTTAAGCTCCTGAATGAGCTCTTTTAAAAGTTCCTTTCTCTCCAGGAGAGGCAGGTCGAACATCTCATAGCCATTCAGGTAAAGCAAGTCAAATACATAGTAGTGAAGTTCACCTTTTTGCGTCTTTTGAAAATTTTGCAAAAGTTGAAATTCGGGTTTTCCTTCCTTGTTTAATATGACCACTTCTCCATCTATAATTGCATCATGCCCTATTTTCTGCAGCTTCGCAGTCAGTGGTTTGAATTTTGAGTTGAATGAGTTGAGATTCCGGGAGTAAATATTTACCGCGCCGCCCTCTATTTCGGCAATTGCACGGTATCCATCATATTTCAATTCAAAAATCCAGTCTTCATTGTCAAAGGGTTCCTCTTTTATCTTTGCCAGCATTGGTTTTATATTATGCGGGAAAGGTTGAGTGGGTATCTCTTCTGGACTTGCCTCAGAACTTTCAGTTTCGGTTTTTGATTTACCCTTAGTTTTCTTTTTGCTTTCTTTTTTTAAGCCTTTTTTTACCGAAGTCAAATCATCAATATAGTCTTCACTGGAATACTCCTCATCCACTGCAAATTCATCGTCTTTTTTCACCAAAAGCCAGGCATTGTCTTGTTTGCCTTTCATTTTCACCAAAGCGAAGGTTCCTTTTATTTTTTCGCCTTCGAGTTCTATTTTTAGATTACCTTCTTTCAATCCTTTTAACAGTTCCTGCTCGCTCTTTTTTTTGTCTCTTATGCCCGGAGCATGATAGATTCCGGTATCATATACATCCATGATGCCAGCACCATAATTGCCTTTTGGAATAACTCCTTCAAAATCTACATATTTGTATGGATGGTCTTCTGTCATCATCGCCAGCCTTTTGTCTTCAGGATTCATAGACGGACCCTTTGGTACCGCCCAGCTTTTTAGAACACCTTCCATTTCCAGCCTCAGGTCGTAATGCAGGCGACTGGCCTGGTGCCGTTGAATTACAAACCTTAGTTCCTTTTTGGTTTTAGAACTTTTATCAGTAGGCTCGGGTGTTTTTTTAAAATCCCGTTTTTCTTTGTATTTGGTAAGTCCCATGATGAATGAATTAGTTTAAAAAATCAGGCAAGTCAATGTTTCAGACAATCCTGTATAACCCCTAATAAACCATTTTTCAAATGGAAGGTTTCCAAGAGTACTGTTTAAATAGGCCTGGAGGGGAGAAAGGTTGTCTTCTCTGAATAAGCCCAGGTACGTGTTGAAACGTTAAACTTGCAAAAGAGATGGAGCATCGGGCAGGCTGATGAGCGGTGCAGTAATTGGCGCAACCTAAAGTGAGCTCCAGGACCCAACGCCAAAGTATCATAAAAGCTAAATGTCCGTATGGATAAATAGATTAATTCGATCAAATTTTAAAAAAAAATGTAAAACTCAGGTATAACCGCATTAGAATAGATTCTCCTGTTTCCAAAAAATTATGGCATAGGGAAGAATAAAGAAGAATTACACTTAACTCTTCTCCTTGTCCAAGGGGGGATTAAGAAGTGGTTGTTATAAAACATGTGTAATTCTTTTTTTCTTGCGCCTGAGTAGTTACAAGGAAAATTATTTTTGAAAAAATCTACCGTAATTATCACTTGACAATTTGTTTTATGTAAAACGATGCTTCGGCTGTTTTTCAATTATCAAAACTAACCTCAATAAATATGAATTTTCA
>CAZHZR010000343.1:0-3366 GCA_964537095.1 uncultured Roseivirgaceae bacterium
GTCTTAAAAACCAGTTTCGAAAAAACTGCAGACGACGAAAACTTCAGATATTCGGCGTTTGGTCTATTGAAACATTTATGTAAAATCCCTCCTTTTGTGGGTAGGTAGAGTTCCCAGCCCGGGAGGGATTTATTTTAGTTTAGTGCAGCCGTTGCATTATTCTTTAAGCTCCAAAACCACAACTGAGAATGGAGGTAATTTTACAGTTAAGCTATTTCCTTTTAGTTTAGCTCCTTTGAAAGCCTCTGGGGTGATCTTTTCAGGATTTTCGAAAGAATTGTAATCTTGTAATTTACCTGACTTCAAGATTCTTCCTGATACGCTTTTGTATTTAGCTCCTTCTATGTTAATGGTTACCTCATTATCTTTTTTAGCGTCTATGTTCACCAGGGAAACATGCGTAAGCCCGTTTTTATCTTTGGAAGCAGACGCAGAAATCGCAGGCAATTTTTCATCTCCTACCACATAGTCTTCACTTTTCACTTCCATAGGCACCAAAGTAGCATCCTGATGCACATTGTACATCTCCATCACATGATAGGTTGGCGTTAGCAGCATTTTCTCATCCTTAGTCAAAAGCACCGCCTGAAGCACATTAATTGTCTGCGCAAGGTTTGCCATCCTCACTCTTTCACAATGCTTGTGGAAAATATTCAACGTGGTACCGGCAATCATGGCGTCACGCATGGTGTTTTGCTGATATAAAAAACCTGGATTGCTACCTTCTTCCACATCATACCAGCCACCCCACTCATCTACTACCAATGCTATCTTCTTCGCTGGATCGTATTTATCCATAATGGCTGTATGTTTGGTAATCAGCTCGTCCATTGCAAGCGCACGCTGCATGGTAGTAAAATATAGTTCTTCGGTAAAGTTTCTGTCGGAACCTTTCTTCTGCCAGTCGATTACAGCATAATGATGAAGCGCAACTCCTTCCATTAAGCTTGCGGGAACATTTTTCATCATGGTTTCAGTCCAGTTGTAATCGTCAGAACTCGCTCCGGAAGCAATCCTAAACAAACTAGTTTCGTTGGTCGATCCTTCCATAAACGTGGCATATTTTCGGTATTCATTGGCATAGTATTCTGCAGTCATATGACCACCGCATCCCCAGGCTTCATTTCCTACACCCCAATATTTCACATTCCATGGCTTCTCCCTCCCATTTTCCCTACGAAGTTTAGACATAGGGCTCTCGGCTTCGAAGTTTACATACTGCACCCAATCTGTTAGATCCTGTACCGTACCACTACCAATATTTCCAGCCAGATAAGGCTCTGCTCCCAGAACTTCACACATATTTAAGAAGTCGTGGGTACCGAAGCTATTATCTTCCGTCACATTTCCCCACCAGGTATTTACGATCGACGGTCTGTCTTCTTTGGGGCCGATTCCATCCTTCCACTGATAGGTGTCTGCAAAACAACCGCCAGGCCATCGAAGATTAGGAACTTTTAATGTTTTCAGGGCTTCAATTACGTCATTTCTCACACCATCAGTATGTGGAATGGTAGTGTTGTCTTCGCCTACATAAAAGCCACCATAAATATTCCTGCCAAGATGCTCGGCGAAGTGGCCATAAATGTGTTTGTCGATAGTCAACTTCTTATCGTCGTTGGCTTTTAGTGCTACGATGTTCTGTGCTGTAACTTGAAAAGCCAACATAGAGCAGGCTGCCAAGCTTAATAAAATTTTCTTCATATCGTATTTAATTTGGTTGTGTTAGTTATAACTGATTTGCCCCACATCAATTTATTGTTTAATGGTGGTTCATTTACTTAGGTTGTTGTATGGTTTTTAAGAATTTCCACACCTTATTGTTTCAATCGTTTGCGAATTTCAAGCGCCTGACGAAGGAGTGTAAACTACGGAACGCATCTTTAATTTGCAGTAAATATTCTACAGCAACAAGCTGACACTTCTGTTGCTGTAGAATCCTTTTTATTAAATGATAAGCTATTTAAAAGCTACCTCATTCCACCTCAATTCATTTTTAAGTTGATGGAGCGTAGTTTCTTTACCGATAGTAATGCATTCTATACCAGCCATCTCTGCGAAATCATGCAAATGCGCTGATGACAAGTTCTGACTATAACAGGTATGATGCGCCCCGCCGGCTAGTATCCAGGCAGCACAGCCTGTGTTCATATCCGGCAACGGCCTCCATAAAACCCTTGCTACCGGTAAATTCGGAAGCGACTCCTGTGGTTCCAGGGCTTCTACTTCGTTCACGATTAATCGGAATCTATTGCCCATATCTACTACTGAAGCATTTAGCGCAGGTCCACCGGCTACATTGAATACCAAACGCACCGGGTCTGCTTTACCACCGATACCGAGCGGATGTACCTCGCATGAAGGTTTACCGCTTGCCAGAGAGGCATCAATTTCTAACATGTGAGAGCCCAAAACCAAAGAATTATTTGGATCGAAATGGTAGGTGTAGTCTTCCATAAATGCATTTCCGCCAGGTAAACCACTTCCCATTACTTTCATGGCGCGCACAAGAGCGGCTGTTTTCCAATCTCCCTCTCCTGCAAAACCATAGCCCTCCGCCATCAATCGCTGCGCGGCAATGCCAGGCAACTGGCTCATGCCATGCAAGTCTTCAAAAGTATCTGAGAAACCTTTGAAATTCCCGTCCTGCAGAAAGTTCCTTAGCCCGATCTCGATTTTTGCAGCCTCTACAAGAGAATCATATTTGCTCCCCCCTTTTCTGAGCGCTTCAACCAGATTATAACTATCATTATATTCCTGTATGAGGGTATTAACCTCATTTTCACCAACTTGATTGATTACAGCCACCAAATCACCGATTCCGTAAGTATTTACCGAGAAGCCGAATTTTAATTCTGCTTCTACTTTATCTCCTTCGGTTACAGCTACGTTACGCATGTTGTCTCCGAAGCGGGCAAATTTACCTCCCTGCCAATCATTCCAACCACACGCTGATCTGCTCCACATGTTAATCTGGTCTAACACGGCTTCATCTTTCCAATGTCCAACAACCACTTTTCTTTCGATGCGCATTCTCGAAACCATAAATCCAAATTCCCTGTCACCATGCGCACTTTGATTCAAGTTCATGAAATCCATGTCAATTGAACTCCATGGAATGTCCCTGTTATATTGGGTATGCAAATGCAAAAGCGGCTTTTGATTGATCTTCAAACCTCTGATCCACATTTTTGCTGGAGAAAATGTATGCATCCAGGCTATTACCCCCACACAATTTTCTGTAACATTAGATTCGCGAAATAAAGCGTAAATCTCCTCTGCTGTTTTCACCACAGGTTTAAATACTACTTTTACAGGTATTTTGGAGGAGCTGTCCAAACCCTGCGCTATCTCCTGCGAATGTTC
>CAZHZR010000344.1:0-3362 GCA_964537095.1 uncultured Roseivirgaceae bacterium
TTCGTTAACAAATTTTTAAAAAATATGCTTAGAAGTCATCACTGTGGGGAATTGCGTCTTGAACATGTAAATGAAAAAGTGGTTTTGGCCGGATGGGTTCAGAGATCCCGGGACAAAGGTGGGGTAATATGGATAGACTTGCGGGATAGGTACGGACTGACACAGCTTATATTCGAAGAGGGAAAAACCACACCGGAAGTGATGGAAATTGCCAGAAGGGTGGGGAGAGAATTTGTAGTGAAAGCTTCAGGAACAGTTTCAGAACGATATTCAAAAAATGATAAGCTTCCGACAGGAGATATTGAAATAAATGTTGACGAAATAGAGATTCTTAATGAAGCCAAGGTGCCGCCGTTTATTATAGAAGATGAAACCGACGGCGGGGAAGACCTGAGGATGAAATACAGGTACCTTGACTTAAGAAGAAACCCGGTAAGAAAAAACCTGGAGCTGCGGCATAAAATGATGCAGGAAACCAGGAAGTTTTTAGACGGCCAGGCATTCATAGAAGTAGAAACGCCTGTTTTGATAAAAAGTACGCCAGAAGGTGCCAGAGATTTTGTGGTTCCAAGCAGGGTTAACAAAGGTGAGTTTTATGCTTTGCCGCAGTCGCCGCAGACCTTCAAGCAGTTATTGATGGTATCGGGTTTTGACAGGTATTTTCAAATCGTAAAATGTTTCAGGGATGAGGACCTGAGGGCAGACAGACAGCCTGAATTTACTCAAATAGATTGCGAAATGTCTTTTATTACGCAGGAAGACATTTTAAATACTTTTGAAGCACTCGTAAAACACCTTTTCAAAACTGTAAAAGATGTTACTTTGGCCGATTTCCCGCGGATGCAGTATGCTGATGCCATGAGAAAATATGGCTCTGACAAACCAGATATTCGTTTTGGGATGGAATTTCATGAATTAAAATCTCAAGACAAAGAAGAAGCGGACCTTACCAGCGGCAGGGATTTCAATGTTTTTGACAGTGCAGCACTGGTAGTTGGAATTTGTGCCAGAGGTTGTGCAGAATATACCAGAAAGCAGGTAGACGCATTGACGGAATTTGTAAAACGGCCTCAAATTGGCGCAAAAGGGCTGGTAAATGTAAAATGCAATGAAGACGGATCTTTCAAATCATCTGTAGACAAATTCTATGATCAGGAAACCCTGAAAACCTGGGCTGCAAAGATGGGTGCACAACCCGGCGATTTGATGTTGATCCTTTCCGGTGATGTAGATCCTACCCGAAAAGCTCTATCTGAATTGCGATTGAAGCTGGGAAGTGATTTAGGATTGAGAGATAGAAATACTTTTGCTCCGCTGTGGGTTTTGGATTTTCCACTGCTGGAATGGGATGAAGAGATGCAAAGATTCCATGCCATGCACCATCCATTTACATCTCCAAAAACGGAAGATATTGCGCTGCTCGACACCAACCCGGGTGCTGTGAAAGCCAATGCCTATGATCTGGCAATCAATGGGGTGGAAGTAGGTGGTGGCTCTATTCGTATACATGATCGTGCGACACAACAAATGATGTTCAAACACCTGGGATTTACGGAAGAAGAAGCCAAAAAGCAGTTCGGATTTTTGATGGAAGCTTTTGAATATGGAGCACCTCCACATGGCGGCATTGCTTTTGGGTTCGACAGGTTATGTGCTCTTTTTGGCGGGGTGGACTCTATCAGAGATTTTATAGCTTTCCCGAAGAACAACTCTGGCCGGGACGTGATGATCGATTCACCTTCTACCATTGCACAGGGGCAGCTTGATGAACTGGGAATAGCATTAAAAGGCTTGTAATACTGAGTGGAGAGGTGGAATACCTCTCCCATACTCACCTGTTGGCTGAATAAAATTATATGACTTCTGTTTCCTGATACTCCAGTTGGAGGCTTTCGTAAACCTGGCGGATGCCGTCCTGCTTATCTGAAAGAACAATCAGCACATCGCCTGCCTCAATTACAGTAGAACCATTTGGGGTAATGTATGCCTCATCCCGCTTGATCATCGCAATAATGGCCGACCGGGGAAATTCCAGCGATACAATTTTTTTATCAACTGCAAAACTACTTTCCGGAATCTGAATTTCAGCCATTGCCGTTTTTTCGGAGTCTGACAAAAGCGCATCTATGGGCGCCTTGGGCTTTACTTTCATTGGTAGGGCCACATGCAACCACTTTGCAACAACGGAAAGTGTTGTACCCTGAATTAAGACTGAAGTTAATGAAATAAAGAAAACGATGTTGAAAATCATATTCGCTTTTTCTACACCCGCCAGTAGAGGATAGGTTGCGAATACAATGGGCACCGCTCCACGGAGCCCCACCCAAGAGATGTACAACCTTCTTCGCAATTTCATTTTGAAAGCTGCCAAACTCAAAAAGACGCTCGCAGGCCTGGCAACCAATATTAAAAAAGCGGAAATGAGCATGCCAATTCCTGTTACTTCCAGAATTTGGGAGGGATAAACCAATAAACCCAGAGTAAGGAATAATACGATCTGCATCAGCCAGGCAAGCCCGTCAAACATCCGCAGAATACTTTTTTTGTGGATAAGATCCTGATTCCCTAAGTAAACAGCACACAAATAAACAGCAAGGAAGCCGTTTCCTCCAACAAAGTCAGTGGCCGAAAATGTGATAAACATCATTGCAATCACCAACACCGGGTACAGCCCTTCAAAATCTAACTCTATTCGATTGATCACGATTTTGCTGACTTTCCCAAACACAAAACCTCCAATGCCGCCTATAATCATTTGTTTGAAGAATATGGGAACCATGGAAATGATACTTTGATCCTGGTTTACGACCAAACCCAGAAAAAGAATAGTCAGCACATAGGCCATCGGATCGTTACTACCGCTTTCAAGCTCAAGCGTTGGCCGCAAATTGCTTTTGAGCGCAAGACTTTTAGACCTGAGGATTGAAAAAACCGCAGCTGCATCGGTAGAGGATACAATAGAACCCAGAAGCAGTGCTTCATAGATCGTAAAATCTGTTGTAAGCCAAACAAAAGTTCCTAAAATTAATGCGGTAAGTAAAACCCCCACTGTGGAAAGCGCGATCCCTTGCCGTAGAATAGGCTTAATGGCAGACCATTGGGTATCAAGACCACCAGAAAACAGAATGAAATTAAGTGCCACGATCCCTATAAACTGAGCCATCTTGGGGTCGTTGAAATTTATTTTACCGATTCCTTCTGAACCCGCCAACATGCCAATGGCAAGAAACAAAATCAGTGTGGGGACACCAAAACGGTAAGAGGTTTTACCGGCAATAATGCTTATCAATAGTAATAAAGAGCCAACTAAAATTACGTTTTCTATTGTTAAATCCATCCTTAGGCTTTAGCGTTTACTACAG
>CAZHZR010000345.1:0-3356 GCA_964537095.1 uncultured Roseivirgaceae bacterium
GGCGCGCTTCTTTTTTCGATGTGAGGATTTTTTTCAGAGTCTCTGATAGATAAAATAACAACGCCAGAAGTGTTCTCATGGATCCAATCTCTGAACACGGAGAGAAAATTCAAAGCATCCGTAATTCCGAAGTTATCAGAAAGACCTGCATCCATGATCTCAATGGAGGGATTGGAAGGCAGGGTGATGTTTGGTGTAATATAGGGAAAAGTGGCGCTCATCCTTAAGGCTGTTAGGAAATGCAGGTCTTGTGCGCCATGTTCCTCAAACAAATAGCCAAAATCCATGCCTTTAATTTTGTTATCCAGATAATTGTCGGTGGAGGTATTGGGCAAATTTAAGTAGGAAACGTGCTGGGGAGATATGTATAATTTGCGTCCATCATTGACAATTACCGGTGCCATGATCAGCATCGGAATGATGCTCTCTTTCTCAGCATAAGCATAGTCTTTGATGGCTTTATCCAGAAAACCGCCGGTATTTTGATTCAATTGTTGTTCAAATGCATAGCCCCGGTCTTTTAAATATCGCTTGCTATTGTACTCAAAGCTTTGATAGCGAATAAAAATATCATTGACCACCAGCGAGAAAATGAGCGGGTTCAGTATATCCTTACCGATGTTTTGGAGGTATTGAGGGTCATTAGGCTGGATACTTTCTCCCAATTGCTTTCTGAGGTAAAGTTCCCTGTAATAGCTTGACCCAATGATGCCTCCTGAGGCACCCGTCATGAGGAAGGTGTTCTGCATCAGTTTCCCCCCTGTAATGCTGTCCGCCGCCTGCAGCGCTTTTAAAGTCCATAATGAGGATCTTTGTCCGCCTCCACTTGCACAGATAAAAACCATTTTAGGTTTAAGAACCCCAGCCTGTTTTTCCTTCCAATTTTCTAAAATCGCCAATGTGGCCTGTTTGTCCTTTTCATAATTTCCCAGGCTGTTTATGGAGGCGATAGATGACAGAGAGTAGTCCACCGCTTCTTTGTCGTAATCGAGGCCGTACGCTTTGTAAATTTTTGTCACCAGCTCTTTTTCAACCAGCATGTTAAATACCAGCAAAAGGATGATCACGCTGGAAGCTGCCCAACTTCTAAACCAAAATGAAATAGCGCCCGCAAACATGATAAACATCGTGAACAGCAGGAGTACACTGGCGGCGGCAGGGATTTGAACAGCAGGAACATCCCTGAAAACGCCCAGCAAGAGCAATGCTACAAAAACAAGAGATTCGATAATCACTGAATTGAGGTGATTTTGATCAAATACCTTTAAAATAGAAGCTTTATTAAGGTAGGAAGGACGGGCTATAGCGGGCTGTATGCGCAAGGAAACATCTACATAGTTGTCCACCCTTATGGCATCTTTCCTGGCATTTTTATACCTATGCATTAACCTGCCTCTTGCCAGTCTCGCCTTTCTAAGTCGCTTGTCAACATTTGAAACTACAAATCTGAAAATATCTTTATTGGTAGCACTGAAATAGCCATATAGGATAAGAAACATAACCAGGCAGCCTACAAACAGTCCGGAGATATTCACTAAAATACTGCTGATGGAGTTAGATTCATCGTTAACCTGGAACCGAATCAGGGCAACCACGTACACCGTAAAAAAGAGGACCGGCACCACGGCATTGTTGATGGAAAACTTTGTAAATGGACGTGGCAGAATTCCTAAAAAACTGAACTTGGGGCCATCAATGATATAGGAAGTGATGTGAAATGCTGTAATAAAACCTCCCAGTGATATTCCAATAATGAAGAAACTCCAGAAGCTAACCTCCTGCATATATTCCGGATCAAGAAACAGATAGGGAATGCCGAAAACTTTGCCAAAGTTTTCAGTGACAATGGCAAACAACAGCACCCAACAGAGTAGCAAAACCTGGTTAGCCTTGATGTGGTTTACCAGGAGTTGTATGGGAAAAGAATGATAGAAAGCATTAAAAAGGCTTCTGATATTGCTTACCCATAGGTGGTTCTTAGCAGGTTTTCTTTTCTTACGTTTTGCAGGTCCTGCCTTCAGTTCCATATAATTTAACGAGACAATTGATATGGCTAGTTACCAAACAATTTGCTATTCTTTTTTTGAACCTTGATAAAGTTCATACTCAAGTAATCTGCTGTCAAATTTTCCATTAAAAAACTCTATTCTGCGCCTGGCTTTCAAGCCCACTTTTTTCGCGAGATTGAGATTTCCGGTGAATATATACCCTGTGTATCCTTTACATTTTTGCTTGAAAAAATCGCCAATCCTACTGTAGGTGTCTTCCAGGGCATCTTCTTCCCCGAGTCTTTCTCCGTACTCGGGGTTGAGAAATACCACGCCTTTTCCTTCAGGAATGGGAGTATCAGCAAAGTCACAGACTTCAAAGTCTATCAGGTGGTCCACGCCGGCCAGTTCAGCGTTTTTTCTTGCTGCCGAAATGGTTTCCCGGCTTATATCTGTCGCGATAATTTTCGCATCCGTAGGAGTTAGTAGTTGCTTCGTAGCCTCGTCTTTTACCTCCTCCCATTCTTTCTGATCATAGCCCGGCAGAAACATAAATCCGAATTGCTCCCTGTATTGACCCGGCGCTTTATTGATCTTCATCAGCGCGGCTTCAATGGCCAAAGTTCCACTACCACACATGGGATTTACGAAATGGGCATCCGGCTTCCAGTTTGAACTCAAAATGGTTGCCGCTGCCAAAGATTCAATCATTGGAGCCTTCATAGGAATTTTGCGGTAGCCGTGCTTTGAGATAGTTTCGCCAGAAGTGTCGAAATAAAGCTGACAAATATCCAGCTTCCAGTGAAGGTAAATGACTGTGCCATTCCGGTCCGGGCCGGAGTCTGGTCTTCTGCCTTTCCGCTCATAAATGCGATCCACAATGGCATCTTTAGTCTTTAAGTTCGGGAACCTGGTGTCATTGATATAGTCGTTTTGCACAAATGAGTTTACGCTAACGTAACCATTTGGAGAAATCCATTTTTCCCAGGGAATTTGTTTAACAGCATCGTAGAGTTTATCAGGATGGTTTGCCCTGAATTGCTTGATAAAATATAGCACGCGGTTGCCGCTCCGGAGATGCATGTTCAGACGCATGGTGTCTTTTAAAGTGCCTTCCGTTTCCACACTCATCCTATCGACAGATTTTACTTCATATCCCAGCGCCTTTACTTCCTCAGCAAGTATAGGACTAATTCGTAAGGCACAGGTAATGAGTATTTTATTCTTTTCCATAATTCGTTTTTCAATGCTATCTTATGTTTTTCGTCCTGCGGGTTTTCCTATTTATTTGGTTTTCTGCAGATGCAACCAGTCGTTCTATCAACAACAAAAGTAGAATTTTTATTTTACTTAACCACTCTGTGCTTC
>CAZHZR010000346.1:0-3355 GCA_964537095.1 uncultured Roseivirgaceae bacterium
ATAGAACATATACAATATTAAGCTATATGCAGCATCATCGCAGTGAAGATGTGATGTCAATTATCACCCTTGTAAGATTTTAGGAAATTATTGTGTTTCTATTACAGGAAATTGATATATGGAGCTGGTATTTAAGATTAAAGCGCGCTACATGTCCCCGTGTTGGCAATCCTAGCCATATGACTTAATAGCGAACAATGATTGGGACGGGTCGAATATGTATCTCGGAACTAAAAGTAAATCAAGATCCACAGCTACTTCAATGGTGGATAATTCTGATGACACCTTAGGTGTAATTTCCTGGTTTATTCTTTATAGTGAAGACTGACTAGCAGCGCTTGAATCGGAGCAGAGAAATTTCCACACGCAGGTGCCCTGGAAAATAATACTATAAAGAGATTAGATGGCCCTAACAATTCGTCCCGGAATTCTGGTAATACCTCTAATTATAACCGGCGAGAAGTTGCTGAAGTTTTGTACTAAGATCTTTCATGTCCCTTACTGTAGTGAAAACACCAACTTTTTGAAGCTCGTCCGCATGACCTTTGTGAATGTGACTTCCTCCTAAAAAACCGATCACGCACATGCCCGCTTTTACAGCCGCAGTGGCTCCACTGATGCTGTCTTCTATCACAAGGCAGTTTTTTGGATCGACCTGAAGTTTGCTGGCCGCAAGAAGGTATACCGCAGGGTCCGGCTTTGGCTTCTCGACCATTTCTGCAGCAAACAGGTTTTCGCCAAAATAATCCTCCAGGGATGCCTGCTTCAGTGAGTGAATTACCCTGACCAGGCGGCTATTGGAAACCACAGCCTTTGGTTGCTGAATCCTTGAAATCACATCAATGGCCCCTTTTATTGGTTCCAGATCATGATCCACAGCATATTCTATTTTTAACTTTAGTTGGGATGGAAAATCATCAGGCAGGTCAATGTGGTGTTCATTTTTTATAATGCGTAGTGTATCTTCTTCTACCTTGCCGGCAAAGGCTTTCGAGTACTCTTGAACATCCATCTCGAAACCATAGGGCTTGAGCATACTCACAGCGGTTCGTGCGGCAATTATTTCACTGTCAACCAACACGCCGTCGCAATCAAATATTACAGCTTTTACTTCTTCCATATTACTACTGATAATTAGGATGTGCTCACTAATGTATGTTGATGCACACCAATCTTTTCAAGTGCGGTGCAAAGCTACATCGTTTTTTCATGCTCAGCTGAAATCGGAAGGTTAGACTTTTTGAAAAAAGCCAGATACAGCTCATTCAATATCAGGTTGTTGAAACCTGGCGATCCCCAGTCGGAAAGGGGCACTTTTTCGTTATGTGCCAGATCGTAGTCTTTATTAACTTTTTTTATCTGGATCTCGACAACCTCTTTTTCAGGATTTGGAAATATCGTTACTTCTACTTTTTGTGTACTGCTTTCGAACCGCGGCCTGACGATTATCTGACTATAAACTGTGGGATAGCTTTTTTGAATACAGGGCGTGGATTCAATAGAGAATTTTGCGGAAAAATATTTTTCCAAATCCTCTAAGCTCGGGGCTATCTGCGTCGAGTAGTGGTGGCAGAATTGGTGCAAGATCAGATCGTGATCCAGACCTAATTTATTTAATGTTTCCATGAGCTCCAGAGATTTAGACAAAGATCCTTTAAATGGATGTCAAACTTTAAAAAAATACAATACCATCATTACATGAATTTGTATTGACCACTAAAACCACAAATCCGTCTGTTGACCAAAAATTTTGAATAAAAATCAGAAGGATTGTAAAAAAAGAAACTGTCGGATCACTTATTTGTTTTTTGTAGGAAAAGTTTATGTAAAAAATAGCTATTTAAGCGGATCTCTTACGCCTGTTTACCGCATATAGCAACCTTAAGATTATTAAAAGGATCAATTATTTAGGCATTTGCATATAGTCCAATGTAAGTGCGATCATTGCTTCAACACCCAAGAGCAAGCCGCTCTCATCAACAAAAAAGTCCGGAGTATGGTGCGATGGCGCGGTTTTTGGATTTCCTCCCTTTGGCATTCCCCCCAGAAAGAAAAATAATCCTGGAACTTCCTGCTGGTAAAACGAAAAATCCTCAGCGCCTGTCTCTGCCGGAGCAAGGACCACATTTTCTTTCCCCGCTGCTTTTTCTAAAGAAGGTAGCATTTTAGAAGTCAGCCCGGGGTCGTTATACGTAACAGGGTAGCGTGCAGAGTAGGGTATCAGTATTTCTGCAGTGGCACCAGCCGCCTCAGCGGTCTTTGTGACCACTTGCTTCACACGTTCTACGAGCATTTTTTCGTCATCAGGTGTTAATGCTCTTACCGTTCCAAGCATTTCAACCTGCTCAGGAATAATGTTCGATCTATTACCCCCATGAATAGAACCTATTGTCACCACACCCGCATTTTTTGTTAGGTTCAAATTGCGGCTAATAATAGTTTGTAGATTATTGATGATTTGGGCTGAGACTACAATGGGGTCTATAGCATCCCAGGGCGCTGCGCCGTGTGCTTGTCTTCCTTTAACAATGATCTTCAAATCATTTACACTGGCCATGGTCCCGCCAGGCCTGTAGGTTACTTTTCCCACTTCTGTTTGTGCGTCAATGTGTAATCCAAAAATTACATCCGGCTTTGGATTTTCCAGCACGCCTTCTTTTACCATCAGTTCCGCACCACCTTCTTCTCCGGCAGGTGGTCCTTCTTCAGCGGGTTGGAAGATGAATTTAACCGTTCCCGGCAGGTCTTTTTTGTTTTTTGCCAGTATTTCTGCCACACCCATCAAAATAGCCACATGCGTATCGTGCCCGCAAGCATGCATTACACCTACTTCCGCACCATTGTACATCGCTTTTTCCCTGGACGCGAATGGCACGTCGGTACGCTCTACAATTGGCAGGCCATCCATATCAGCCCTTAGCGCAACTACCGGTCCCGGTTTACCACCTTTCAATATTCCGACTACGCCTGTTTTCGCGACTTCGGTTTGCACTTCCATCCCTAATTCCTCGAGATGTTTGGAAATAATACCGGCAGTACGAAATTCACTATTGCCCAATTCGGGATGCTGGTGAAAGTCCCTTCGCCAGGTGATTACTTTTTCTTCAATATTTGAAATGTCTTTTTTCAGCGTTGAAGTCAACCTGGAATTTTGTGCGAACGACTCGGGACTGCCGATAAATCCCAAACTAAGAAATGTCAACACAAACGCGAGAGGAGGAAAGCCTATTTTTATTTTCATGGGACGAATTGAATTTACCTGTCCAATATAATAAGAAGTTTTGGTTTGAAATTAGAAGTACAATACTTTTAAAGTGCAATCGCATTTAAACGCATGGTCTAATGTTATTGAAAA
>CAZHZR010000347.1:0-3313 GCA_964537095.1 uncultured Roseivirgaceae bacterium
TGATATGCAATGGCTGTTAACTCTTCGGCTGTATATTTCACCTTTAGATGAAGTTTGGCAGAAGAATTTATAAATCTTTCGAAATGTTCTTTTGCTTTAAAGATAGTTCCTCCTTTTTCAGCATGATAGGCTCTTAAACCCTCAAAAACGCCACAACCATAGTGCAGCGTCTGCGCATAGAGATCTGTTTTAGCTTCCGAAGCCAGTAGAAACTTTCCATCTAAAAAAACGGTCGTCTTATTATTATAATACATCATAAAAAATGGTTAAATTTTTAAAAGCTGTTATATTATAAGCAATAACGGACCGCGCGGTTTTCAAATCTTCCAATAACTGCAGATGGGGATTCCCTGTGCAACTCGAAGATCGACTCATTTGCAGGGGAGATACTTTGGAAAGATAAGGAGTTTGAAAACATATATATTTTTCTAAAGATTTACTTTTGCAGTGCTTTGATATTTAACCAGCAATTCCTTTAACAGATTATCATCAACTACCACCACAGTATCTGCAAGCTCTAAAAACAGCTCGTAAATTTCTTCAAGTTCATCTTTTGATATATCAACTCCTAATTTTTTGACCCTGAAGTTCAGCGCAGCTCTGCCGCTTCTTGCTGTCAGCACAATGGTAGATTCATCTACACCCACTTCTGCCGGATCTATAATCTCATAGTTTTCACGGTTTTTGATGACACCATCCTGGTGAATTCCGGAAGAATGACTGAAGGCGTTGCTACCAACAATAGCTTTATTTGGCTGTACCGGCATTTTCATCATTTCAGAAACCATTCGGCTCATTGGATAAAGATGCTGTGTTTTGATATTGGTGTCAAAATTTAATCGCTTGTGCTTCCTTAAGATCATCACCACTTCCTCAAGAGCAGTATTGCCTGCGCGTTCGCCAACACCGTTAATAGTACATTCTATCTGCCTGGCGCCGTTTCTGATTGCCTCTAGTGCATTGGCAGTGGATAAACCCAGGTCATTATGGCAGTGCGTAGAAATCACTACATTTTCAATGCCTTTTACATGATCAATGAGGTATTTGATTTTTTGACCATATTCGTCAGGAAGGCAAAAGCCTGTAGTGTCAGGTATATTAACCACTGTCGCTCCGGCCGCAATTACCGCTTCAATGACTTTGGCCAAATATGCATTGTCAGTTCGTCCCGCATCTTCTGCGTAGAATTCCACATCGTCCACATATTTTTTAGCAAGTTTTACTGCAGCCACTCCCCTTTCAATGATTTCCTCTCTTGTGCTTCTTATTTTTGTGAAAATATGCTGGTCAGACGTTCCGATTCCGGTATGGATTCTTGGAAACTTTGCATATTTCAAAGCCTCTGCAGCTGTCACGATGTCCTTTTCGACAGCGCGGGACAAAGCACATACAGAAACATCTTTTACGGCTTTGCTAATTTCAACGACCGACTTAAAATCTCCAGGGCTTGAAATTGGAAAACCTGCCTCGATTACGTCTACACCTAGATTCTCCAAAGCTATTGCAATCTCTACTTTCTCCTTCGTATTAAGTGTACACCCAGGGACTTGCTCCCCATCTCTTAACGTAGTATCAAAAATAAAAACCCTATTATTCATTATTCTATATTTAAATGCTTCTCACTTTGTATATTAGCAAGACCAATTCAGTAAACAGATCTACCCAACGGCCCATCACCCTAATCATTATACTCAAAGTTATCATGAATATACGCGCTTTATTTACCTAAATGAAGTATATTTACAATTTCAAACCTCATGTAGCATCGCGCATATACTGCTTTAATCTCCAGATGAGGCATGTTTTATTAATTTTACTCTACGATGTCAAAGGCAAAATCAGACGGGCTTTTTCAACTTATCAAATCGTTGAGCAGGAGCGAAAAACGCTATTTTAAATTATATGTAGATAGCATCGGGGGCAATACGCCCAAAAAGTATACCAGGCTGTTTGAATTAATAGAACAACAGGCAGAGTTCGATGAAGATAAGATCCTCGCCAGAGAGAAGACTTTAAAACCCTCTCAGCTCTCAAACATGAAGGCGCACTTGTACAATAAGATCCTCCAAAGTATGCGCTTGTACCATCAAACAGCGGTTATAGAAATCCAGATTCGTGAGCTTATCGATTTTGCGCAATTGCTCCTGAATAAAAGTTTGTATGAGCAATGCGCCCAAATGCTGCAAAAAGCAAAAAAAATGGCCTCTAAAATAGACAACCTGGAGCTGCTGTTGGAAATCCTGAAATGGGAGAAGCGGGTATTGTCACAAACGGTAGGCAAGGACAACGAAAAGCGGGTAAACGGCATTATTGAGGACGTGCAGGATGTAAACACAAGGATCAATAATATCAATACGTTCACCAATCTTTCTGTGAAACTCAATTCACTGTACAAAAGGATGGGTTTCATCAGAAACAAGTCTGATTACAACAAGGTGGTAGACTTATTTAACGCAAGTATCCCCTCCTACGAAGAAGAAGCGCTCTCCCTTAACGAGAAGATCAATCTTTATCAACTATTGGTGGGGTATTTCTTTATGATCCAAAACTTTGACAAGGGCTACCATTATGCAAAGAAATGGGTTGAGATTTTTGACGACCACCAGGCGATGATTCCCTCCCGGTTAGAGACCTATATCAATAGCATCAATAACTTGATGATTGCCCAATACAAACTCTTCAAGTACTATGAATTTACGGAAAGTAATAAAAAGCTAAAAGCAGTAAGATTCATCCCCGGCATTTCTTTAAATGAAAACATCCGCCTTAAACTGCTAAAATACACCTATGTGCACCAGTTTAACAGATATTTTATGCTCGGTGATTTTGAGCAGGGCGTGGCATTGATGAATAGGATTAAACCGGGATTGGAACTGTTTGCCAACCAGCTTGACAATCACTCGAGGATCATCCTGTATTATAAAACCGCATCTCTATATTTTGGCAATGACAATTTTAATGAAGCCATTCAAAGCCTGAACAAGATTATCAACGAGAACGAAGGAACACTAAGGGAAGATGTGCATAGTTTTGCAAGAATTCTGAACTTAATTTGCCACTACGAATTGGGGAATGTGGACGTGATCGATTATTACATCAGATCTACTTATCGATTTCTTTTGAAAAAAGGCGATATGCATACGTTTCAACGCTATATCTTGAGCTTCCTGAAAAAGCTGGGCACGGGCATTACCCAGGAGGCGCTGATCAAACAATTTGAAAATCTAAGGGCACAACTGATACCCCTTGAGGACAATCCTTACGAAAAGCGGCCTTTCATGTATTTTGATATCATCTCCTGGCTGGAATCAAA
>CAZHZR010000348.1:0-3300 GCA_964537095.1 uncultured Roseivirgaceae bacterium
TGGAAAGTAGCTACTTCTTATAGGATCAACAGTGAGGGTCTGCAAGTGCCTGTAACAGAGAAAAATATATCTCCTACCGCGTATATGGAAGTTACCGGAGCCGATCCCTTAATTTTACATGCCATCTTGTTTGCAATGGTGGGTATCGTATTAATTATTGTCATTGAAAAAGTAGGAAGCATGTATGCCAATGCTTCTTCTAAAGCTACGGAGTAATGACCAAGTTGTATGGCCTGATCGGTAAAACGCTGCATCATTCATTTTCTCAAAGGTACTTTAGGGAGAAATTTCTAAAAGAGAATATTGCTGACACCGATTACCTGCTTTTTGAATTAGCAACAATAGACGAATTGCCCAATGTATTCACAAAGCATCCTGCTCTGGGCGGACTAAATGTGACCATTCCCTATAAATTAGAGGTAATCTCCTTTCTTGATGCAATAGACCCTGTTGCTGAGGAAATAGGAGCTGTTAATACTATTAAAATTGAAGCTGCTGGCAAAAAAATTGGCTTCAATACGGATTATACCGGCTTTAAAGTTTCGTTAGAAAATTGGATTCACAAACCTTTATCGGATTACAAGGCGCTTGTTTTAGGAACTGGCGGGGCTTCAAAGGCGGTGGTTGCGGCCTTAAATAGTTTAGGGATAGATTATAAATATGTATCAAGGACAGCCAGTGAACGTACCTATGATTATTTGCAACTAGCAGCCCGTCCGGAAATTGTGCGCGAACACCGCTTGATCATTAATACCACTCCGTTAGGAACAAGCCCGAATGTGAACGCCGCTCCTGATTTGCCATATGAAATGATTACGGATCAACATTATCTTTATGATCTCGTCTACAACCCAGCTGAAACGCTCTTCCTGAAAAAAGGAAAAGCGAAGGGCGCCAACATCAAAAACGGACTTGAAATGCTGGAACTTCAAGCAGAAAAGGCTTGGGAAATCTGGAATTCCTGATCCAGGCATTGAATGAGGGTTCATATCGCACCCCTTTATTTCTCAATCACTACTTCAAAAATGGAACGGGCGGCGATGCTATTCATTTAGAGAAATGATTTTAGGATAAGTACTTTTTTCCTAAATTTATAGGATTGATACGTCTAATATCCTTAGTTTCATGATGTTCAAGAATAGTTGCTAAATCAGTTCTCCATGGATTTTAAAATAACTTCACAATATCAGCCTACGGGAGATCAGCCTAAAGCTATAAAACAACTGGTTCAGGGTATCGGGGCTGGAGAACCGACTCAAACGTTGTTAGGCGTAACCGGCTCAGGGAAGACTTTTACCATAGCCAATGTGATTAAGGAGGTGGAGAAACCTACGCTCGTCCTGAGCCACAATAAAACGCTGGCAGCGCAATTGTATGGAGAATTCAAGCAGTTTTTTCCTGATAACGCAGTAGAATATTTTATCTCCTATTACGATTACTACCAGCCCGAGGCCTTTATTCCAAACTCCAACCTTTACATCGAAAAAGATCTGTCCATCAATGAAGAAATTGAAAAGCTTAGATTAAGTGCCACTTCAGCATTATTAACGGGCCGGCGGGATGTAATAGTGGTGGCTTCTGTTTCCTGCATTTACGGTATCGGGAATCCCGACGAATTTGGGAAAAACGTAATAAAGCTACAACTCGGCGACCGCATGCCTCGCAACCAGCTTTTATTTGCCTTGGTAGACATTCTTTACAGCCGGACTGAAGCTGAATTTAAGCACGGAAATTTCAGAGTAAAGGGCGATACAGTGGATATATTTGTGGCTTATGCTGATTTTGCGTATAGGATCTTCTTTTGGGGCGACGAGATTGAGAACATACATAGAATTGATCCAGCCAGCGGCAGAAAAATTGGTGAAGACAAGATTATTTCTATTTTTCCGGCTAATCTTTTTGTCACGGGAAAGGATGTATTGCACCAGGCGGTATATGAGATCCAGAATGATCTTGTGGATCAGATTCAGCTATTTGAAAGCGAGAAGCGGTATTTAGAAGCTGCGCGTATCAAGGAAAGGACTGAGTTTGACCTGGAAATGATCAGGGAGCTTGGTTATTGTTCAGGCGTTGAGAATTACTCCAGGTATTTTGACAGAAGACAACCCGGGGCGAGGCCTTTTTGTCTTTTGGACTACTTCCCAGATGATTATCTGATGGTAATCGACGAAAGCCACGTTACGGTGCCACAGGTTAGAGCAATGTGGGGCGGCGACAGATCCAGAAAGGTAAATCTTGTAGATTATGGCTTTCGGTTGCCCTCTGCCCTGGATAACCGGCCCTTGACATTTAACGAGTTTGAGTCTATGATCAACCAGGTGATATTTGTAAGTGCCACTCCGGGTGATTACGAATTGAGAAAAACCGAAGGGGTTGTTGTAGAACAATTGATTCGGCCTACGGGGCTGCTTGATCCAATTATTGAAGTACGGCCAAGTCTAAATCAAATTGATGATCTTCTTGAGGAAATTGACATCAGGGTAAAAAAGGATGAGCGTGTATTGATCACCACGCTGACGAAGCGGATGGCCGAGGAACTGACCAAGTTTTTGGAAAGGGCGGATGTAAAATGTAGGTATATCCATTCCGAAGTAAAAACGCTGGACAGGGTCGAAATTTTGCGAGAGCTTAGATTGGGTGTATTTGACGTTCTGGTGGGTGTAAACCTACTTCGGGAGGGATTGGACTTGCCTGAGGTATCATTGGTGGCCATTTTAGATGCCGATAAAGAGGGCTTCCTGAGAAATGAACGATCGCTGGTGCAGACTATTGGACGAGCAGCCAGGAACGAAGGCGGGAGGGTGATTATGTATGCAGACAAAATTACCGGCTCCATGCAGACTGCCATGGATGAGACCAACAGAAGGAGAAGCATTCAACTTGAATATAACCTCAAGAATAATATTACCCCTACTACCATTATCAGATCTAAAGATGCCATTATGGGACAAACCAAGGTGGCTGACTCGAAGAAATCAACAAAACAATACTATGTTGAAAGCGAGGATAGTTCTGTAGCAGCCGATCCGGTAGTGGCATATATGACTAAAGAGCAACTTAATAAACTCCTGAATCAAACACAGAGAGGGATGGAAAAGGCGGCGAAGGAATTAGATTTTATGGAAGCAGCAAGACTCCGCGATGAATTGCTGGAGATTAAAAAAATGATTGCTGATAAGAAATAAAGTGAGGCTTCGATTTACATGGGTGCGTTGTCAAGGGCTGCGGTCCTGGTATGCTACGAGCAAGTTAGGTGCAAGCGGATAGGAAAGCCTTTGTAGATTGGCTTTACCCGAATAT
>CAZHZR010000349.1:0-3287 GCA_964537095.1 uncultured Roseivirgaceae bacterium
CGTTCCATAAAAATATCCAAAATCAATTTTCGGTGACACAGATTCGTCAGTTCCTAATACATCATTTACAGAATAAGTCATTCCGTCGTTTGTACTAAAAAAGGTTTTGGAAGCCAGGTTGGAATTAGGGGCGTACAATAACTTCATTTCATACTTTACAGTGGGTCTGTCTTCGGCATTAATCTCATATTCCAAAGTAGAAGAACCTGTCTCGTCCACTGCCTCAAAAACTAAAAATACGACATCGTCAACATCACCTTCCTGTATATGGTATACATAGGTGGTGTCAAACGATGTAGGCGATGTGCCGGACACCTTAGAATAAGTTGCAATAGCATTTCCTCTTACGCCATCGACTTGTCTATAAACTCGTAAGGTATTAAACCCTCCAGGAGCAGAAACACTTATATTCAGCGCTATTGAGTCTCCTACATACCCAGAAAATCTGTCTTCATTTTCCCCATCATCGGTAGAAAGAGAAATAACAGGTGCTCCCGGAGCTCCCACCTCATCATCATCGCTACAAGAGGTCATAAAACCCACAGCCAACATAGCAAACACCATTAAAAAATAATTTGAAAACTTCTTCATAAAAATAATTTGTTTAGTAATATAATTGTTAAAAAAAATGTTAAAAAATCCCCGGAGGGTGCTTTTATCGGCGGCGTCCTAAATATGATCTGCGAGTTGGGCCTTCAAGTCCCGCTTTGTCAGTAGGCCCGACTTTCTCCAAACCATATTGCCGTTTTTGAAAAGTATCAACGTAGGAACGCCACGAATGTTATATGTAGATGCTGCCTTTTGATTTTTATCAATGTCCACTTTTATCACTTTTAGCTGATCGCCCAACTCCATGGCTACTTCTTCCACAATGGGCGTAAGGGTTTGGCAGGGTCCGCACCAGGTGGCAAAAAAATCTACAAGAACAGGTGCATCTGCATTGATTAGGTCTTTAAAGCTTTTCTTTTCCATTAAAATATGCGTTTGTACATATACTTTATACAAGGAAAAACGCACCAATGTTTACTTATTTTAAACTGATTAAGTAATTTGCTATATATTTAAGAATAAAAATCTACGATGCATATGCCGTATAAGATTATCCTCCAAATCCTGGTGCTTTTAGCGTGTCAAACCTGGTATTATAGTGACGCTTTTGCCCAAACAAAGAAAAAGCTCAGCCTTGAAGATATTTATCAAAACAATATGTTCTCGCCGAGGTCTGTCTATGGCATCAACTGGATGGCCGACGGGCAATATTATACTTCACTGGTGTCTGATAATGCAGCAGACTATATACTAAAATATAACATTAGGACAGGGGAAGTTATAGACACAGTATTGGATGGGAAGAATCTCACCTTCGAATCGGCGCAGACCAGGGTCAATGCTTACTATTTTAATGCAGATGAAAGTCAGCTACTCCTGGCAACAGAAATGGAAAGCATCTATAGGAGATCGTCAAAAGCGTATTACTATATATATGATCTAAAGGGTAAACAACTACGGAAATTGGCTGAAGGTGAAAAGCAATCTTATGCAACATTTTCACCAGACGGAACAAAAGTGGCATTCACACGCGCTAATAACCTTTATTATGTCGATTTGGCCACAATGCAGGAGCGAGCGATAACGGATGATGGAAAATGGAACTATATCATCAATGGAAGCGCTGATTGGGTGTATGAAGAGGAGTTTGCCTTTGCACAAGGCTTTTTTTGGTCGCCTGATTCAAAAAAGATCGCGTATTATATTTTTGATGAAAGCGGGGTGAAAGAATATAACATGCAAGTTTGGACTGGTTTATATCCTGTTGATTATCGGTTTAAGTACCCGAAAGCAGGAGAGGCAAATTCAAAAGTAGCCATTGAAGTTTTTAGCATACCTCAAGAGAAGAAAACCAGAATGGACTTGGGTGGAGAGGCAGACATATACATCCCCAGAGTGTACTGGACCAAAGATGCTTCCTTGTTGTCTATCATCCGGTTGAACCGTCTACAGAATAAGTTGGAGATATTGCATGCAGACGTAGCAACAGGCAAAACAGAGGTAATTTTAACCGAAGCGAATGATACCTACGTAGACATCAACTTTACGGACGACCTGACTTATTTAAAAGATAACGAACATTTTATCAGAACCAGCGAAAAGGATGGATATAAGCACATTTACCTCCATACCCTGGACGGGAAGCTGGTAAGGCAACTCACCAAAGGAAATTGGGTTGTGGACAAATATTTAGGAGTCGATGAAAAACGCAAAACCTTATATTTCATTTCTACGGAAATCTCTCCACTTGAAAGGCACCTTTATTCGATCGGCCTCGATGGAAGAAATAAAACAAAGATGACCTCAGATGAAGGGATCCATGAGATTAATTTTAGTTCAGATCTTAAATACTTTATAAAATACCATTCGTCCCGCGAGCATCCTCTCAGGGTGAGCTTGCATACAGCTCCTAACGGGAAGGAACTAAAAGCGCTCGAGGAAAACAAAGAGTTGGAAGCAAGGATGGACCAATATTCATGGAGCCACAAAGAATTTATTTCTATTGAAAATAGAGAGGGAACAGCATTAAATGCCTATGTTATTAAGCCGCTGGATTTTGATGCATCGAAGAAATATCCACTATTAATGTATGTGTACGGTGGCCCCGGTTCGCAGGAAGTGATGAACAATTGGGGCGGAGCGCGGGAATTATGGTTCCAGTATCTTGCGCAACAAGGTTACATTGTTGCGTGTGTTGATAATCGGGGAACCGGCGGAAGAGGCAAAGACTTTAAACACAGTACCTATGCGCAATTGGGACAGCTGGAAACTGAAGATCAGATAGCAAGTGCCAAATTTTTTGCGACGTTGCCTTATATTGATAAGGACCGCATCGGCATTTGGGGATGGAGCTATGGAGGTTATATGTCTTCGCTCGCACTATTTATCGGAAATGATGTTTTCAAGACCGCTATTGCTGTTGCTCCCGTCTCAAATTGGCGCTTTTATGACACCATATATACTGAAAGATATTTGAAGACCCCCGGTGAGAATCCAGAAGGATATGATCAGTATTCGCCTCTGAGTCATGTAGACAAGCTCAAAGGCAATTACTTTTTGATTCATGGCACCGGCGATGATAACGTTCATTATCAAAACAGCATAGAACTTGTCGATGGTTTAATTGCCGCAGGTAAGTATTTTGATACTTTCTTTTATCCCGACAGAAATCATGGAATTTATGGAGGAAACACACGCTACCATCTTTACAATATGATGACCGAATACCTTAAGAAGAA
>CAZHZR010000350.1:0-3246 GCA_964537095.1 uncultured Roseivirgaceae bacterium
GGGTAATCATCGATGTTCAGGAAGATTCGGAAGGGATTCTGTGGTTGGCTTCGACAAACGGGGTTATCAGGTTTGATCCACGTAAAGAGGATTTCAGGAATTATACAAATGATCCCGCTGACCCTGAGTCATTAATCTATAACAACGTCAAGTCAATTTTAATTGAAGATTCAATTATCTGGATTGGTACTTTTGGACGCGGTTTAAGTGTGTTCGACGTAAAAAGCGAGACGTTCATCAATCAGGTAAACAATTCTGTCTTCCCATTTGATTTAAGTCAGCCTGCCTGGATAAACCATTTGTTCAGGGATTCTAAAAACAGGATATGGATTAGCACCTATAGTGGGCTTTTCATGTATGATCGGGAAAAGCTGAGTCACTTTTCGCATTCTGAAAGCGTGAGTACTATAAGCGGAAATTCGGTTCACATGGTCACAGAAGATTTAAAAGGCAGACTTTGGGTGGTCAGTGAATCAGGAGGTCTGGATCTTTTCAATGAAGAGGACAGCGCATTTGTGCGCTATGATACCAACCCAAATCTCCCCGTATCCTTCAAAGGAGTGGTGGTGGATGACCATGGTAAGCTGTGGTTAAGTTCGAATGAGGGACTGGTGGTTTTTGATCCTGAAACGAACTATGTGCATGTTTATGATGTCTCAGAAGGCATCCAGGGGAATTCTTTCTTCGCAAAATCCGTCATGAAAAGTAAATCCGGCAGACTTTATTTCGGAGGCTTTAATGGCTTCAATGTGTTTCATCCCGACAGCATCAAATCAGTGCCTGCACCGGTAGACTTTTACTTTACAGATCTTTATATCTACAATGAGCTACAGCTGCCGGAGGATGAGGCTTCGGTTTTATCAAAGCCACTTCAGTTTACCGATACACTGACCCTATCTTATGCTCAGGCATATTTTTCTCTTGGATTTTCTACCATTAATCTATACTCGCCACTGGAAACAGAATATGCTTATAAGCTAAAGAACTTTGGTAATAAATGGCTGAACCTAAAAGGAGAAAGGAAAGTGACTTTCTATAATTTAGAACCAGGTAGCTATGTCTTTCAGGTAAGGTATAAAGGACCGGATGGAAACTGGATACAAGCTGCCAAAGAATTGAATATAGTGATTTTGCCTCCGTGGTGGCAAACCTGGTGGTTCAGGGCACTGGTGGTGTCGGCCATTATTGGCGTTGTTTCTTTTATTTTTTATGAAAAATTTGCTGCAGTAAAAAGACAAAAGGACGTGCTGGCTGCCGAAGTAAAAAAGCGAACGCTCGAGCTAAGTGAAGCAAACAAAGGTTTACTGGAACGTAATGAGGAAGTTTTCGCGCAAAATGAAAAGCTTGAGCAATCAAATGCAGAGATTAAGCAACAAGCGGATAAAATTTTAAATCAGCAAAACCTGATTATTTCGCAGAATCATGAACTGGAGAAAACCGTCGAGGAGCTTCGGGAGCTGAATGTTACCAAAGATCATTTTGTTTCCATCCTTGCGCACGACCTCAAAAACCCCATTTCTGCTTTGACCGGGATTTCTGAATTTGTGAAGGACAACTTCACGAAGATGGATAAAAAGGAAATCCAGGAGTACATGGAAGGCATTCACAGGTCTTCCGGTGCTGTTTATGACCTGCTGTTAAATTTGCTCACATGGTCCATGGCACAATATGGCAAAATAGAATTTGAACCTACAACAATTGATCTGAACGCCTTAATTAACAAGAATGCCCTGTTGTTTGAGCAACAATCTGCAAACAAGAATATTCAAATTATTATAAATGCAGAAAATGAATATTATGGTCAGGGAGACTATAATATGATTGATACTGTAATCCGGAATTTAGTCAGTAACAGTATAAAATTCACAGATTATAACGGTCAGGTGATCATTTCAATGAATGATCATGAAAATGATATTGAAATTGAAGTGGCTGACAACGGCAAGGGAATGAGTGAAGATCAAATCGAATTTTTGTTCCAGGTAGATAAAAGAGAGGTAGGAAAGGGCACTGCAGGGGAAAGCGGAACAGGGCTGGGGCTTGCCATTAGTCAGGATTTCATCAAAAAGAACAAGGGGAGTATAAAAGTGGAGAGCGAGCTGGGTAAAGGCACCCGTTTTTCCGTCTTAATCCCGAAAGCTAACCCTGGCCAATCCGCCGCCCCGAAAAAGAATAAACTAAAATCGGCGGATAGAAACGGGTATGTTATGGACTTTTGGGAAGAATTTCCAACGGAGAGGTTGTTGCAGTTAAAAGGCAAAAAGGTGTTGATTGTGGATGATAGTCCGGAGCAGAGAATGTTCCTGAAGACGCTTTTAAATGAGATATTTGATATAATTGAGGCTGAAAATGGAAATGAAGGAATACAATTGGCCATTGAAAAGCGACCGGTTGCCATTATTTCCGATGTGATGATGCCCGAAGTGAATGGGATAGAATTTTGTAAATTGGTTAGAAATAATGCTGACATTGCTCTTATCCCTATCATACTACTGACCAGTCAAACCGGCGAAGAAAGCCAGATGTCAGGATATGCGGCAGGGGCGGATGTCTATTTGAACAAGCCAGTCCGTAAAGATTTGTTATTACAGGTGTTGTTAAATTATATACAGCATCATGAGAACATCAAGCAAAGAATGCTGGAGCTGCCGGGTGCGTTGCCTGAAACGAATGGAATGAACAAGCACGATGAAGAGTTTATTAACAAGCTGATAGCGTTTGTCGAAAAAGAAATTGCGAATCCGGAAATTGACTCCTGGGCGGTTGCTGAGGTAATGGGCGTGAGTAGGACCATCCTTTATGAAAAGGTCAAAGCGCTTACCGGCAAGACTTTAAATGACTTTATTAAATCCATCCGTCTAAAAAGAAGCCTTCGCCTGCTTTCGGAGGGCAAATTGAGCAACAGTCAGATCGCATTTGAAGTAGGCTTTAGCAGCCATTCCTATTTTGCGAAGTGTTTTGTAAAGGAATTTGGCGTATCCCCAAGTAAATACGTGTCACAAAAGCAGAAAACTGCTGTCATTCAAAAGTGATGATAGTCCGGTTGGCCCACCGGTAAATCTTAAATATTGCGGACGAACTAAAAAAAGAATTACACATACCATAGACTCTCCTCCTTCATTCAAGGAGGAGATTAAGAGGTGGTTTATAAACAAAAAATGTGTAATTCTTTTTTATGTTATTGCGATGACTTTTCAGGTACATTGCGGGCCGGGAAAATCATTTCGATCCCTTGATTAAAGGTGG
>CAZHZR010000351.1:0-3223 GCA_964537095.1 uncultured Roseivirgaceae bacterium
GACCTTTAAACACTTTTCTAAATCAGTCCCCTTACCTGGACATCAGCGGTTGCCCAACCTTTGGAGCACCCGATTTTACAGTTTTAGAGGAAACTTTAGAAGTAGACCAGCCATTATGCCCAGAAAAGACCTTCACGGTTTCATTTGATGTGAGAAACGATGGCGATATCAGTGTTTCCGGAGATGTTCCCATCACCTTTTATATTGGGAATCCCAAAGTTGCTGGCGCGATAAAATTAAATACGGTAATTTCCAGGGTAAATGATTTGAAAGCCGGCGAAACAATGAGTTTTGAAGATCTTAATGTCATCGGTTCAGGATCAGCATTTACCCTGTTCATTGCCTTCAATGATGCCGGCACAAGTACAGCACCTATAAGCCTACCCAATGGTGGTATTCCGGAGTGTAATTATGACAACAATATCATATCCGCAGTCATCACGCCAGATCCTTTTCCAATTGTAGTAGAAAAAATCAGCGATAATATATTGTGTGACAATGACGAAGGTGTTATTTATCCTGACAATGGAGCCGCCCGGGCCTATGTAGTGATAGGCAGTGATACCATTACGGCAGGTTATACCTTCTTTTGGTATGAAGGCACAGCAGTTAAAACCACTCCTGATTACACCGGTCCTATTTACACAGGGATTGGAGAAGGTACATACACCGTTACCGCAATCAACGATGAGGCACAATGTGGTTCTACCGTTGAAAGTGTGCAGATTCTAAAACGTTCTAATGCTCTTGAAGGCGGTATAGATATTATTCAAGAGGTAACGATGTGTAACGAGGACAACGGGGAATTGAGCGCCTATGTGTTGAAAGACGGTAAAAAATTATATGAAGAAGATGGCTACAAATTTACCTGGTATACAACCTCGAACGTGTTGAATGATGAGGGCATCGTTTCTATAAATCATGAAGCGACCCGTTTAAGTGCAGAATCATATTCCGTGGTTATTACCGACCTGGTTACCGGCTGTAGAGACATCCGTTCGAATACCCTGGGCAGTAATCTTACAGCTCCTGTAGTGTCTGTAAATGTTGACAAAGACGTGGACAACTGTGATGAACCTAATGGTGGGCAACTCAGTGCCAATGTAGCTGGTGAGACAGCCGCTTTTACTTTTTTATGGTACAATGGTGCGGGTGTTAAAATAACGCCAGATTTCACCGGACCCGTTTATGAAAACCTTGTTCCTGGCGAATATACAGTAGTAGCTGTAAATAATACCACAGGCTGCCCATCAGATCCTGTCACAGAAAATGTTGCAGGAAACGCTGCTGAACCTGAAATCACCATCATTACCCAGGTAGACCCAACCACTTGTACAGGAACGCCCAATGGCTCTATAGCAATTGCAATTGCTACGCCAGCTCCTGGGACAGAGCCTGCTGGCTATACCATTACCTGGTACAACGGTATTACTACATCATCACCTGTGGTGCCCGCTGCAAAGCTGTCGGCAGACAGAAAAGCAGCATCTAATTTAGCTGCGGGAGAATATATGATTGTGGTAAAGAATGAGGCTACCAATTGTACATCGGTGGAATATGTATCCTTGTCAGATGAAGGCCATATTCCCGTTTTAACAGCTACTCCAGCGAATCCGGATTTTTGTGACCCACTTAACGGAGGAATTACCACCCAAATTACAGTTGATGGAGAAACAATAACAGGAACTGACCTGGACAGCTATACCTTTACATGGGAGGTGAAGAAAGACGGCGTATTTGTTGTTGTTGATGGAGAAACCGAAAGCACCCTGAGCAATCAGGACGCTGGAGATTACCGGGTAACGGTTAGCAATCCAACATTGGGTTGTATTTCCGATCCTGTTCCGGTAACGCTTGTCAGCGGTAAGAAATATCCCACAGTTGACATAAAAGAACAGCATCCTAACACAAATTGTAATCCATCTACGCCCAATGGAACGGTTACTGTAGAGGTGAGAGGAGGGGCACTTGATGATTATACTTTTGTGTGGTACGAGGGAAGAATAACAGATATTCCCCTGAATCCACTAGGCACTACTGTAGGTACTGTGGACGTTGATGCAGAAGAAACAGCCATAGGTTTGAGTGCGGGAATTTATACAGTATTGGTTACCAATAAGACTACAGGTTGTGCCATTAGCAGAAGAATAACGGTAGGTGAAGACTTTACACATCCCACTGTCTCTACTACCATCACGCCAAACGGGGTTTGTGATCCTGATGCAGGTACACAGGATTTCACCGGTCAGATTGTCGCTGAAGTGCGATTCGACGGCACCATTGTAACCGACCTTTCCAACTATACCTTTAATTGGTATGCGGGTGAAGGGACTGGAGGAGATCTCGTCCTTACGGGTAAAAATGAACATACATTATCCAACGTGGATGGCGGCAAATATACTTTGGTAGTGACCAATGATGATGTTAGTTGTAATTCGGTCTCTGCTACTTATACCATACCAAATACCCAATCGCTACCTAACGTTACAGTCGCATTGGCGGCAGAAAACACAAGCTGCGATACTTCAAATCCAAATGGAAGCCTTTCTGCCAGCGTGACTGGAACTTTGAGCGATTACACCTTTAAATGGTTCATTGGAAATGACGCCTCAGGAACAGAACTGGACGCTTCCAATGTCTCAGGCACAAACGGAGAAGTGGCGGTTAATCTGGGATTAGGAAATTATGCGGTCAGGGTTACCAACAAAGCAACTGGTTGTGTGACCATTGTGCCTAAAAATGTTACAGAAAATTTAATATATCCAACTGTCTCTACTACCATCACGCCAAACGGGGTTTGTGATCCTGATGCAGGTACGCAAGATTTTACTGGTCTGATTGCTGCACATGTGTCTTTTGGCGGAGCAGCGGTTTCAGACCTCTCCAACTATACATTTAAATGGTATGAGGGAGAAGGAACTACCGGAGATCTTATTCTTTCAGGTAAAAACCAACATACATTGTCCAATGTGGATGGCGGCAAATATACTTTGGTAGTGACCAATGATGATGTTAGCTGTAATTCAGTATCTGCTACCTATACCGTCCCAAGTGTGGAAACGCTTCCAGCGGTAACTGTTGCTTTGGCCGCACAGAACACAAGTTGTGATACATCTAATCCGAATGGAAGCCTTTCTGCCAGCGTGACTGGAAATCTAAGCGATTACACCTTTAAATGGTTCATTGGAAATGACGCCTCAGGAACAGAACTGGACGCTTCCAA
>CAZHZR010000352.1:0-3205 GCA_964537095.1 uncultured Roseivirgaceae bacterium
TGTGAAGTCACTTAAATAGCAGTTTTTGATAAAGCTGCTATTTCTTTTTGAATATATGAACAAGTTAATTTTAGTATCGCTTACTGCAATAGTTTTTATTTTAATAGATCTATATGTATTCCAGGCCATCAAGTCGGTCATGTCAAATTGGAGGCATGAGGTAAAACTGATTCTGGGAATTCTCTTTTGGGGATTGACATTGATTTCCATTGCAAGTCTGTTTATTTACCATTTTGGCGATCCTCAAAAAGTAGGTCGTTTGTGGCGCAATTTTATTATGGTAATGCTTTTTGTTAATTATTTTTCTAAGCTGTTTGCAGTTATTGTGTTGTTTGTCGATGATATCATTAGGGGATTTAAATGGGTTATTGGACGATTCTCTACAGGCACCGAGGTGGTCACAGCTGCAACCGAAACTTCAGGAAATGGGATTTCCAGATCTGAATTCTTAACGAAAACAGCCATTGTAGCTGCTGCGGTGCCGGCAATAACCATGGGTTATGGGATATTGTCAGGTGCTCATGATTACCGTATTAGAAGATCTGTAGTAAGGCTCCCAAATTTGCCGGCAGCTTTTGATGGTATGAAAATAGGTCAGCTTTCAGATATCCATAGCGGTAGTTTTTTTAATAAAACTGCAGTGAAAGGTGGTGTGGAAATGCTGATGAAAGAGAAGCCTGATGTTGTGTTTTTTACTGGGGACCTGGTAAACAATACGGCTGACGAGTTGAAAAACTACATCAATATTTTCGACAAGGTAAAAGCCCCTTTGGGTGTTTATTCTACACTTGGTAATCATGATTATGGCGATTACTACAACTGGTCCTCCCAGCAAGCCAAAGTTAAAAACCTGGAAAATCTAATAGAAGCGCATGGGATGATGGGTTGGAAGTTGTTGATGAATGAAAATAAGCTTGTTAAACTGAGCGGCGACTCTCTGGCTATAATCGGTGTTGAGAACTGGGGAAAGGGCGGATTTGTTAAGCACGGCAGACTAGATAAGGCCGTAAAAGGTACTGAAGATGCCGCTGTGAAGCTACTGCTTTCTCATGATCCAAGCCATTGGGACGCACAAGTGCGACAGGATTACAAAGATATTGATCTGATGTTTGCTGGCCACACACATGGTTTTCAGTTTGGAATCGAATTAGGTGATTTTAAATGGAGCCCCTCTCAATACATTTATAAACAATGGGCAGGCTTATATCAGCTGGAAGATCAGTATCTGTATGTAAACAGAGGCTTCGGATTTTTGGGTTTCCCCGGACGTATAGGAATTTTACCTGAGATTACCATCATTGAGCTGCAAAAGGCTTAAAGTGCATTTTTGGGCTTTTTGTGGTTTTGGATCGTCTTTTATTTCAGATTTCGTTATTAGTCTTATCGCCATGTTTTGGATTAAATAATTGTCCTTATTTTTGTGCATGGTTTTATTTCAACAATTTCTTAAAAAGATTTCGCTTACCGTTTTAATAGCTTGTTGTCTCCCCGTTTTGGTGTGTCAAGGTCAGTCACCGACGAGCCTCTTAAAGCAGGGTATTGAAAAGTACGAGACGGGGGATTATCGAAATGCCATTAAGGACCTTGATAAGGTAATCGAAATTCAGCCAACGAACGCTGAAGCCCTCAAATTTAGAGGCTACGCTAAGTTTGTGTTAAGAAGTTATTATTCAAGTATTGAGGACTTCGACAGGTTTTTGACTCTCTCCCCAAAAGATGCTGAAGGTTACTTCGTTCGCGGCTTGGCGAAGGGAAAGTTGGAGAGGTTTAGAGAGGAAATAGAAGATTATAATCTTGCCATCCAGTATGACCCTGCTAATGCTGATATTTTTTTCAATAGGGGAGCGGCGAAGCTACAACTAAAGTACTATGAAAGCGCTGCACTAGATTTTACCAAGGTCATTTCTTTTGATCCCGAACATGCTGCTGCTTATGCAAGCCGGGGACAGGCGAAAATAGCCTCGGGTGAACAGGGAAGCGGGTGCGAGGATTTGAGAAAAGCAGGCGACATGGGCTTCGGAGGTGCCTTCCCCATCATCATTAAAAATTGTTTTTAAATATAGAAAAAAGATCGGCTGGCAAATTTGCCCGCCGATCTACAATAACCTATCTCAATTGGTCAAACACGTCGGACCTTTAATTACTCATTTACAAATACATAATTGTCCATTGTATTAAAGAAATCTCCAATGATGGCGTCTCTGTCGAAATACTCCCAGATAATGATTTTTCTTTGGTTATTTGGACGATCTATCCAGGTCTTATTCTCATTAATCGGCGCTGGAATTTTTGTAGCAGTAGCCCATGTCGGATCTTTCACAACGGCAATAGCAGCCATATCAAACATCGCTCTGGACGGTGGATCTCCATATAAGCTAATATGACTAAACAGATCTACTGAATAATCGCCAAAGGTATGGAAAGCATTGCCATGCCTACCTTGAACCGCTTCATTTACATAAGGTCCTTTGCCTGGCATTCTGCTGTCGATTTCTTTTTTTGATACCCGTACAGCATCCGTTCCTGTTGGATTGTAGTTTCTTACTGTAACCATTTCAAATTCAACATTCGTATTCAATACGTAATTCATGGAAGGAATATCATTGTCCATATTGTACTCGCCTTTGTCTGGATAATTAGAACCAAGCCATACAACCTTGATACGATTCATAATGGAAGGATCCTTTTTCAAAGCCAACGCAACATTCGTTAATTTTCCCACAGCCAGAATTACTAACTTTTCTTCTGAAGGCTCCTTGGACTTCTCTATTATAAAGTTGATGGCATCCTCTCCATCAAATCCGGCAGTTCCCAATCTATTTTCTATGTTATTAAATGAACCATTTGCACCTTTCAAAAGTGGGAATTTTCCATCCATGTTGCACATTCTGATTACTCTCTCTGCCTCATCAAAATGCCCCTGAATATTGCCGCCGTTCCATGTAGCATTAACGGTAACTCCTTCCACAGTAAATGTATTTCCATTAAAAAGTAGATACGCAATGGCATGTTGGTCGTCCAATTCATTATTCGCGTCGGTGTCCAGTATAACCCTTATTTTATCAGATATTGGTTGTGGGTCCGGGGGAAGTTCAGGTAAAGAGTCAATAGGATTACCAGGTAACGAATCGACAGGATTACCCGGCAAGGAATCTATAGGCTCTGAGGGTTCTTTAGGCGTGACAATTTCTCTTGGTCTTTCTGG
>CAZHZR010000353.1:0-3156 GCA_964537095.1 uncultured Roseivirgaceae bacterium
CAGCGTTAAATTCCTCTGACGTATTGTAGGCTTTGTCATTGATAACCAACTTATCCTGCTCCCATCGAATTGTGACAGGATTGCCTGCGAAATCAGTGGCGGTCACGGGTTGATCTGCAAGATCGGCTATGGTAATTTTTCCCTTGATAAGGTACTTTTTGATTTCATCCCCGGAAAGATCCATGTTGACATCTGAAGCACTGCCATTACCGCCTGCAGTTTCGGACTGACTGAGGGTGGCATTGCTCAATGCAAAAACAGTAAACGGACCCTCCGTTTCCAGCGTATCTCTTAGTCCAGCTTCCTCTACGATATCCAAAAAAGCGTTGGCTTTCCTCTCATTTTCGAGAAAATCCACGATGTTCATATTAAACGCCTTTCTACCAAGATGATGTTTGCCGGGGATATGATTAAAAACTGTGTCAGAATCTCTGCTAACAATTTCAGCAGGGTTTTTTGATTCGTTGGATTTGCCACATCCGGCAAGAAAAAGTAGGATTGCGAAAAGATAAAAAAAACGATTCATATTAACTCCGTTAAAAATAGACAATCAAAAAAACATATAATGAATAACACCAGGAATAGGGTTTTGTTATTGATGAGCTTAAAAATTACGGCAGTCCAAAAACCCATTTCAAAATCAGCTTCTGCAGCCAAACAAATAAATAATTTTAAGATTTCGAAAAAGTATAACTTGAATGCTAAGCATTTATAAAAAATACGGTCATCATAAAAACTTAATCACCGCATACAAGTTTAAAATATTACCAGGAAATATATACCATATAATCATTTTTTATTCAAAAGAATAATTATATATTAGGGTAAACTAATCCGGCAGATAATGGGTGCTCTCAAAAACATACATAAAAAGCAAACATCGGAAACAAGCCAACGCAAGCCTTTGAATTCAGGCACTAAAAGTGATCTGATCAAAGAAATTGAGGAAATGCAGTTTTTCATGTATGCACTGATTCATGATCTGAAAGCTCCCATTTCCAACTTAAGTACAATTTTTTCACTCATCAAAGATGAAAAAATCACTGAAAAGCCGCTTTTAATGGAAAAAGCCGAGAATGTGGTCCATAATATGGATCATACTATTGATAAACTGAACAAACTGCTGATTTTTCGGGATGGTACAGGGGAAGACGTTGAACAGCTAAACCTTCGGGAAGTATATGAAGAACTAATTGCGTCGGAGATTGCTGGCGATTTAGACAAGGTTGATTTTCATGTGAATTTCGAATGCAAAACCATTTCGTATTCCGATACTTACTTGAAGTGCATTTTGTCCAACCTAATTAATAATGCCATTAAATACCAGTCACCCAAGCGCAAATTGCAGTTGCACGTCTGCTCACAACGACTAGGAGAGCATGTTTTGATTACCGTTCGAGATAATGGCCAAGGGATAAATATGACAGAAGAAGGGGCAAATTTATTCATTCCTTTCAAAAGGCTGAGCAACAGCAAGGAGGGCTCCCGCTTAGGGCTTTATCTGGTGAAGGTACTGGTAGAAAAAAATGGCGGGCATTTGGTGATAGACAGTACGCCAAATGTGGGATCCACTTTTACACTTTATCTTAAGGAATATAATAGCTGACCAGTCAATTATCAAATCTATTTTTTAAACTTATTTAAAGCATCAATAAATTTTTTTAACTAAATCTTTTACCAACAATGGATAGAACAACAACCTTGGAAAACCTTGACGACTTGCTGGCAAGCGAAATTCAGCATTTATTTTCAACCAAAATGCAGATGATAGAACTTTTTCCAAAATTGATTCAAAATATAGGCGACAGGGAACTCCGTAAGGCCATGATATCCTTAAACGAGGTACTGCAAACCCAAAAGGAAAGACTGGAACAAATAAGTATCAAATTCAATATTGATCTTGAAGGTCACGAATGCAAGTCTATGCAGGGTTTAATGGCAGAAGCCACTGATATGATGGCGGTGAATACAACTCCTGATATTATGGATGCCGGACTTTTGGCCACCGTACAGCGAATTGTGAACTTTGAATTGGCAGGATATAATACTGTATGTAACTATGCGTACATTTTAGGTTATGAAGAAGTTGGGAATATGCTGCATGATACACTTAAGGAAAAAATGAACGCTCAGGAGTTCCTAAACAAGCTGGCGACCGGCAAAATCAATGAACGAGCTTTATAAATATACTAGTAGGAATTATTTTGCTGAAAAAATTCAAAAAAGTTTAAATAGAAAAACAGCGTCTAGACCGCGTATGACACATTTTTTCATTTATTTTCTTAAATTAAAAATAAAAGTGGTAAAATACTTGAACTTAATACGTGGTATAGCGTTCTTTGTGTATACATTAAATATTACAAATGAAAAAAGGTACAGTAAAATTTTTTAATAACTCAAAAGGATTTGGGTTTATTAAACCAGAAGATTCAAGTGAAGACATTTTTGTACACGAAAGTGGCTTAATTGATGAGATTCGTGAAAATGACCAAGTGAAGTTTGACGTTGAGAACGGTAGAAAAGGTCTTAATGCGGTAAATGTAGAAGTTATCTAGTCTTTTTAAGATTTTTGATATTTTTATTATCGTTACAAAAAACATGCTCTAGAGCATGTTTTTTTTTTGATTAGAGCCCAATGGGAACAAGGCTAAAAAATGCTCCTGAGTACACATATCCAATGGCCGTTGTATCATCGGTTCAACCGCTTCAATACGAAACGATAGAGCAGTATCTATTTCAACATCAGGGTTTTCACTTACGAATGTGAGCCCATCATACTTCCAATCTATTATACCACATGCATCTACGGTAGAAAGATTTCGGGAGCATTTAACATAACCCATTCCTCTAGGTATTCTTGCCACTGCTTCTGTTTTCTGTTCAAATTCTTCAGCGGATTTGAAATCAACGCTCATCGGAGGTTCCAAAATTCTGCGTATAGCCTGCTGGTTAGTCCCTTGGGCATGCACGGAGGCAACAATTGGAGAATAATTCACAAAAGCTTTTCAGGCATTTGATGTTGTATTTGTAACTACTCAGGCGCAAGAAAAAGAAGAATTACACATGTTTTATAACAACCACCTCTTAATCTCCTCCTTGGACAAGGAGGAGAGTTGATTGTATGTGTAATTCTTCTTTATTCTTCCCTATGCCATA
>CAZHZR010000354.1:0-3148 GCA_964537095.1 uncultured Roseivirgaceae bacterium
CGTGCCGGTAGGTTCGAAATATTCGGCACCTGCCGACACCATTCTCCAATGGTAAGCAGAGGTTCGACATTAGAAGGCAGGGCAATTGCATTATACGCATAGTTTAAGGTTATTGAAAATGGCCATATTTTATGTCGTTTTATGACCCCGAAAGGGTCAAATATGATTAACCTTGGGTGTAAACCCAAGGAATAATAGGTAGAATATTGGAGTTTTGGCGGCTTTTTTGCCCTTTAAAGCAAAAAAGGTGACAAAACATAAAGAAAATATTTAAATGCGATTGCCCTGCATTAAAAGACCCTCTGCCCCTGTGCTTGTCCAAAAATAATTATATTTGCCAAGCAACAATTTCGTGTTAAAATTGTCACCTCGGGTGTAACAGATATCAAAAATATTCAAATGGAGAAGATAGCAGTAATCGGTTCAGGTACTATGGGAAACGGGATTGCCCATGTATTTGCGCAGCATGAATTTAAGGTCTCATTGATCGATATCAATCCGGATGCTTTGACGAAGGCATTGGCCACTATTCGTAAAAATGTCGATAGACAGGTTTCCAAAGGAACCATCACTGAATCGCAAAAGGAGACATTGCTCCGGAATATAACCACCCATACAGATCTGGAATCAGGTGTGAGCAGTTGCCAGCTAGTGGTGGAGGCTGCTACCGAAAACGAAGGTCTGAAACTAAAAATATTTGAACAATTAGGCAAATGCTGTGCCCCTACCACGATCCTGGCCTCCAATACTTCGTCTATTTCCATTACCCGCATCGCAGGCGCCACATCCAATCCGGAAAGGGTAATCGGCATGCACTTTATGAATCCGGTGCCATTAATGAAGCTGGTGGAGATTATCAGAGGTTTTGCTACGAGCGACGAAACCACAAAAGCCGTCATGGAGATAGCTGAAAAACTCCATAAAACTCCCGTCGAAGTGAATGACTATCCGGGCTTTGTGGCAAACAGAATTCTCATGCCTATGATAAATGAGGCTATTTATTCGTTATACGAATCGGTAGCAGGTGTTTATGAAATTGATACAGTGATGAAACTGGGCATGGCTCATCCAATGGGGCCCTTACAGTTAGCCGATTTTATAGGTCTGGATGTTTGTCTTTCTATTTTAAAAGTTTTGCACGAAGGCTTTGGAAATCCAAAGTATGCACCCTGCCCGTTGCTGGTAAACATGGTAAATGCCGGCCATCTGGGAGTTAAATCCGGAAGTGGGTTCTACACTTACGGCCATGGCACCAAAGAATTAATAATTGCAGATACATTTAAAAATTAACATGTCAGAAAAAAGCCGTTTAATAGCATTTCTACTCTTCTGTTTGCCCTGCTTATTAAGTAATATGGCCTACGGACAGTCACCTTTAAAGCTGGCGAAACTTAAATACAGCGGAGGAGGGGATTGGTACGCAAATAAAACCGCACTTCCAAACCTGATTGAGTTTTGCAATGTGCAGATGAAGACCAATATCAGCCCTGAGGAAGATATTGTGGAGGTGGGAAGCAGCGACCTTTTTTTCTACCCCTATGTATATCTCACCGGGCATGGAAATGTCGTTTTCAGCGATGATGAAGCCGAAAACCTGCGAAAGTATTTGATTTCGGGTGGATTTCTGCATATTGATGATAATTACGGGCTGGATCAGTTCATCAGACTTGAAATGAAGAAGATATTTCCTGAGCTTGAATTTGTGGAATTACCCTTTAATCACCCCATTTACAAGCAAAAATTCGAATTTAAAAACGGATTGCCAAAAATACACGAGCATGATGGAGAGCGTCCGCAGGGCCTGGGATTAATTTATGAAGGACGGCTGGTCTGCTTTTACAGTTACGAGACGGACCTTGGAAACGGCTGGGAAGATCAGCGCATCCACAATGATCCGGAAGAAGTACGCCAGGAAGCTCTGAAAATGGGCGCCAATATTATAGCCTTTGCTTTCACACAAGATTAACAAACATTTCGATTTGTGCGGATGTTATCAGAAAGTAACATTCATAATTACATGTACTTATTTTCGTTTTTAGAAATTATAATGGATCTTTATGCGTTAGAGCCTTAGAAAGCATAAATCTTTCGAAGATTTATTGATTTTTTTCGCAAATTTAATAGGCTCTTGTTTTAAAAATCCATCATATATTTGTGATTTCAAATTGCTGATTTAGAATTTTTTCAGAACTTTGTCTAACAATTTCAATTAAATAAAATTATTTTAGAGTGGTAATCATTATCTTTTTTCTTGCGCACTGGTATCTTTCTCTTTTCTGCCAAAGCTTCTTTTTACACAGATACTCAGCCCATAAAATGTTCGTGATGAACAAATTCTGGGAAAGGTTCTTTTACATTTTCACCTACATCTGGCAGGGATCTTCCTATTTGAGCCCGAGGGCTTATGGAATATTGCACCGTATGCACCATGCTTATAGCGACACCGACAAGGATCCGCATTCTCCACACCACACAGAAAATCTTTTCACAATGATGTGGCAGACAAAAAATATTTACACAGATTATTTTACCTTAAAAAAGGTGCCTGAAGAACGCTTCGTGAAGGATATTCCGGATTGGTCTTCGTTTGATAAGTTTGCATCTTCGGCAGGTTCGAGAATTTTCTTCGGATTGGTGTATGTAGCCATCTATGTTCTAAGCATTTCTGTCTTTGAACTCCCCTACACCCATTGGGCCATGTATGCTTTACTACCCATTCACTTTTTGATGGGACCAATTCATGGAGCGATTGTAAACTGGAGTGGCCATAAATACGGATACGCTAACTTCGATAACAATGACAAATCTAAAAATTCACTGATCCTGGATTTCTTTATGTTGGGAGAGCTATTTCAGAACAACCACCACAAGCTGCCGAAAAGACCAAATTTCGCAGTAAAGTGGTTTGAATTTGACCCTACCTACCCTATCGTAAAAATGCTGCATGCATTCAGGATAATCAGGTTGAAAAAAGTATAAAAATTCAAAACACCCGACAATATTTTAAAAAAAGCCGACCAATTGCGTTGGCTTTTTTAATGTTCATCAATGAAAGTTAGCATCGGGTGCTCGATGAAATATTGACTATAAAATTTTTGGGACGCCCTCTCGCTCAAACCCTTCCGTGCGCACCGCCGCTAGCCTGTCC
>CAZHZR010000355.1:0-3132 GCA_964537095.1 uncultured Roseivirgaceae bacterium
GTAAGCAAGCAATTAATGCCTGTTTTTGACAAACCGATGGTGTATTATCCGCTTTCGGTGCTAATGATGGCAGGTATTCGCGAAATCCTGATCATATCTACTCCTCATGATCTACCCATGTTTGAAAAATTACTCGGCGATGGAAAATCCCTGGGTTGCGAGTTTTCGTATGCGGTACAGGAAAAACCTGCTGGTTTGGCACAGGCTTTTACCATAGGAGAAACTTTTATCGGAAAAGACAAAGTGGCCCTTATTCTTGGTGATAACATTTTTTATGGATCTGGTTTGGCCAAATTACTGCAAAGCAATAACGACCCGGACGGGGGTGTTGTATTTGCCTATCACGTGCATGACCCTGAAAGATATGGTGTGGTTGATTTTGATGAAAACAACAAAGTGCTTTCCATAGAAGAGAAGCCAGCAAAGCCAAAATCCAACTATGCCGTTCCCGGCTTGTACTTCTATGACAACGATGTAATTGAAATAGCAAAAAACCTGAAACCTAGCCCCCGGGGTGAATATGAAATTACTGATGTCAACAAAGCTTATCTTGAGAGAAACAAACTGCAGGTAGGCATTTTGAGCAGAGGAACTGCCTGGCTAGACACCGGCACCTTCGCGTCGCTAATGCAGGCGGGAAACTTTGTACAGGTAATTGAAGAACGGCAGGGTTTAAAGATCGGCTGTATTGAAGAGATCGCCTACCGTATGAAATTTATTGATGCAGACCAACTGCTTGCTCTTGCAGAACCATTGCGAAAGAGCGGGTATGGCGAATATCTGTATAACCTGGTTAAAAAGTAAAGTTGCCACTTCCAGAGTTCGTTCAACTGCAGATACCAACTACGGTAATCTCCGGCAATGTGGCCTGAGCTTATCCGTCAAAGTCTTTCTGGAACCTCTGGTAGGTTTTCAATTCAGTGAAGCCTTCTTCTTTTACGAGAAATAACTGCATATTAGTAAAGTGCCTTATCTGAAGAAATTCCCTACATCCACGCTTCATTCTTACTTTCGACTTCATACAATATATGATCTGCCAAGGCCGTGGCGGTAGCCAGCTTTAGATAGGGTAGCGATACCCTTCCTCCCGCCGAGATAAGGACTAAACTGGCTAGCTGATGGTTTCTTTGATAGATGCTTTGGTGAATGTGTACCTGCTGGATATTCTTCCAGTTAAGTAACGTAATTTTTCTTCCCCATGCCCCGGAAACGACTTGAATCCCCTCAGATTGGGTTTGCCAGCCAAAGTTCTTCCAGAATTTATAATAAGATAATGCCTGGTAGATAAACACTGCAATGAAAGCTGATGACCAGGTTCCAAACCAAATCGCTGAAACAACGATGAGAATAATTGTAACAGGAAGAGCCGTAGTTAATAATTTCCTTTTCCAGAAGGCGGCCTCAATACCTTCTCTTGCCAATGTGTTTCCCTCACTATACTGCTGATAAGCATTCGCAAGGAACTGGATATTTCCCGTGTCAGTTATCGGAATCTGAATATTTTGTTTTTTATCATTTTTATACCCAACCGACTGTACATGCATGATCCAATGATTATATTTTCTCCTCAGCCAGGATGCACGCCAGCTTAAAATCTGGATCTTCCTCACAGGAACTGTTTTTTGCTCTCTATTAAACAGGCCATAGCTTATTTTCCAATCGTTGGTATTTTCGGACAAGGTAAACCCGTAAAATTTTATGAAAGTACGGATGAATGAAAAAAGAACTGAGATAAGAGCCACGCCCAATACTAAAATACTCATAAAAATTACAGACTGACTGACAATCTGATCTGCGTAAGTATCTATATACTCCCCGCTATCAAAATCAAATATTTGCTTCAATTCGTCAACTAAATTAAAGCCCACCGCAACAAGAATTAAAAATGCTTCCAGATGATTGGCAGTCAAACTGAGTTTGATGATATCTATAAAACTCAATTGATATTTGTGATTAACAGCTGCAGCTTCTGTTTCCCCCGTATGTTTAAGCTCGACCCGATTAGACAATAGATCTTTAAGCGCTTCAGCTTTGAAAGTAGGTAAAGCCTCCAGCTGAGCCTCCAGTTCTTCACTCCCGGTGGCGTCAAAGGATACCTTAGAAACGCCCATGAACCGTTGCCAAACATTTTGTTCAAGGTGCACCGCCTGAATGTTTTGAAAAGGTATACTCAACATTTTTTTTCTAAACCAACCCGTCTTAATGACAAGCGTATCATCCACTATTGAGAATTTTTTGAACCAATAGCCGATCAGGGAATTCGAAAAACTAATAAGAACAAAGGTGAGAGCCAGCCATAAGAAAGAAAATGAATTTTCATCCTCTTCACCTTTTAAAAAATATAGAACCAAGACGGGCCAAAAGCCTTTTAAGATTTTGAAGGAGCTGCTCCACAGCATGATAAATATTGCAGCAGGAGACTGCCGCTGTGGCAAAGTCCATTGATGATCAGATACTGTCGTCATTCAGCTTTTTGCTAACCCACTCCTTAATTTGCTGCGCCGTTTCAATTTTTATTCCTCTGATTGTAAAATCAGCATCAGAGGCTCCGGCTGTATAAAGCGAAACCGAAGAAAGCCCGAACTTTCTTTCCAAAGGCCCCGATTGCACACTCACATGTTGAATCCGGTTCAGCATGACAATCCTTTCCTTTCTAACAATCCATCCATTGCGGTAAATAATATCTTTTTCCCGCAGTGCATACCCACTATACCTAAAACTGAGTTCGGTGGAGAAAAATAATAAAGCCGCAAAAAGCAAAAAAACAACGGATGCAGCTATCACCAACATTGTATCCATCGAGCTGTTAAACATTATCGCCATCGAAACACCGGCTATTAAAATGACGCTCAGGGTTATCAGCACCGTAATCCGTTCTACCATGAGATAGGCCGGCTCTAAAGGCTGAAACGCAATCGCCTTAAGTGTAGGAAGATCACCTGGTGAAAGAGATTGATTGGTAAAGGATGGGCTCATTTATATTCGATCTTCAAATCAGCGACAAAAATTATTTGGCAAACCAGAGCCGTATTATGGGTTTGGAAATGATGCGCGAAGGTTATAAATGAAGTTTTCCAGCGCTTGTTCCCAACTGGTAGCAACGTCCCAATGTGTACCCAGGTAAATCTCTCC
>CAZHZR010000356.1:0-1726 GCA_964537095.1 uncultured Roseivirgaceae bacterium
TGTATACAGAACCTGTCGCCAGAAAATAATAGCTGTCTGCGAAATATCTTTCCAGCGTCAACTCCAGACCTATGTTTTCGCCGCTTCCCTCATTTACGAGTGCCCTGTCTGTAAATCCACCAATGTCGTTGATCAGAGAGTAGGAACTTCCGGGAGTTTTGTCGACAGGCAAATTGTAAAGGCTTTGATAGTAGGCTTCCAATTTTAAAAATAGATTTTGGCTTAGGCGGTTTTCGTATCCTGCCACATAATGGAGTGCTTTCGAAAATCCCATCGTTTTGTTGGGCACGGATGCCTCACCATTATCTGATCTCACAATACTGAAATAGTTTGGTAAGGCCTCCATTTTCCCATGCACGCCAAATCCGGCGGTAAATGCTTGTTGAGGATGAAAATCCCAACGCACGCTGGCTCTTGGTTCTATAGAAAGTTCATCGTTGAGTGTCATACCATGGGCGTGAAGGCCACTCACGAAGGATAAATTCTCCCAGGGTCTGAATTTCCAGCTTACAAATCCCTGGTAGTGACCCGCTTCTCCATCCATGTCTAGTTCCCTTACAAACTCTTCCTGCACTTTGTCAAAGGCGTCATAATAGAAATTAAAAAAGTGATGCGTGTAAAGTAGACCCGTCTGTAATGTGTGCCGGGCATTAAACTTATGGTTCAGCGTAGTGGCAGCTTTTATGGTTTTTTTGTTCATCTCCATTTCTTCCAGCCGGGTCAGTTGATTTTCAGTATTGGGCTCAAAAAAATCAAATCCGCTTCCGTTCTGAGAAACGGAAATACTGTTCTGCAAAAAAGAGCTATTGCTGAGTGGCAGATAATGTGTAAGACCTACCACGCCCATGTTTGATTTATAATTTCCTTTTTCCAATAATTTGTCCTCATCTTCTTCGTCAAACTCCTCTTCGGTGATTTTGCTCAGCCCGCCCAAACCAAATAAAGAAAACGTGCCAAACGATTTGGTAGGTAGGTGTACTTTGAAGGAAAGATCCTGATATTTAGGCACACCATCAAAATCCACCAAACCCAGGTTATCCAAAAGTCCAAGAGAAGAATAGCGGTAGTTCAACAGGTAAGATGATTGGCTATCTTTCTTAAAAGGTCCTTCAATTCCAGCTTCTACACCCAATGCACCCAAAGAAAAACTTGCCTCCCGCTTTTCATTATTCCCCTTTCTCAATTTCATGTCGAACACGCCGGAAAATGCATTGCCATACTCGGGTGCAAATGCGCCTGTATAAAATTCAGAATTTGCCAGCATTATACTGTTGAGGGCGTTGATAGGACCTCCCGTAGCTCCTTCATCAGAAAAATGATTGGGGTTCGGAATTTCTATCCCTTCCAGCCTCCACTGAATACCCTTAGGAGAATTACCGCGTACAATAATGGAATTATCGCCCGAGGCATCTGTACTCACACCCGCATAGCCCGACACCATTCTCGCGGGATCATTAAAAGAGCCTGCATACCTCTTGGTTTCCTCTACCGTAAACCCCCTCGCACTGATGAGCGCCATTTCGTTGGAAATCTGCGATTTGTCTTTATCTGAAGTGATTACCAGCTCGTCAAGATTAATCAAGGATTCGCGCATGTCAAATTCAACCACCACTTCTTTTCCCGAGGTCACCAGTATGTTGGGAATAATCCTTTCTTCATAGCCAATATAACTTATGGATAGTGAAATCCTGCCTACAGGTACATTTTCAATTCTGAAGTTTCCCGT
>CAZHZR010000356.1:1826-3126 GCA_964537095.1 uncultured Roseivirgaceae bacterium
ATTAAAATCTGAATCCTGCGTTAAATCCGGGATATATAGTTACCCGTGTGTTTTTGTGCATTTCATCATAAAAAGAGTTGGGCGTCTTAAAAATGGAGCCTCCGCCGTTTTCATTGGTTGCCTTCAATTTGGACACCATCACATTTAGGGAAACGCCACCATAGATGCTGATGTGACGGGCTATTTTATACGATGCGTTCACTTTCAGCTTGTTCAGATGGTTGAGTTTCTCGGTCCACCATTCGTCTTCATTCACCTGATAGTTAATCGCATCTATGTTAATCGCCACTTTTTCGCCCACCGAGAACTGTGTTCCAAGTCCGAAGCCCGGAGCCCATATATTTTTGCCATCCTGCTCTTTGTAAGACGCTGAGAATATTGTGTAAAGACGCTCAGTACCCATTTTGAAACTGGCAGTAGCGTAGAAGCTTTCACTGGACTCAACTTCTATCGCGCGATAGCCATTCCTGGTAAAATTGAGGAGTCCAATTTGTACGCCACTTTCTATGCTATCCGCAATGTTGACAATTCCTATTTGCACTCCGGAAAGCGTTTTCGTTTTGTTCAAAATGCCCGATATTTGCGCACCTCGGATATGTCTGCTGTTGTTCACAATTCCTGCTATTTGCGTGCCCTTTAGCGAATCAGAATTGTTGTTGAAGATCCCGGCTGCCTGTACGCCTTTCAACGAACCGCCATTTATATTGCCAATACCACTGGTCTGCCATCCATTGGAAATTTGAGTGGCCTCGTTTACAGAAGCTTCATCTTTTCTTGAGATATTGATCAATCCCGCAGATTGGAAGCCCTGAAGGGTAGAGGAGGTGTTGATGAGCCCCGCTACCTGTGCACCTCTTACTTTTCCGGTGACAAAATTGCCCAGGCCTGCGAATTGCCCTCCGATTACCTGACCATTGGTCTTGTTGGCCAATCCCGCCATCTCAAAACCTTTTACCCCGCCAGATGCGCCATATAAAATGTTATAGGAAAAGTTGTTAACGGTTTGGCCGGAATTTGTACCATTGGTGCCCAGCGGTGTTACAAATGAAATCTGTATCGGGCGCGTTACTACTGTGTCTTCATGCTGTCCTTTCAGCAAATGCATATTTGTAAAGACCAGTAAAAAAATTAGCGAAAAAATTTTCATTGATTGTAGGTGCATGTTTTCTGTATTTTTTTGATTTATATAGACTTGACAACCAATTTTATTTTTACCCCTATCGAAGGCGAATATTTTTTCAAAAAAATTTGAGAGGTGGATTAGATCGCTGTTGTTGCAGTGCAGAAAATTAGTTGCTAC
>CAZHZR010000357.1:0-3114 GCA_964537095.1 uncultured Roseivirgaceae bacterium
TTTTAGAACGGATATTTATTCTGACTGATTACATAATCTGCTACTCTTCTTCTTGCTTCCTTGAGATTCGCAGGTTCAATTTTTGTATATCGCTTCAGGCCCATCAACATCATTCGCAGCTCATCACCTTCGGCAAAGGCATAAATGGCTTCTTTAGCTGCCGCAGTAGCAATATTTAATGCATGATGTAAATAGATGCGCGTCATATCAATTTGATGGGCACAAGCTTCTTCACCTTTCAGAGAAACCAGTTTCTCCGTCCTCAATAAGACTGATTCAGCTACATAGCCCTCTATCATCATGTCTGCGAGGTTCATCAAAACTTCTTGTTCATCTTTTAAGTTTTGCATCAACTTTTGAACGGCAGACCCAGCCACCATCAAACCTGCTTTTTTCAAGTTTTGCAACACCTTTTTTTCCGCGGCAAAAACGCTGTCATCAGAATCACTACTAAAGTCTGGGATGGAAGTCAACTCCTTAGCAACGGCCATTGCCGGTCCCATCAGGTCTATGCTTCCTTTCATAGCACGCTTTAAAAGCATATCAATGCACAACATGCGATTAATTTCGTTTGTGCCTTCGAATATCCTATTGATTCTGGCATCCCGATAAGCTTTTTCTACAGGCGAATCAGCACTAAATCCCATACCACCGTAGATCTGCACAGCCTCGTCAACCACATAGTCCAGTACCTCAGAACCGTGAACTTTAAGGATGGCACATTCTATTGCGAATTCTTCAACAGACTTCAGTTTTGCCTCCGCTACTTCCATTCCCTGACCAGCCAACGCTTCAAAAGCGTCATCTATATTCTGTCCAGCTCTATAATGTGCAGATTCTGTAGCATAAACGCGAGTTACCATTTCCGCTATTTTATGCTTAATAGCACCAAAATTAGCAATAGAGGTACCAAATTGCTTTCTCTCATTCGCATAATTCACGCTGTGGTCGATGGCGGCTTTAGAACCTCCAAAAGCAGCAGCACCTAATTTAATCCTTCCAATGTTCAGGATGTTAACAGCTATTTTAAAGCCATTTTGTCGCTCCGATAAAAGGTTTTCAGCAGGGACTTTACAATCGTTGAAGAAAATTTGACGCGTGGAAGATCCCTTGATCCCCATCTTTTTTTCTTCCTCATTCATAGTGATGCCACCGAATGACCGTTCTACAATAAATGCAGAGAGGTTTTTATCATCTTCAATTTTTGCAAATACAATATAAACGTCAGCAAAACCCCCATTCGTTATCCACATTTTCTGACCGGTGAGCTCATAAAAATTACCATCTGCGGTAAGTGTTGCTTTTGTTTTACCTGAATTGGCATCAGAGCCTGAATCTGGTTCTGTTAAACAGTATGCGGCTTTCCATTCACCGGTAGCCAACTTGGGTAAATACTTTTGCTTTTGCTCGTCGTTTCCATAATACAAAATAGGGAGGGTGCCAATACCCGTGTGCGCAGATAATGCGACAGCAAAAGAATGCCCGGCGCCAATTTTTTCTGCTACCAACATAGAGGTATTGAAATCCATCCCAAACCCTCCGTAGGCCTCCGGAACCGAAGTGCCTAACAAGCCAAGTTCACCAGCTTTATCCATTAGCTGCGGCATTAATTCAGGGTTTGCCATGGAATCTATCTCATCCAGGCGCGGTAAAATTTCCTGTTCCAGAAAATCCTCACAGGTTTGGGCAATCATCTTCTGTTCTTCAGACCATTCTTCAGGGATGAAAATGTCTTTTGCCTCTGTTTCCTGTATCAAAAATGAACCACCTTTGATCATTTTTTTCTTATCTGTTAGTTCCATATTTATTAGATTTTGGGTTGAAAGCATCAGCCCTTTGAGGCTTTCGATAGCATCAAACGGGCTTCATCCCTTTAAATTTGATTAATGAGTGTTTTAGAGACATCCTTTAATTTGCAAATAACGACCGCATAAACTCTTAGTTGAGCAATTCATAAATACCCGCAACTCCCTGGCCACCACCCACACACGCGGTTACCATCCCGTATTTCTGCTTCCGTCTGCGCAATTCGTTGAAAAGTTGAACAGACAGTTTTGCACCTGAGCATCCTAAAGGATGGCCTAAAGCAATTGCTCCTCCATTTACATTCACCTTTTCCATATCAAAATCCAGCTCTCTTATAACTGCCAGAGATTGAGCGGCAAATGCTTCATTAAGTTCAATCAGATCGATGTCTCCTAAGGTTAAGCCCGCTGCTTTTAAAGCCAGCGGTACAGCTTCTACCGGGCCTATTCCCATATATTTTGGATCCACTCCAGCAGCTTTGTAGCTCAGCATTCTTGCGATTGGCTTGAGGTTGTATTCATTCATCATTTTCTCTGACATTACCATCACAAATGCTGCGCCGTCAGAAGTTTGAGAAGAATTACCAGCCGTTACGTTTCCTTTGTTAGAAAATACGGGACGTAGAGATGCCAGTATTTCCTTGGAGGTATCAGCACGCGGGCCTTCGTCTGTATCCACTACAAACTCTCTGTTTTTCCGTTTTCCCGAGCTGTCAACATAAGTCTCACTGACAGTAACCGGAACTATTTCATCTTTGAATTTTCCCTCTTTGATAGCCTTTATAGCCTTTTGATGTGATTGAAAAGAAAATTCGTCCTGGTCTTCACGCGAAACCTTGTATTTTTCACTCACGTGTTCTGCCGTGTGGCCCATGCTGGTATAATATTGTGGGTTTTCAGCGGCAATTTTATAGTTCAAGGCCGTTTTCCACCCCATTACTGGCACGAGCGACATAGACTCTGTTCCGCCAGCGATGATACAATCGGCCATTCCGGCGTGAATTTTTGCCGCAGCGATAGAAATGGTTTCTATTCCCGATCCACAATATCGGTTCACGATCATTCCCGGAACATTCATCGGAAGAGAAAGCAAGGAAATAAGCCTCCCCATCTGCATGCCTTGTTCGGCTTCGGGAACTGCATTGCCTACGATTAGATCATCCACCCGCGACGGATCAAATCCGTCTATGGATTTTACAAGGTGTTTAATCACATCTGCCGCCAAATCATCGGGTCTGTAAAACCTGAAACCTCCTCTGTTTGCTTTCCCCACTGCGGATCGATAACCTGCTACTATATATGCATCCAT
>CAZHZR010000358.1:0-3101 GCA_964537095.1 uncultured Roseivirgaceae bacterium
GACATGCTGATGTTTCAGATCAATCCTCATTTCTTATTTAATAGTCTGAATTCCATCAGCTCTCTCACCATCACGGCGCCTAGCCTGGCAAGGGAAATGGTAATTAAACTCGCAGATTTTTTCAGAGGCTCATTAAATAAGGCCAGCGGCGAAATGCACACGCTGGGAGAGGAGCTAAACCAGATGAATCTTTATCTTGAAATTGAGAAAGTAAGATTCGAGGACCGCCTGATTATAGAAAATCATATTGATGAAACGTGTTTGGAGATGCAGGTGCCCAGAATGATTTTACAGCCTTTGTATGAAAATGCTGTTAAATTCGGTGTGTATGAGCAATTGGGTGAAATCACCATCAAAACAGACTGTAGCTGTAGTGAAAATGAGCTGACTATTAAGATTTCAAACGGGTTTGGTTCGGTAGGTGATCGCAAAAAAGGGGCAGGGGTAGGCATCAAGAATGTACAGGAACGCCTTAATTTGATTTATGGATTAAGCAATCTGGCGAAGGTGAGCGAAACAGAAGGTGTATTCGCAATTACGCTGACAATACCACAAATTCTAACGCATGATAAAAGTTTTAATAATTGATGACGAGAAATTGTCGCGAGATTTGATCAAGGCTTATCTAAAGTCAACGGCCGAAATTGAAGTGGTTGGGGAATGTGAAAATGGTTTTGAAGGGCTAAAGGCAATCCTCGAATTGAAGCCCGATCTGATCATCCTTGATATTCAAATGCCAAAGTTAAGCGGCTTTGAAATGCTGGAATTGCTCAGTGATACTGATGTACCTGCCATAATTTTTAGCACGGCCTACGACCAATTTGCTATCAAGGCATTTGATCTATGTGCAGCAGATTACTTATTGAAGCCCTACACTGAAAAGCGGTTTAATGAAGCGCTGGAGAAAGCGATTAGGAAAATAGAAAGCGACAAGAGTAATGAGGCGGTGAAGGAGGTAATCTCTTATACGAGAGAAAATGAAGAAGAACTGGAAAGAATTGTGGTAAGAAATGGAAGTAAAATTACCATTATTCCTATTTCGAAAATTGAATTTATAAAAGCAGAAGATGATTTTGTTGAGATTTATACTGGCGGTAAGAAGCATCTGAAACAAATTACAATGAAACATCTAACAGCTACTTTGCCACAAAGCCAGTTCTGTAGGATCCATCGTTCTTATATTGTAAACATCGATCAGATAAATTTGCTGGAGGCGTATTCAAAGGATTCTTATGTTGCTTTGCTAAACAATGGTGAAAAAATTCCGGTTAGTAAGTCAGGATATCAGGAGTTAAAAATACTTCTTGATTTTTAGTAGCGGTAAAAGGCATTTTTCCTCAATATGAGCTTCCATATTTTCGCTCATCGCAACAGACTTCAAAAAGTTCCACTATATTGTGCGGTGAATCAAAATTAAGAAATATAATGAAAATTGCAATTATTGCTCATGATGGTAAAAAGGCTGACATGGTGGGTTTTCTTCTTGAAAACAAGGCGCTTTTAGAAAATGTGGATTTGGTATCAACCGGTACAACAGGCCAGTATGTAGAACGAGCAGGCCTTAAAGTGAACAAGCTTTTATCGGGACCTTTGGGTGGCGATGCGCAAATTGCGGCGCTGGCAGCTACCAAAGAATTGGATATGGTGATATTTTTTAGAGACCCCCTTGGAAAACATCCTCATGAACCCGATGTCCAAATGTTAATGCGCATATGTGATGTTCACAACATTCCTATTGCGACAAATCCGGCAGCTGCCAAATTAATGCTAAGCTCCAAGTCTATTTTGGAATAAAATATTTTTCTGAACAAAAAATATTAAAAAAAAGAACTTTTTACGCAATCGATTGAAGATGCTTTGGTTTAATCCAGTACTAATTTTAATTGCTTTTCTTAAAATTGGGCATTTTTCAAAGTCTATTTTATGTATTTAATTAGCAGGGCAATTTTAAAAAGGTGAAAAAATTCTATGACTACTATTAATAAAATAGGTGTTTTTACATCTGGTGGCGATGCGCCCGGAATGAATGCGGCGATAAGGGCAGTGGTTCGGGCTGGAATTTATTATGAAAAGGAAATAGCCGGAATCTTTAAGGGGTATGACGGCATGATCAATAGTGATATTAAAAAATTGAATGCCCGTTCTGTAGCAAACATATTGCACAGAGGAGGAACGTTTCTGAAATCTGCACGAAGCATGGAGTTTCAAACACCTGAGGGGATGGAAAAAGCCTGGAAAAACCTGAAGATGCAGGGAATAGATGCACTTGTAGCGATTGGTGGCGATGGAACTTTCACAGGTGCACATATATTTTATGAAAAATATGGTATTCCGGTAATAGGCATTCCCGGTACTATTGATAATGACTTAAGTGGAACGGATAATACCATTGGGTACGATACTGCATCAAATACTGCCATGCACGCCATAGATAATATCAGGGATACGGCTTCTTCCCACGACCGGTTGTTTTTTATCGAAGTTATGGGAAGAGATGCTGGTTTTATTGCGGTGAACAGTGGGGTGGCAGGAGGTGCTGCGGCTATCATGATTCCAGAGAAAAGAATGAGTATTGACCAGCTCATAGAGAAACTGGACGTGAGCGCCAAAAGTAAGAAATTGTCAAGTTTGGTAGTAGTGGCGGAAGGCGGGAAAAGTGGAAGTGCAATAGAAATTGCTGAAAAGGTGAACCAGCGAATGACTAACTATGACACGAAAGTGACTATTTTGGGGCATTTACAGCGTGGCGGTGCACCCAGTTGCTTCGACAGGGTATTGGCAAGCCGGTTGGGCGTGGCCGCAGTCGAAGGACTACTAAATGGTCAAAAGGATGTGATGGCTGGCATGATCAATAACAAAATTGCATTTACCCCGCTATTACAGGCGATTACAGAGAAAAAGGAGATAGAAGAAGAGGCGCTACGCGTAGCCCAGATTTTATCTATATAATAGATACAGTTTGCTAAAACCGGTAGAGATGGGGATGTTCTAATTTTTAGCGAGAGTTATTTTGCAGCAGAATTTATTGATATAAAGTCGTTCAATAGTTACTATAATAAATAGAATATGCAATTAAGTATAGGTATAGACTTAGGAGGAAC
>CAZHZR010000359.1:0-1421 GCA_964537095.1 uncultured Roseivirgaceae bacterium
TAAAACTATTCTTCATTTTTTGTCCAGTTAAAATTCCCTTGCGAGAGAACTTCCAAACGTCACCACTTCTAATGATTCCTTTATATACCAAAATAGGGTGAAGTATAATGACTTTCAGAACTGTAATTTTGAAATCGCATTAGATAGTTTTCAAATTTTCTATGCTTTATATATTAGCAGTACAAATTCAAATAAAATGACAGAACCAAAAGGAATAATATTTGAAGTAGGGATCAGTGAGAAGGCTTTAAAGAAATTTCTTAATCACCCATTATCTTTCCCACATGATCAGGCAACCGATCATAACAAATTGGTGGATGTAAATAGCGTAATGGATTTTTTTGCTCATACGTTATATTCCTGCGAAGATACTACCAAAGGTATATTCCTTTTAAACTACAATTCGGCGAAGGAACGATTCTTTTGTGCTTACATACTTAAAAATTATGAAGCTGAAGCTGTCGTCCTATTTCCTGACATCTTAAAAACTTTATCATCTTATAAGGACACAGAAAATCCTGATTTTGCCATTATCACTTCCATAGTACCAGAAGTGGAGGTGGGGTATATGATTACAAGAGGAGATACGAAGCAAGTTTCAACTAGAGAGTCAAAAATAGAAATTGCAGATCCTCTGTTGGAGAAATTTTGGTCTTTCCTGAGAAAAAAAGACTTTCCCGAGCCAGCTAAGGCCTTCAGAATAAAAGACTATTATTACAAGCCTTTTCAAAATGCGTATAAAAAACACCTTATTTATCAGGCAGAAATAGCGAAACCTGCAAGGATACTGCGGGCCACAAAAGAGAATCCATTTCATTTATTTGACGACTTTTACACGTTTGACCAAAAGGTTTTTAATATTTCCAGCGTAGTGGTAGAAGTAATAAAAGCTGATCCCCATAGTTTTAAAAAATTGGGGAGTGCATTGCTGGATAAGAATCATGTATTCTCCAGTAAATTGTTCAATAATGGAGTACCCGCAACGGTCGAGAACATGCTTCACCCAGAAACGTACTGGGAGTATGATATTATTCCAGGAATAGATGCACAGACTTTCACTCCTATTGGTGACCGGTGGGATACCTTGTACTGGAAAGACAAAAACTATGTATATGTAGAAACTAAAACAAATTATCACAAAATAGAAGTGGTGGACGTAAATTCCTTTGAATATTTAAACTTTTGTTTTGGGAAAGATAAAAACCACGTTTTCTACAAGGATCAAATCATAGACATTGATCCTCAGAATTTTGAGCTAAACATGAATGGTTTTATTTCTGATGATAAAAACATATATCACTATCAGAATAAGATAGAGCTAGATCCCACTACCTTCAAGGTTGTATCTGTAGAGTCCTTGCAAAACCCGTTTATGGGTACCTTTATTTTAGAAGATAAAAATGGCAGGTATGAGTATGAAC
>CAZHZR010000359.1:1521-3098 GCA_964537095.1 uncultured Roseivirgaceae bacterium
CAAGCCCGCCGGGCTTGCGCGGTCGCTCGCAACTCGGACTTGTTCAGAAAATATTTACCATCAACCAACCTTCGCGACCTGCCCGCAAGGAGTATAACATACATCAATTGTGGTTTGATACCCGAAACATTTGAAAATCTCTTCAGCAGGTTTATCATAGGTCAACTTCGGAATCTGTAAATTCAATGGGAACACATAGCTCTCGTTTATTACTCCCAACTAGGCATACTATGGCACTAATCAGGCATGTAGGTCCAAAACTCTCGTAGAGATTTGTCGATATCTTTTCTGAACTTGTATTCATTCAGACATTGGCCACACACGGCTCCCATTTTAGAAGACATATTGCCAAGAAATTTTTCATCTTCCTCTTCAGTCCTGATTTCGAAATATTCCATCAGATTCAAACTTTCTTTCGTTTGGATACTGACCAGGTAATTCATATCCATCAGAAACGTTTCGTCATCGTCATAAAACACAGCTTTTATAACACACAACTCCTCATTGGTAAGGGGAGTATCTGCCAATATTTTCCTGCAAATATCATCTTCAATGTTTATCACGATCCCCTGCTCACCATGTTTATCGCAAATTATTAATCCCATAAATAGTCAAGTTTTAAATAATCAGTAACGAAAAGGTATATTTTTCGTGGCTGCCCATTGCTTTAGTTCCGCATAAATCTCCTGGAATTCTTCGTCCGTTAGCAAACTTTTTTCGGGAAATACCCAATACTTCGAAAAAGTAGCTCCTTCAATTTCTCCTTCGTGCCATTCCACTTCAGTAATTTTCCCCTGACGTACATAATAAACATAGCCCATCTTTCCATGGGGTTTAAAGTGAAAGCCTTCTTCATATATCAGGCTTGCAAGGTTATCTTTTCTCCTGCGTTCGGTGTCCCAGTCCTCCTGCAGTTTTCGAGCGATGTGCACTTCAAACGTCTCGTTCCCGACCTTCTTGCTGGTCCACCCAAAAGGTAAAATCACCTTATCCTCCTTCAGACGGTCTATCTCCTTTTGACACAGCGCGGTCTTATTTTTAATATTCAGCAGCAGCGCTGATTCAGAAATGATGGACCAAAACTGCTCAGAAAAATAATACCCTGAAGTAGTCGCAATTTCGATCAGGCAATCCAGTGTCCTACGCCATTTCGCATTATCGGCGTGCGCCCGGCATTGTGACCACTTCGGATGATCCCTTTGACGGTCAGGAACCGAATCTATTAATCGATAAATTTTTTCCTTTACTTCTGCTTCTTCGCTTTTCATACGATTCCTTTTAATGGCTTTAAGCGCATCGTCTTTAGAATTTTAAATTGAGAGAACCGAAAAATAGGGCAGATATTTTTCCTCGCCATAACCAAAGTTAGCGTTCGGCTTGGAGGAAAGCTTCACCAAAAACCAGTAAATTAGGTTATCACTATTATTGGTGATAATGTAGTATTAATTTACTCTTAGTATTGTCTATCAAAAATAGAAAGGACCATGATCGGAGCGCTTTTTGAAGCCTCACTAAAGGAACTAAGGCAATTTTCGGTGGGATTAGGAAAAGTTTGCTTTACCAATGAGGGGATTTTT
>CAZHZR010000360.1:0-3096 GCA_964537095.1 uncultured Roseivirgaceae bacterium
AACTATGAAGAAATAGTGCAGGACAACACGGTGCGCAGGGGAATTAATTTTACGAACGTGAGAAAAGTAAAAACCAATCCAGAAGCAAAGGATCATTTTTACGATATTGAAAACCTTGCTTTTTCATATGCCTACAGCGACATCTTGCAGCATGATATCCGGACGGAAGAATATAAGTTTGTATCGCAGCGGGCTTCTGTGGCCTACAATTACACACCTAAGGAATTAATAATAGCTCCTTTTAAAAATGTAAAGCTATTTTCATCTCCCTATTTGGCCCTGATAAAGGACTTTAACTTTTCTCCGGTACCAAATAATCTTTCATTCAGAGCAGATGTAGTAAGAACTTTTGCTAAAACGCAGTTGAGAAATGCGGATCTGACAACAATAGGAATTGATCCAACTTTTGAGAAATCGTTTACTTTTAATCGATTTTATGATGTAAGATGGAACCTGACGCAAGGCTTGTCCCTGGATTATAATGCCAGGGCCAACGCAATTATAGATGAACCCGAGGGAAACCTGGATACCGATTACAAGCGGGACGAGGTGCTGGATAATCTCAAAAACTTCGGGAGGATGAAGAATTTCGACCAGTCAGTGGCGCTCAATTATCGTTTGCCGCTTAATAAACTGCCATTTACCGACTGGATAAGCGCCGATCTACGATATCAGGCGGGTTATAACTGGGCAGCGGGTTCATACAACCCTTACCTGCCTGATTCTGTCGTTTCCTTGAAAGAGTTGTATGGAAATACAATTCAGAACACCAGAGAAAGAACACTGACCGGAAATATGGATCTTACCAAGCTTTATAACAAGGTGAAGATTTTAAAAGCCATCAATGAACCTCCGCGCAGAGGGCGAAGCCAGGAAGCTGACACAGTAAGATCCATTACGGATAATAAATTACTTACCGGCCTTCTGAAAGTTTTGATGTCTGTTAAATCTGTCAACGCTACCTATTCGATCAGAGAAGGCACCCTGCTCCCTGGCTTTGAAAAAGACGTGTTTTTGTTTGGTATGGACACCAGCTTCAGCGCACCGGGGATTCCCTTCCTGTTGGGAAGCCAGAATCCGGCAATCAGAGAAGAGGCCGCCCGCAATGGCTGGTTGATAGATTCGGCCGGCTTTATTAACAGCTTTAGCCAAACTCAGTCCGTCGACCTAAATATTCGCGCAAATGTAGAGCCCGTAAAAGATCTCCGCATTCAGTTAGATGTACGGAAACTAAACACCGCTGGCTACAGAGAGAATTTTAGCATCACAGAAGATGATAACTATAATTCTCTTAGCCCTTCACGATTTGGAAGTTATAGTATATCCTTTATAGGCATAAAAACAGCCTTTACTTCCAGCAACAGCGCAAATGAATCGCCGATCTTTCAGGATTTCGACACCTATAGAAATATCATTAAACGCAGGGTGAGCGCTGTAAATCCAACTGGTTTGGAGTACAGTGAAAATAACCAGGATGTGCTTATCCCTGCTTTTGTGGCTGCATATTCCGGCAGAGATCCGAACGATGTAGACTTGACGCCATTCCCGAAAATACCACTACCTAATTGGCGGGTAGATTATGCCGGCTTAAGTAAAATCGCAGCACTGAGCTCTATATTCTCATCTATTAATATCACGCATAGTTATAATGCGAGCTACAGCGTCAATAACTATACAAGCTCCGCGCAAATTCAGGACGCCCACATTCTGAATCTGGATAATAACATTGTAGACTATCCGCTCTCGAGAGAAAATGGCGGCAACCTCACGCCAGTGTATGCAGTAAGCCAGGTAGTAATATCAGAGCGGTTTTCACCATTGATCGGAGTAAACGTAAGAACAAGAAGTAGATTAAACGCGCGGATCGAATACAGGAAAGAGCGAAATATTTCCCTGAATGTAGCCAACGCCCAGGTCGCAGAATTGAATAGTAATGATATTTTAATTGATTTTGGTTTCACAAAGGCCAACATCAGGCTTCCCTTCAGAACAAAAGGAAGAACGACCGTGTTAAAAAACGACCTGACGTTCAGAGTGGGTTTAACCATAAGAGACACAGAAACCATTCAACGCAGGCTTTCTGCTCCTCAGGGAGGTGATAGTACCAATGCTAATAATGTGATTACCAGTGGTAATATCAACTACCAGTTGAGGCCAACGCTAGATTATGTTCTGAACCAAAGGTTAAACCTGCAGTTATATTTCGAGCGCACCATCAATGAGCCAAAAATCAGTAGCTCCTTCAGAAGAAGTACCACTGCCTTTGGAACAAAATTGACATTTAACCTGGCGCAATAAATAAAATAATACGTATTTTTGACCAAAAAAACTGACATGAATTTACCTGAAGAATTAAAGTACACCAAAGACCACGAATGGGTGAAAGTTAATGGAGATGTAGCTTATATCGGAATTACTGACTTTGCACAAAAAGAATTAGGAGATATCGTGTACGTGGAGATTGAAACAGAAGGCGAGCGTGTAGAAGAAGGAGAAGTTTTTGGAACGGTGGAGGCCGTTAAAACGGTTTCTGATCTGTTTATGCCTTTTTCCGGGAAGATTATTGAATTTAATTCCGATTTGGAAAGTGAGCCCGAACTGGTAAATGATGATCCATATGAAAAAGGATGGATGATCAAGGTTGAGATTGAAGATCAGTCCGTAATTGACAAGCTTTTATCTGCTGCAGAATATAAAGAGCTGGTTGGGCTTTAATCGGAATAGTTCATTGGTGAGATGTCTTTAAGCCGGACTTTTTGGCCTTCGGAAATTCTTTTGCAGCAGATCCGCTTTTTTCCGACGAAACTGTTCGCCGCCATCATAATGACATCACCATGAGTCGGATAGTTGCTTTTTAATACTTCTTGAACAAGGTTTACTTTATTCAGACACTGCAGAGCGAACTCAAACCGGCTTTTCGATGTTTATACAGTACAATTTATTTGGTTTTTGCTGGGCGGCCATCATCCTGGTGCTGACAGTTTCGCCAGGGCATGAGATGCCGAAGGCATTGGACTGGAACTTCCTGGCATTTGATACTTTTTCGCACTTTTTTGTGTTTGGTTTATTGACGCTGATGCTGATTGTAGGATTTAC
>CAZHZR010000361.1:0-3093 GCA_964537095.1 uncultured Roseivirgaceae bacterium
TGAGTGGTCCCCGCAGGAACTTTCACCTTGATAAGGCTTTCCGAAACGCTGGACACGCTGGCCTTTACCGCTCCAAAATTTACCTGGATATTTGTAAGGTTTGTTCCAAATCCCGATCCTGCAATAGACACTTCATTATTCACCTGACCTGAATTTTTGCTGATGCTGTTGATCACCGGCTTTTGCGCCTGTGCATCAACAAAAGCAAGCAAGGTAACAACCAGCAATAATATTTTAGAAGCTATCTTCATCTGTATATAATAATTTTTTCGTCGCATGTCCCAAAGGCATTCCTTCAGGAAATTCTACAGTTCTACTGGTAACTATGCTACACCTCCTACCTTCCGGTATCAAATCGTGGCCTGTCTACCTGTACTTTCTTCTTTTCAAAGGTTTTCTTCTCGCCCAGCTTGATGCTCAGTTGAATTTCATGACTGCCTGCTGTATAGCCTGCCACCTGGTTTGCCGCCATTTCCCAGGCGTACCCAAAGCTTAAGAAATCTTTGATGTTAATGCCTGCTAATGCATTGAGTCCGTAATCCATCCGGTAAGTCGCACCTACCCATACCAGTTCCTTGATGTGGAAAATACCTGTAGCTTCTATTTGCGTAAAATCATACCCAAGCGAGCGGTACAGAAGGTGAGGCTCAAATGCAAAGTTGCCTTCGCTTATAATAAATTTATAGGAAAGCATGGCGGCATATTGATCCATCGGATTTTGCTCCTCCTGATATTCACTATTTGTTGGAATCAGATCATTGGGCAGCAGTGCCGGCAAGGCCAGTCCGAGATTGAAATTTTTCATCTGGTATTTTAAGCCAAATCGGGCAGCAGGGGTCATTGCGTTATCGGTCGGTTCAAAAGGAAGTGCCCCTGTAAACGATCCGTCCATCTCCAGACGGTTGTTCATCAGACCTCCTCCCAATCCGAACTGCACATAGTGTTCTTCTCCTAACTTGATTCTATATCCTAAGGTAATTTCTGCGGAAGAATTTGTCAGCAATCCTTTTTTCTCAGTTAATATGTTTGCTCCCACTGCGATTGATTTTGTGAGCTGTGTATGAAAACTTAAATGAGAGCTCACCGGCGCACCTTCAATGCCCATCCATTGTCTTCTATGCGATAAATACACCACCGAATAACCATCATGCCCAACGAAGGCAGGATTATACACATAGGGGTTCTTAAAGTATTGATTATGGATGGGGGCCTCCTGGGCATACCCCTCTAAACAGAGGAATACACTGACGAATAGGAGTACATATATTTTCATCTTTAAAAGTGTTAAAAACCCACCTTTTAAATATTTTCTTACGAGCCCAAAATTTTTAATTATGATCATTTCCACGGCGTTACCACCTGATTACTAGCAGAAATGAAATCCTTAATCGAGAAACTACTGAAAATTGGCATATTAAGGTGTAAAATTTAATTAATTATCCGAATGATAATGATAGGTATTCTCTGCCGGCTGAAAAGACAATAATTTTAATCAATCTTACTTCTGTAATTATTAGAACCTAATGGAAATCTGTACCTCAAAATAGCTGTATAAATTACGTCCAAATTCATTCTTGCTTTAAAACGCTTCTGCCTAAGTCATTGGCGGGTTGGGGAGGTACATTGCCAGAGTGGATGATAATATTGATGTAATGACGTTCAAAGCGCTAAACCTGATGATTAGAGTAGTTTTTATTTTGTTTTTGGTAATTCTGATTACGCCATCTTACGCACAATTTCTGATAGGGCCGAAGGCCGGGTTTCAAATGTCAAAGGTTTCGTATAAGGATAAAGACTACAGCAAAGCTTACAATACCACCCTAAAGCCGGGATTTAACGCGGGTCTTGTGTTGAACTACGAAGTTAGCCCTACATTTTCCCTTCATACGGAGCTGTTTTACTCCCGAAAGGGGAAAGTAGAAAAAGACAAAGAGAGCGATAACAAAAATGTGGCTGCCTACCATTATTTGGACTTGCCCATGATGCTCCGGGTTTCGCACCATAGGAAAATAAAAAAGCAAAACGTGGAGTTTTATTTCAACCTGGGTCCCAGTTTTGGCTACTGGCTTGGCGGAAAAGGAACCATGCATGCCAATGAGTTTTGGGAATATGCAGATGCGGACAAGATCAAATACAAGATTAAATTTGAAGAGGTTCATTCTTATGGTGAAACAGAGTTTGTTCCCAACCCAAACAGATTACAGATAGAAGTCAACCTGGGAGGGGGTTTGGTTTTCGACATGCAGAGCGCCGGCAGATTGATGGTGGACTTCAGATACGGGTTCGGGATCGGACATACCTACCTGGGCGAAAAAGATGGTGGAGATTTCGGTCTTGTTACCTACTTTGACAATTTCGAAGGCGTGAACCATGTCATCAGCATCTCTACAGCTTACCTGTACGAGTTTAATCTGTTCCAGGCACTCAAGAAAGGAAAGACGATAAGAAAATAAAAGGCCATAGTCACCTGGCCTTCTCATGAATCTTATCCCGCAATCGCGGGCTATTCATGTTCAAGCCCGCTGGGCTTGGGCGGCCATTCATATTCAGGGAATAGTAGGCAACTGCTGCTGCCATTGCAGACCCTTCCCTAATCTTTACAACTAATATCTCACTCTGGGTTGTGCGCCAAAAGTAAACGGAGGACAAGATTCCTTGTCAGCCCAGGAAGATTAAAAAATCAAATATCCACTGCTGATCCCATGCCTACCAAATAGTATGAAGGCTGTACGTGAACGAAAAACCACCACAGCTCCCCAACCCTGACAAGGGTTGAACATGAATAGAAGAACACCAATACAGCAATCCAACCCTAACGGGGTTGAACATGAAACTCCTGTCGCTAAAAGAAACTCCAAAGCCCGAAAAAAAACGCAAAAATGGGGGTTAAACGGCATGAGATGCCTCCTTTTGTTCCACCCTTCAGATATTATTGCTGCACCCTGCGCCGGAGGATATATTATCATGCTATTAAACCTATTTTTATTATCTTAGGCTTTCTGATTTTTGCGAAACCAAATCAAGATCCATCAATCCACAAAACAAAGTAACGTATGAAAAAAACTTTAACCATTATTTGCGCTGGTTTTCTAA
>CAZHZR010000362.1:0-3093 GCA_964537095.1 uncultured Roseivirgaceae bacterium
TAGGGTATGATTTCATTGTACAAGGCAATATGCTGGATGTTCCTGTGATATTGCCCCCTTTTGAAGGTTCAGTTTTGCGGAAATTGGCACTTCCCTTAGAGGAAATTGATCCGGGGATTGCAGAATTGTTAAATCTAACCAGATTTTTCTATGAATCCTTTCTCACCTGTTCCGTTTTATAAACTATCTGCCTGATAATATCGTCCAGATCTGTAGCTGACTCGAACAGACAATCCATTAGCTTCTGGCTGACATCTTTATCGTAATCTTCATTTTTTAGTAAATCTACAATTCCTAAAATTCTTGCGAGCGGTGCTCTTACAACATGCGACTGCGTCCAGGCGATTTCCCTGAATTTTGCATTTTGTTCTTTTATCGCCTCTACATAATCTATTCTTTCTGTCACGTCTCTCGAGTTGGTAACTATCCCTTCAACGGCCGGGTCAGCCATCATATTTGTGACAATGGATTCTATCCAGCGCCATTGCCCTTCGCGCATTTGGAACCGGAAGGGCGGAATATGTACTATGTGTTCTGTGGTAATGCGGGTGTAGCTTTCTATTACCCTTTCTTTGTCATCCTCGTGCACGAATTCGAAAGCATTTTTGCCGAAAAAATCCTCTGCGGATTTTCCCATTTTTAATTCAATATTTGGGCTCACATATTTGTAATTTCCTGTTAAATCAGCAATTGCAATCATGTCAGACCCTTCCTGCACCAAAGCTTTAAACCGTTGCTCACTTAATTTGAGCAATTCCTGGTTTTTGATTTTTTCAGTGACATCATTCGACATGATCAAGCGGGCAATTTTGTTCTCGAAAAAGATAGAATTGCTTTGAATTTCTACAAATATAATTTCTCCGTTCTTTTTTAGATGCCTGAAGGCTCTTGATACATATTTATGAAGCACTTTACTTGTGGCTACCATCTCCAGTAGATCTTCAACATCTTCCGCAGGCCTGATGTCTTTGATGGTCATGCTTAAGAATTCTTCTCTGCTATACCCATAGTGCCTCACCGCGGCTTCGTTTACATCCAGAAATTTCAAGCTTTCAAAGTCATACACCCAGAGCGGCTGCGGATTGCCATAAAAAAGCTCTTTGTATTTTTTTTCTGAATTTTTAAGATCATTCAAGGATTTTTTTCTTTCTATGGCATAGGTGATACTTTTGATCAATAGAAAGGCCGTTAAATTATCTTTTAATAAGTAATCTGTGGCGCCAAGTTTTAAAGTCTCTATGCCAAATTTCTCATCAGCATGGCCCGTCAGAACTATCAACGGAGTTTTCGGAGCGAGCTCCAGCATTTCTACGACAAGTGGTTCACCATGCCCGTCAGGAAGCGCCAGATCCAGAAGAATAATATCAAAGTCAGATCCTTCAGATAGAATTGCCCTGGCACTTGACCGAGACTTGGCGTGTTTTATATCGCATTTAGCAAATCCATCATCGAGCAAATCTTTAATTATCAGATAATCCGGAAGATTGTCTTCAATTATTAATAGATTTAAGCGGGAAGCTGCGTAGGCCATTTTTGATTAAGCTTAAGAAACTGTCAACTGAAAATCAGGAACTTTGTCTAAATTTTACATGAATATACGAATCGCCGTCGGCATTGTAGCTAGATTCGTCGATTTATCATCTGATGACATTAAATAAAAAAAGAAGCACAAATGTAACCAATCTAAATTTTTTGCTTTTAGTTTTATGCGTTGGACGCTCCTGTACAGAAAATCAATTATGGCTTTCCATTATCTTAATTCATTTACCCAATGAAAATTTTTCAAATTCTTCTATACCCCCTGAGCATTTTGTATAACATGGCAACCGGTTTTAGGAATCACCTTTACAATATTCACTATAAGCCCACATTTCATTTTGAAACGATAACAATCAGCGTAGGCAACTTAAGTGTAGGTGGAACGGGAAAATCGCCCATGATAGAGTACCTGATCAGGCTTTTAAAAGATCGTTTTAAAGTTGCTACCCTTAGTCGCGGATATGGCAGGAGGTCAAAAGGATTTAAAATAGCCGACAACCATGATGATGCAACATCTTTAGGAGACGAACCTTTTCAATTTTATTTAAAATTTGGGAAGGAAGTAACAGTGACAGTAGGAGAGGAACGGGCTGTGGCAATACCTGAGATATTGTACAACCATGAGGAAACCGAAGTGGTATTATTAGATGATGCCTACCAACACAGAACAGTGGAGAGGGACATCAATATTTTGCTGACTACGTTCGATAGCCCTTTTTTTGATGACCTTCTGCTTCCTGCCGGTCGACTGCGGGAAGCTGCCTCCGGGGCAAAAAGGGCAGACATTGTCATAGTTACAAAGTGCCCTCCCGATATGAGTACTTCTCAAAAGCAGATTTATAAAGACAATATCTACAAATATGCTTCGCCTGGTACGCCGGTTTTTTATAGTGTCATAGAATATGCAGATCCCATGCCGGTTTTTGAAAAAGAAGCCGGTAGGCCAGAGGGTACAGCACTCCTTGTTTCAGGATTGGCACACCCTGGTCACTTCGTTGACTACAGTGCACAAAAATATAAAGTGGCACAACATTTAAAGTACAAAGATCATCACAATTATACGCTCAAGGATGCGCAGGAAATTCGACAAAGCTTTGATGCCATAGAACAGCCAGATAAGTTTATTCTGACTACAGAAAAGGATATGGTTAAATTTTTAAATTCTGATTTAAGCGCTACCCTACAAGAGGTTCCGGTATTTTACCTGCCCATTGAAATGAAAATACTTGAGCAATCTGCAGAGTTGGACAATATTATTCTTGACGCAATTAAAAAAAGGAAGCATATCTTAGCAGGTAATTCAGCCTAGCTACGGAGACAGAAATGGCTTATCGGAAATCCTAAATCTTACCGCTTGTAGCTTGTTGCCCACAAAGTTCATGAAGGAGTTAAACTCCCCTTGTATCTTTCTTTGTCGACTTTATAATAGAACGCGCCTCTCTTCGGGCTTTATTTGTCTTTTTCTTTTTGCTGTATTAGCAATCCCCGTCGACACTATTATCTTTTTAACGTTTCGGGCAATATATGCTACGGCAAAATTCCACTCTCCTTGCT
>CAZHZR010000363.1:0-3091 GCA_964537095.1 uncultured Roseivirgaceae bacterium
GGGAATTTAAACCTTTATATCTTAGTTTAAAGAGAAATTGTATATTTTCACCATTCGTTGGAGGCTAGGGGGGCCACCCGGACACTGTGTAATGGTTTTAAGCTGAAAAAAAATATGAGTCGTATTTCCTTTCTATTGTTTTTTGCGTTTTCGTTTTCTTCACTATCTGCACAATCCACCCAACCGCAGGAACAAAAAACTCCTTCTTTTTTAATGGAGGCAAATTCTTTCTGGGTGGATTCCCTCATGCAAGCGATGACTTTGGATGAAAAAATAGGACAACTGATCATGATTGCAGGCTACTCCAACAGAAACACGGCATTTGAAGAGGGAATTTCCGACGCAATTAAGAAATACAAACCAGGAGGGATAATTTTTTTTCAGGGTAACCCTCGTGACCAGATCCGGTTGACAAATAAGTACCAGTCAGAATCAGAAATTCCATTGCTCATAGGGATTGACGGAGAGTGGGGACTCGGCATGCGCCTTGACAGTACTATGAGTTTTCCTTACCAGATGGCTTTGGGAGCTATTGAGGACGATAGCCTGATTTACGAAATGGGGAGAGTAATTGGAACGCAGATGAAGCGGGTAGGGGTGCACATCAACTTCGCGCCCGTGGTGGATATCAATAATAATCCCATTAATCCTGTGATTAACTACCGTTCCTTTGGCGAACAAAAAGAAAATGTTGCCCGAAAAGGAATCATGTATATGAATGGTATGCAAGATGTAGGAATCATGGCAAGCGCGAAACATTTCCCTGGTCATGGAGATACAGACACCGATTCTCACTATGCTTTGCCTGTGATTACACACGATCGTACCCGCCTGGACTCGCTGGAGCTTTACCCTTTTAGAGAATTGATCAGGACCGGAGTGCATAGCGTCATGATAGGTCATTTAAACATACCATCGCTGGATCCTGCCAAAAACAGGCCTTCCTCATTATCAAAGCCTATCGTTACCGACCTACTACAGACAGACCTTGGCTTTACAGGCTTAATCACCACAGACGCCATGAATATGAAAGCCGTTGCCGACCGATATCCCTCAGGCAAAGCGGGCGTGGAGACACTCAAAGCCGGCAACGACTTGATACTGATGCCGGTAGATCTGGAGAAAACTGTAAAGGCTATCAAAGCGGCGGTTCAAAAAGGAGAGTTATCAGAAGCTCGGATTAATAAAAGTGTGAGGAAAATTCTGGCTGCGAAGGTTTGGACAGGTGCCAGTGATTTTGAACCTCTGGAAATCTCCAATAGTGCGGAAGATTTACATAGCCCTAAAGCAAAAAGGGTGAGTAGAGAATTAACAGAAGCTTCGCTGACCTTACTGATCAATAAAGACAATATCATCCCATTTCAACAACTGGATACCCTCAAGACAGCTACTATAGCTATTGGGGTAGACTCTGTAAATGATTTTCAGAATGTTGTTGATAAATACGTTTCAGCAGATCACTTCTTTCTTCCTGAGAACAGTACCACAGCCATGATTGAGGCTATTGAAGCTCGCTTGTCAGAATACAACTTATTGCTCGTATCCATACATAGAAAAGAAAAATTGCCCGGTCTGACGATGCGAATGACCCCGCATCTGACGGATTTTGTTGGAACTTTGTCAAAGAAAGATGGGTCCGTTATTACTTTTTTCAGAAATCCCTATCTCATTGATAAATATCCCGATTTTGGTGATGCCTCCGGATTGCTATTAACCTATCAGGACGATAAGAATGCCCAAAAATTGGCAGCACAGGTGCTTTTTGGTGCCATTGGTGCCAAAGGAAAACTGCCGGTAACCATCAATAGTCGGTTTAATGCTGGTGACGGCATTATTTCTGAAACTGAAGAGAGGTGGGAGATTTCTGAACCTGAAATTGCAGGTTTGAATGAGCAGGTATTGTCGCGCATTGACACTTTGGTAGTCGAGGCAATAAAGGCAAAAGCCATTCCTGGTGCGGTTGTTTTAGTAGCCAAGGATCATGAAATTGTCTATCAAAAAGCCTTCGGTCATCATACTTATGACAGTCTGCGCCTGGTACAGCCAGATGATATATTTGACCTGGCGTCGCTCACAAAAGTTGCCGCAGCACTCCCTGCTCTGATGAAACTGCATGCTGAAGGTAAATTTCAGCTGGATGATCCTATCAGCAAATATTTGGAAATTTTCGACAGGAATGACAAGCGAGACATCACTTTCAGGGAAGTACTCGCGCATCAGGGAGGTTTGCAGGCCTGGATCCCTTACTGGAAGAGTACAGTAAAAAAGAATGGCAAATACAAGTGGTTTACCTTCAAATCAGATTCTTCAAAAAGATTCCCCTATAAAGTAGCTGAAAATCTTTACCTCAACAGAAACTACCATAAAAAGATAGACAAAGCGATTCGTAAATCGCCGGTAGATAAAAATCAAGGGTATGTCTATTCTGATTTGTCATTTTACCTCTATCCGCGCTTGGTTGAGGCTTTATCAGGGCAGGATTTTCTATCTTATTTGGATAAACATTTTTATAGCCCGCTTGAAGCAGAAACGCTGACCTATAATCCATTTTTGAAGTTTTCAGCTGAACGAATTATTCCCACGGAATATGATTCGCTTTTCAGAAAAACTCAGATCCATGGCAGGGTGCATGATGAAGGCGCAGCCATGCTGGACGGTGTTTCCGGCCATGCAGGCCTGTTTGGTAGCGCTATCGATTTAGCAAAAGTGATGGAAGTATATTTGCAAAATGGCCGGTTTGGGGAACAGCACTATATAGACAGCGCCACAGTTGCCGAATTTACACGTTGCCAGTACTGTTATAGTGAAACCAAAAGCAGAAGGGCGCTGGGATTTGACAGGCCCAATGATCCCTATGTGGAAAATGGAAATACAGCGCGCGACGCATCGTTGAGCAGTTATGGACACACAGGTTTTACCGGCACCATGGCCTGGGTGGACCCTCAGTACAATCTCGTCTATATCTTTCTTTCTAATCGGGTTTATCCTACCAGAGAGAATAAAAAATTATTTGAGCTGAACACGCGAACCAGAATTCAGCAGGTGATATATGACGCCTTGTTGGAGAACGAGGTTCAAACAATGCGATAGA
>CAZHZR010000364.1:0-3076 GCA_964537095.1 uncultured Roseivirgaceae bacterium
CGCTATAATTATGGCAACCTTTGGTATGAGCTGGGGAAATTACCCGAGGTTTCACTTAGAGATCAGCCTACAGATTATATAGAAGTCCACTGGCCCAATTTACTCGCTCAGGACGACTTTCTGCAGGACGATATTACTGCACAATGGACGGATTATTACCGGAATGTTCAGGAAAGTAGTGATCGGTACTGTGCAAAAAACACCGCTCAAATGCATGCACAATGGCTGTACAATCGGCATACGCGGGTTAATGAACTTGAGCCGGGACTAGTTGACATAGATAATTCAAATATGCCCGCTGAAAACTATAATGATAATTTTCCTGGTAATATGGTCTTGAAAGTAAAGCTTTTGCAAGGCCAGCATATATCGGTAGCAAAACTTAACGGGAAGCTCATTCCCGCTTATTATGAAAGTGCGGGATATGGATTTCTTTACCTGCCTCCCCTTCTGCAAAAGCATTACACTCTGGAATATCATATTGGAGAAAATCTAATCCAAAATACTGTGTGGCATGATGGCACCTCCAATCTCTTTTCTGTTAAACAAGGTAACAATGAAGTGGAAATTGAACTTTGTCTGTATGGCCAGCAAACCATAAAATATCTTGACGGACGCACGCCCGCATCCATTAGCAGCGATAAGGCTACTATTACTGTCTTAGATTGGAAAGTAAGAGAAGGCCTTCTTGAAATCAATTTGGTAGCTAAAGACATGCAAGGGGAAACCGGGTCCGTCAGAATTTTATATTAAATCCAAAGGCACAAAAACGCCCTTGTAGAAATAAAAAGGCTAATTTCAATCTCCGAGATATGCCGCGCTCCAATGTATAGCCCTGCGGCTGTAGCCCAGGATTTTAAAACAGATGCTTTCTGGACCCCCGGCGGAAGCCCGGGGCCCGAAACAAGCTTTGGTAAAGCCAGGCTCTCACCGATTGTTTTGTATCTCGCAAATAAACCTGCATCGCTGAATGGCTTCTGCCCCTCTTCTTTAAGGATCTAATACCGATCGTCAAACCCAAAAATCGGTTTTCTATTGACCCATTTTCCCCTGGTAAAATCTGGAAACGGCACTGGTTCGCTCCCATTGGCAATAGATTGTTCTGACAAACTTGTTACGGCCGACCATGCCGCGCAATCATACACATCCATCGGCATAGGTTCATTTCTCTTAAGCGCTTCAACAAAAGCATGTATCACAAAAAAGTCCATTCCTCCATGTCCGGCATCAGCAGAATCTGCCTCATATTTTTTCCATAAGGGGTGATCGTATTTCTTCATATACTCCGTGTCTTTTTCCCACTCATGCGACGGGCTGCTTCCTTCTATATAAATACTTTCATTCAAATCCATCCATATTCCATTCGTTCCCTGCACCCTGAAGCCCAAAGAATAAGGACGTGGCAAATTGGTATCGTGCGTCAAAACGATGGTTTCACCCATAGCACATTTTATGACAGTAGTGACAATGTCACCGAGCAAAAATTCAACTTTTGCGTTAGGGTGATCCTTGCCACCTTTTGGATGTTCTAGTATATACTCCGGAAGACCTTTAGACTTCGAAGCGGTTGAGGTAAGGTATAGAAATCGATTTCCGCGGTTTATGTCTATACAATTTGCCATAGGCCCCAAACCGTGCGTCGGATAAAGGTCTCCATTTCTTTTAACAGAATGATTTGTTCGCCATCTTGCTTCACTATAGCCTTTCTCGCCAAACTCGACACCACCATCATATAGCTGCTTTCCATCATTAAATTTAACATGCCTCAAGTCATGCTGATAGCCTCCCTGAAGATGGATAATTTCTCCAAAAAGATCATTCCTAACCATGTTGAGTACAGCCATAACATCCCTTCTGTACGCTACATTTTCCAGCACCATAAAAGGAGTACCTGTTCTTTCGTAAGCATCCACCAAGGCCCAACAGCCCTGAACGTCAAAGGCGCCGGCAACTTCAAGACCAACAGCTTTTTTCGCCTCCATCGAATCTATAGCCATTGGTGTATGCCACACCCAAGGCGTAGATATTATTACAGCATCCACATCATCACGCTTCAAAAGATTGCGATAATCGTAGTCTCCCGCACCAAACATTGCTGGCTTTTTCATCCCCGCTTCCTGAACCAATGCTGCGGCGCTATTTAATCTTTCCTGATCCACATCGCAAACAGCTGTAACCAGGATATCTTTCCGATTTAATGTTATTGCCAATTGAGCTATCCCACGGGCTCCGACCCCAATAAATCCCAAACGAATTTTAGTTTTATTTTCCTCCCGGCCGAAAGCCAGGGATGGGGCAAGGAACGATAAAGTTGCTCCTGCAGCGGTTTTAGCAACAAAGGCTCTTCTCTTCATACTTCTTTTATTTTTTTGTAATACCGACAATTTAAATCTAAAAGTTTAAATATAATAAATTTTTAAAAAATAATAAGCAAATGAAACTTTTCATTTTAACCGAAGCAAAGTTTTCGAATGTTTTATATATATTTAGCAATAATTATCTTTCGTTAAGTTATTATTATGGTTTTAAGCACATTAGATTGGTCGCTTGTTGCAGTTTTTTTTATCATCAGTCTGGGGATTGGCATTTGGGCAGCTAAGGCGGGCAACAAAAACGCCGAGGATTATTTTACAGCGAGTGGAAAGATGCCCTGGTGGCTATTAGGCGTATCAATGGTGGCCACAACATTTTCGACAGATACCCCTAATCTGGTCACAGACATAGTTAGACAAAATGGTGTATCTGGCAATTGGACATGGTGGGCTTTTCTTCTAACAGGTATGCTGACCGTGTTTGTCTACGCCCGGCTATGGAAAAAATCAGGTGTGGTGACAGATGTAGAATTTTATGAGTTGCGCTATAGTGGAAAAATAGCGCGTTTTTTAAGAGGGTTCAGAGCCATTTATCTAGGCTTAATTTTCAATGTGATGATTATGGCTACGGTCTCTCTTGCGGCCATCAAGATTGGAGGCGTTTTACTGGGACTTACACCGGTTCAAACCGTTTTGATAGCGGGGACAGTTACTGTGATTTATAGTTCCCTGGGGGGATTGCGAGGTGTATTAATAACGGACTT
>CAZHZR010000365.1:0-3049 GCA_964537095.1 uncultured Roseivirgaceae bacterium
TAAATAGCAGAGGGTGCTGTTAGTTCCAGGTGAGGTCACATTTAAATCGTTGTCATGTTTGAGAATAATTTTATGAAAAATTTCAATAGTCTACTCTTTGCCTTAACCTTGGTCGTGTTAGTTTCATGTGGAAGTCCTGAGAAGGAGAGCCGCTCGGATTCTGATTCTGAGTTATTACAGGACGAAGCAGCTCTGTTTATAAACGAGTATACGGAGTCTTTTCAGATTTTATACTATGACTTATCTCAGGCAGAATGGGAATCAAACACACGCATCGTACCTGGTGATACTACTAACGCGTACAACACCCAACAGGCAAATGAAGCCTATGCGTCTTTCGTCGGAAGTGAAATGGTGATCAATAGAACCAGGAAATTTTTAGACCAAAAAGACAAGCTCACTCCGCTGCAAGTTGATCAACTGGAATCCATTTTGTACATAGCAGCGAATAGTCCTGCTACCGTAGAGTCCCTGGTAAAAGAGCGCATCAAAGCTGAAACGGCCCAAACTGAGCAGCTTTTTGGCTTTGATTTCAAATTGCGCGGAAAGCCTGTTACCACGAACGACCTTGACGATATCCTAAAAGCAGAAACAAATATCGAGAAAAGACTTGCGGCATGGCAGGAGAGCAAGGAAGTAGGGAAGGTTCTAAAAGAAGGCTTGAACAAGCTTCGTGGATTAAGAAACGAGACTGTGCAAGCCCTCGGATACGATGATTATTTTACTTATCAGGTTTCTGATTATGGCATGACTACCGGGGAGATGATGGACCTGAACCAACAGTTGATCGAGGAAATCTGGCCGCTGTACAGAGAACTTCATACCTATGCCCGCTATAACCTGGCGGCAAAGTATAAGCAGGAGGTGCCAGAGATGATCCCGGCACATTGGCTGCCCAACAGGTGGGGACAGGATTGGTCTGAAATGATAAGTGTGGAGGGTGTAAATCTGGATGCTGTGTTGGAGGAGAAAGGCCCGGAGTGGTTGATAAAGCAGGCGGAGCGCTTCTACATCAGCCTGGGTTTTGATGAGTTGCCTGAAAGTTTCTACGAAGAATCCAGCATGTATCCTTTGCCTGAGGATGCTGAATATAAAAAGAACAACCATGCCTCGGCGTGGCACATGAACCTGGAGGAAGATGTTCGTTGTCTGATGAGCGTGATACCCAATGCGGAGTGGTATGAAACCACGCACCATGAATTAGGCCATATCTATTATTTTATAAGCTATACGAATCCGGATGTGCCTCCTCTATTGCGTGAAGGTGCCAACAGAGCGTTTCATGAGGCTGTGGGAAGTTTGATGGGTCTGGCTGCCATGCAGGAACCATTTCTCGCGCACCTGGGTCTTGTTGCAGCAGCGGAAGTGGATAGCCTTCGCAGAGAGGAACTGAAGGTGCAGGCACTTCTTAAAGAAGCACTGAATTATGTAGTATTTATTCCATTTTCTGCCGGAGTGATGACATCGTTTGAGCATGATCTTTATGTAGACAGTCTCGGAATGGATGAGTTTAATGAAAGATGGTGGACTTTGTCGGAAAAGTTTCAGGGAATAGCGCCACCCGCGCCCAGAGGAGAGGAATATTGCGATGCGGCTTCAAAAACACACATTAATAATGATGCTGCCCAGTACTACGATTACGCCCTCTCCAATGTGATTCTCTTTCAATTACATGATCACATCGCCAAAAACATCCTTAATACCGACCCAAGAAATACGAACTATTATGGCAACAAAGAAGTAGGTGCATTTTTGAAAACGATTCTTACTCCCGGTGCTACAAAAGACTGGCGGGCGCTTTTGAAGGAAACGACAGGGGAAGAATTAAGTGCAAAGGCAATGTTAAGCTACTTTGAACCACTCATGGAGCATCTTAAAAAAGAAAATCAGGGAAGAAAGCACGCTTTACCCGAAAAGCCAGTATAGCGAACATTTTGCTACATGTGGAATTATCACATGATATATAATACGCAGTCATAATAACGTTAGCTTTATAAACTATCATTAGAAACTTTAAATTAAGCGTGGGTTTAAAAAAATCAATGTTGAAGAGTAGTAAAGGTCAGCTTCTTCTTATAGCTGGAATTCTGCTTTCCCTGAGCTTTAGGGTTCATAGTCAGGTGCTTGATAATATGGGGATGTTAAATCTCAACTACCTGAAATATAGCAACGAAATTCCTAAGGAGCTACTTTCAACGAGAACAGTTGTTTTGGTAAACGACGAAATAGGCTCCGGAAACTCTGAGGAAAAAGGCCAGATTTCCTGGAAAACATTTTCGAAGCGTTTCCATCCTACTTTTCGGATGCTGGGAGTTGATCCGGTGGCATATTATAACCTGGATTTGGTGCTATCCGGACTTTCGATTACAAGTTCCTTTGCAAATGATATAAAAAGCAGGGCCATTTCCCAGGCCATTGTTATTCAAAGGGAACTCACCACCAATCATGATACCGTCTTTTCTCTGACTTTAGGCACGCTGAGCGACAAAGATTTATTTTTTGAAACAGGACAAGCAGCGTTTCAAATCCAGAACAATAATTTAACGACATTATTGCAGCAATTTATACGCGTGGTCAGCGCTGCTGGATTGAACAGAAGCAATTTTCTTATTTTGGAGCATCCGGAGTTTTTCCATGAAACAAAGATGTTCGCAAGAGGGAGGTTCGAAAGGTTTAATCCTGATTTGAAACTTGATAAACTGGCTGTTCCATTGTTTGACGAGAGAGTGCCGCCTCAAAATATTCCTCCAGGTATGAGTAGAGAAGAGGTGAGCCAAAAAACAAGTTTAGAGAATAGCAGGATTGCGGAAGCGAATGAAAAATTGCAGGAAATATTAAATGCATATCCTTTTAGTTATGAACCAGTATCCTATAAAGACGGGGAAGCGGCTTGGAAAAGAACGGGGAACCATTTTATTCTTTTGAGCATACATGGTAAAGCAGGCACCTTGAGAGACTTTTTGGGTTATGAAACTGCGGACGATCAGCCTACGTTTACCAGCACAAGGTTAGTAGACGGAGAAGCTGTAACGCAGGAAATAGAAAAAGA
>CAZHZR010000366.1:0-3044 GCA_964537095.1 uncultured Roseivirgaceae bacterium
TAAATAAAAAAGAGAGACTATTTCAGCCTCTCTTTTTTATTTATTTAGTTTGAAAACCTATTCTTTCGATTTTCCCCGCCAAATTTCTACCCAGCCTCCAAAGGCCTCGTCATTGGCCATTAGCTTGTAATAATAGATACCATCGGGAAGAGTTCCTCCATCCCAGTCATTCTCATAATTATCACTTTCGTACACAATTTTGCCCCACCTGTTGGTAACTATCAGCGTAGCACCATCAACCGGTTTGTTGCGAATAATAAACGCATCGTTCAAGCCATCTCCGTTTGGAGTAAATACGTTCGGGATAAATATGCTTCTGTCGTAATCCATCTCCACTATTATTTCCTGCTCACAACCAAAAGCATCTGCCAAAGCGAGGTAGTAAGTACCCGCATACAAATCATCAATTTTTAATTCATGACTTATTCCGTCCAGCCCTGGCCTTAAATCAAATGACCCAATAGGATAATCTGTCTTGTCCAGGAATGTAGGCTCGAAGTCTACAATCCTGACTTTATAACCTGCTTTTCCACCCCTCACCTTGGTAAACGTCATGCTACCAGTAGGCTGGTCAGGCAAGGATACCTTTACGGCTACCTCATCATAAGTAACACTGCTTGTAGGTCCGCCAATTGTAAAACTATAGGCTGGAGCACTTACTGTGCAGCTCATGGAAGACTGGAATTGTGATAACTGCAAGACATAATCACCCCCCAACAGGTCATTAATAGTAAACCCAAGAATAGTTTGGTTCGGAGATATAGGACCCGTTCTAACAACCTCGCCCTGCTTGTCGAGCAGCACATAATCATACTTTTCTTCCGCACTACCTGTGAAATTCATGATTCTGACACTACCTGTCTCGCCAAAGCATTGGATGTCAGACACCTCTAGTGCTGCGGTTACCGCTGCAGCACCACCTGTCAACTCTTCTACCTGCTCATTGATGCACTGTCCATCGGTAGTAATAAATACCTTGTATGAACCCACCGTTAAGTTAGGTATAGCCTGAAACTGTTGTGTGATAGGAATAAAGGTTTCCGGATCTTCATCGCCTTGGGTAATGGCATACTTATAAGCAACACCAGGAACATAATCTTCTATATGGATTAAGAATCGCCCATCCATTCCGCCATTTTCACACTTAGGATTATCAGGCAACAGGTCAAACACCACCAGGTTAGGGGCGTTCACCAGAATCTGCCTTGTTTTAGTACAACCATTGGCATCTCTGATAATAAGATTGTGATAACCCTGGGTAACCTTATCAAAGAACATAGGTGTGTTCGGGTCGAATGGTTGATAAACCAACGGAATACCTACTTTCTCTAATGCTACTTCGTACGGAGCGAGACCGCCTGAAATTCCATTCAGCGTAACGGATCCATCATTCACATTACATGTAGCATCGGTAGCTTCAACGGTCAATTGAATTTCGCTAAACTGGTTCTGAATAGTAACCTCTACCAGGGCAGGACACGTGTCATTTGGTTTCTCCCCGACCATGATGTTATAGGTTCCATTTGGCCATAGACCTGATATCTCTGTTCCGGGAACAAACAAATGCCAGGTAGCACCATCAAGAGAATAGAAATAATTACCCGTGGAACTTTCGGATGCGTCTATTCTTGCCTTTCCAAATGGTTCTCCAAAACACTGAGAATTCACAAAGTTTGAAGCTGATGCTATCACCGACGTTTCAGGTCTCAATACGAACGTTCCTTCACAGAAGTCATTGTTGTTCAAATTGACAACCTTGTACTCGTAATCTCCTGCAGCATAATTAGAGAAGTTCGGATTATTCGGCACCATATCAAATACCGCGTCACCCACTTTTCTAATTCCAAAACTGAATGGAGGAGTAGTGCCGTTGTATGAAATATCAATGAACCTCACTGTACCGTCATCTCCACCGCATGTTGGTGCAGTATTATTAAACTGGAAAGCAAAGGCTCCACAACTCGTCGCACCACCACCATTACACAGCGGATCTGCTGCATCCAACACATTTACTGTAGCAGTAGCAGCTAGGCTTTCACCACAGCCCGTATTTTGGGTAAAGTAAAATATTGTGTTACCAGGAATCGTAACGTCTAGCTGTGCAGCGGTTGGCGTGAAAGCATTTCCAGTGCCCACAGGAGTAGTTAATGCTAAATCAGCATACCAGGTAATGTTTGTACCTACTACAACCAAAGGCTGAATTGGACTGCCTTGACAGAGATTCGATGCAATACTAATTGGAGTACTACTTTGTGCAGTCACATCTACCGTAACTGTCGTAGCCAGACTTTCGCCACAACCAATATTTTGCGTCACATAGAAAACAGTACTACCAGCAGTCGTCATATCCAAATCGGCTGCAGATGGTGTATAACTTGCTCCGCTGCCTACTGAATTGGTGAGCGCTTCATCACTATACCATTCCAGGTCATTGCCTGTGGCTGTCAATGTTGGAGCCGCAGCACCCTGACAAACTTCCACTAAGGCGTTATCTACTACCGGCGCCGGACTGGTGTTGTCAATATTTATCGTAACCATCACTGCATTGCTTTCGCCGCAACCAGCAGAAGTCTGAGTTACGTAGAACGTATGACTGGCCGACACATTGCCATCGATGCTTGTGGCAAAAGGACTTCCTGTCCCTACCAGATTTGTAAGGGCTTCGTCAGCATACCATTTCAAATCAGTTCCTATAGCTTCAAGATCTGCGATGGCATCACCTTCACAATAATCAAAACTGGTATTCGTGACGACTGGCTCTGGTGTTTCCGTTGCAAAGCTGATGTCAATTACGTTTGATGTTACTACATCACCCGGCACACAGCTTATTCCCGTGCCTCCTGGCAGCATTTCTACACGTACCTGATCTCCTTCAGATGGGTTGGTCAACAAATAGGTTGAACTTACCTCCCCTACTAAGGCAACCTCATTTAAATACCACTGATATACCGGGGCACTGCCACCATGTGTTTCCGTAGCGGTAAACGTGACCTGATCTCCCGGACATATTGCAGTGAGATCCTGGGCTATGGAAACCTCAGCCA
>CAZHZR010000367.1:0-3022 GCA_964537095.1 uncultured Roseivirgaceae bacterium
TTCGCATGTTTTTTTACTTCCTTATAATAAGATTTTGCCAGCTTTTTGTCGCCCTCCTGTTCGGCTATTTCGGCAAGGTTTATAAGGGAATATAGATAATAACCTGATTCTTCGGCCTCCAACTCTTCACCAAATTCCAGGGCTCTTTTATAGTAATGTTTTGCCTCTTCCATCTTTGACGCCCTGCTGTAAATTTCGCCTAAAAAGAAGCCGGCATAACGTCCGGAAGTAGCTTCATAACCGACCATGCCGCTGTCAATTTTCGCCAAGAGGTCCAGTGAAACTTTTTCAGCTACCGAGAATTTACCTGTTGAATACAAGAGCCTCGCATAGAACCGATGAAAATAAGGATTGTCAGGAAAAGTTTGTGCCAGGTACTCTGCAATCTGCAAAGCTTTCTGGGGCTCACTTTCTTCTATGGCCAAAATTCTCATTAGAAACATCTGTGCTTCTGTACGGGTATAAAAAGCATTTTGCGAAGTGGTACGGAGTTGCTTAATGCCTAATTCTTTGTCGCCTTTAGAGAAAAACCAAAGGATAGGTTTCAGCAAAGGATAGTTTTCAGGAATCCAGACGGAATAATAATTGTACAGGGCATCTCCAAACATAAATTCAGGACTTAAATCATGTTGCCCTCGGCTGTCTTCCAAGTATTGGAGAGAATTTTTTCCAGCCAATGCCGCCTTGCGCCACTCTTTTCGCTCAGAGTATAGCCTTCCTTTAAAGCCATAGGCAGCGGCCAGAAAAAATGCTGCTTCCACATCGTCTTCCTTTGCTTTGTAGGCTTTTTCGGCCAGATAAATTACCGTATCCATGTAGGCCAGCAACTTTGCATCGTGTTTGGTTTCATCCAAACTCGGCACTATTTTCCACCATTCATTCAGGCCCATCAGAAAATAGGGAAGCGGGTGTGTTGGATATTTCTGCTTAAGCCAGCGGAATTGCTGCTCTGCCTTTTGAAACTTGAAGTTGTACATGTTATTCACTGCTTCGGTAGCCTCTATTTGCACCGTCATGTCGCTTAAAAGCATGGTCGTGTCCTGTGCCGAGCCCTTGACGGGAAAAACGCCCAAGGACAAAAGCATGATGAAAAAAACCTGGCAAAATTTTTTGAAATGATAAATGGATGGTGTTCTCAATCTGGTCTTCAACATTTTAATGAAGTAATTCTCTATTTCCGGAAGATGTATAATTTGCAAATTAACCCATGGCTGTTCATGACATTGGGATATTTAACAAACGAACCTTAAAATGAAACATTGCGTTTTTGCATTTGACCCTTACGATTTCATCAGGCCATGAACTTCGAATGTATCAATTAATTTTCAGTGAAAATAATTCAATTAATTGAAAATTAAATAGTCACTTTTGTATATAAAGATATTTGTAGTGATAGCCTGGCAGGCATCAGGGACTTTGACAACATGATAGGGCAAAATAACATCACATCCCCAATCATGTTATTTATTTTTTATATACAATTGAAAAGTGCGATGTTCGTTCTGGATTTGTTAGGAGACTCCTCAAAGATCTATCGCACACATTGCGCTGATTTATTTTTACAAAATTTCAAGTAAAGTTACGATTAACCCTTATGCTTAGAAAAAGCTTTTGGATTATATTATTAGCTATTATTCTCTTTTGGGGTCGGAAAGAAACCATTGCTTTTTTTTGTGATACCGAACTGACGCTAGAGCAGGTGATGTTTGAAAACAGATCGGATACGTTGACCGTTCCTCCTGATTCTGTTTTAAACCAACCGGTGATATTGTCAATTACTGCCCATATTATCAGGAAGGGGAATGGCTTTGGAGGGCTCAGGGAGGATATCATTCTGAATGAAGTGGACAGGGTGAACCAGGCCTTTGAAGGTACAAATATATCTTTCGAGGTTTGCACCTTTAACTACATCAACAATGATAAGCTATATGATCTGGTAAAGTATGATGAGGGAAGGCTCATTACCTACGATATAAAAAACACCATCAATATCTATTTTGTAAACCAGATAAAGTCCGCGAAAGAAGGAAACATCTGTGGCTACACCTACTATCCGACAAACAACCTGGATCATGTATTTATGGCAAAGAATTGTGTAGCCGGTGGCACCACCCTTATTCATGAACTCGGGCATTATTTCGGACTGTACCATACACATGAGTCGCAATTTGGGATTGAGCTTGTGAGCGGAGCCAATTGCAGTAAAGCCGGTGATCTGATTTGCGACACACCCGCTGATCCGGGGCTAAGGTCTACTTTGATCTCAAAAACCTGCGAATTTACCGGATTTATTACCGACATTTTCAATACGGCTTATGAACCGCCCACAACCAACTATATGTCATACAGCCGCCAAAGCTGCAGAACTATGTTTACTGACAACCAGCTTGAAAAAATGCGGCTCAATTATCATTACTTCAAGACCCACATCAAAAAACTGAATACAGCATTTGAAGTTTCTGATTCGGTCATTGTTGTAGGAGATACGCTGACACTCACAGCAGCAGGCGGTATGGAATATTGGTGGAGTACCGGGGATACCACTGCTCAAATAAAAGTGGTACCTGACTCCAGCTCGGTGTATAGTGTAAACATCGTGACTGAAAATGAATGCAACGTTTTTAAAAAATATGCAGTCGAGGTGATATCATCTAACTTTATAAATGCTCCTGCAACAGTATGCGAAAATGTGCCTGCAAATATTGTCTTTGATTACACCAAAGAACATCTCATCTACATGCTGACCGATGAGCAGGGGGAAGTCGTCTATTCTGCGATGGGCAATGGCGATACCTTAAATATTACAACAAGGCCCCTACGCGATACAGAAAACTTTATGGTTTCGATTTTAGATCCGGAAACGGAGCAATACTGGCAATTGAAGGAACCACTCACGATTGAGGTGATTCCACTTCTTGAGGATATAGTGCTGAACTTAGAAGTACCGGAGCAAACAGAAATTTGCAAAAGCAGTATCATGCCGATCAGTATCGCTCAATCTGATTCCCTGACGACCTATCAG
>CAZHZR010000368.1:0-3010 GCA_964537095.1 uncultured Roseivirgaceae bacterium
CTTGCTGTATTTACACTGGCTGCGGTTACAATAGTGAGTATGAAGCGAAAAGGAGCTGCAGATCTTGAACAGTTCCGGGAGGATGAGATCGAGAAGAACAAGCACGCCCTCGAGAGTTATGTAGACCTGGCTTACCAATCTATAGAGACTAAATACAGCAACCTTTCCGACAAGCAGTTTATTGAAGAAGTGTATGGGCTTCGACTCGAAAATACAGTGGATCTGGCTATTTCTGTAGTGAAAGAGAAGGCTGAACAGGTAGCAATCGGGGAACTCACTTTGGAGGAAGCACAAGCAGCCGCCATTAAAGAAGTTAACGCTATGCGCTATGATAAGGGCACTGGTTACCTCTGGATCAATGATGCTACTTTGCCTTATCCAACTATGATTATGCATCCTACTCTTACAGAATTGGATGGTACTGTTTTAGATGATCCGAAATTCAATTGTGCCATGGGCAAAAATCAAAACCTCTTCCAAGCAATGGCTGAGGTTTCTACAGCAAATGGCGCCGGATTTGTAGACTATTTATGGCCAAAACCAACTCCGGAAGGACTTATTCCTGATGTAAAGAAGCTTTCCTACGTAAAACTATTTGAGGAATGGAACTGGGTTATAGGTACCGGCATCTATCTGGATGACGTGAAGGAAGATGTGGTCAATACCATGCTAAGCGATATTGCGCATCTTAAATATGACGGCGGAGAAGGCTATTTTTGGATTAATGATACGAAAGCACCTTACCCGACCATGGTGATGCATCCAACGCAGCCGGAACTGGACGGAAAGGTACTGGACGATCCGAAATTTAATTGCGAATTGGGCACCGATAGAAACTTCTTCCAGGTATTGGTTGAAAAGGCATTGGCGAATAACAGTGGATTCGCATTTTACAACTGGCCCAAACCCGGCAGCAACCAGGACGAACCCAAACTTTCATATGTGAGGTACTTTAAACCGCTGGAGTGGGTTATTGGCACCGGTGCATATATTGATGATATTGATGCGATGATTGCTGCTAAAAAAGCGGAAATTGATGCGCAGATTAATTCACTTATTCTTACCGTACTTGGGGTTAGCATTCTGCTCATAGTGATTGGTTCTATTGCTGCTCATAAACTGGCTCATACTTTAACCAAAGCAATTAACGATATCAAAGGAAAATTGCAGGCCCTTTCGCAGGGTAAATCTTTGGAGAAAATGGAGGTGAAGCAAAAAGATGAGATTGGAGAGATGACGCAATCGCTTAACCGACTGGTGGAAGGAATGGACGCCTACACAAAATTTGCAGTAGCCATTGGAAGAGGCGATAATCAAGTAGAATTTGAGGCTTTGAGTGAGGAAGATAAATTGGGCAACTCGCTGCTGCAAATGCGAAATGAATTAAAGGAAGTCGCTGTAAAAGAAAGCGTCAGAAAATGGTTCAACGAAGGGGTCGCTTTGTTTGGGGATATACTTAGAAATAACAACAATGACCTGGAGGAGCTATGTTTCCAATGGATAAGTCAACTGGTGAAGTACATCAAGGCCAACCAGGGAGCATTTTTTATGCTCGAGGAGGAAACCGGAGACGAAGGAAAAACCAGTGTGCTTAAACTCGTGGCTTGCTATGCCTACGAGCGAAAAAAATACTTAAATAAGAAACTCTATCTTGGTGAAGGATTAGCGGGGCAAGCGGTATTGGAAAGAAAACATATTCATCTTACTGAAATTCCACAGGATTATGTTAAAATAAGATCTGGCCTGGGAGATGCGTCCCCCTCGGCTATTGTTGTAATGCCTGTAATTAACAATGAGGAAGTAGTGGGTGTTTTTGAACTCGCTTCATTTAATAATTTTGAAGATCAGGAAATTGAGTTTTTAGAGGCTGTTGCGGCGAGTTTTGCTTCTACAATTTCTTCGGTAAAAATTAATGAAAGGACAAAGAAGCTTTTGGAGGAAAGCCAGGAGATGGCAGGAGAAATAAAGTCGCAGGAAGAGGAACTCCGGCAAAATACAGAAGAGCTGATGGCCACCCAGGAAGAACTTAACCGAAAGCTAAAAGAAGTAGAGCAGGAAAATGCAAAGTTGCTTGATGAGTTGAAAAAGGTGAAGGAAACAAGTTCAATTGATTCCTCCGACAGTTAACCAATCTCTAATTTCAAAAGTAGAGATTTAATCCACTTTCACCTCAGAAGGGAACATGAGCAGTTTGATCTTCAACCTGCAATCCTAAAAAGGCTATAAGGCTCGTTAGATTTTTAAGCAGCTCACTTTTAGAATTTTCAGTCAATAATTTGAAAGATTTCTGATCGTCATAAATCAAATGGGCGTCGAATTGGCTCCATTTGACTTGCCTTTCTCTGCTTCTGGAGTTGGCAGTATATCCTTTCTGCTGTTTGGTAATCGCAATTTTCTCCAGCACGGAATAACTTATTTCCTCCTTGCTTGATTTAATACCGCAAAAGGTAAAATAATCCTGAATAACTTTATGGTTGATGTTTACTGAAGTCACATATCTGGCAGTCAAAACAAAAGCACCAGCCAAAAACAGCCCTGCGGCAATAAATAGCTGCTGCTGAAAGAGGAAATAAATGCTTGTAAGCATCCCAAGGCCCGCCAGAAGTCTTATCGCTTTAGGGAAATAGAATATGCTTATTGATTTCTCCATGGCTCTTTTTAAAGATCGCTATAAACATAAGAAGTCTCCGGACAAAAACCATATATCCTTCGCCAGTTAATTCCACAGCAGATCTCCTGTTGATGTCCCATTAATGATGTATATTTATAGCTAAAAATTGAAAAATGAGTAATAGAATAATAATGAGAAGTTGGAGAGAGCAAAAAATTTTATTAAAACGCATGTTTTCTTCTCTATCCGATGAAGATTTTCTTTACGAGGAAGAAAGAAAAGACGATATGCTTGAGCGACTGCAAAAGAAATTAGGGAAAACACGCCAAGAACTGGATTCGATTTTTGCAGATTTGCAATTGATATAATATTCATTATTTCTTCTGATTCGGCGACGCT
>CAZHZR010000369.1:0-3010 GCA_964537095.1 uncultured Roseivirgaceae bacterium
ATAGACCACGACATGATTGTATCTTTTATTGACAGCCCAAAATATTCTTTAAACATCCAGAATCCCGGATCATTTACATGAGAAAACATCAGGCTGCCCGCTCCTGTAGCCAGAACCATCAATTCCGGGCTCGCATTTGTAGTAGCTATTATGGGAATGGCTATACCAGCGGTGGTTAACCCTGCCACAGTAGCAGAACCCAATGAAACCCTGATGAGCGCTGCAATGCCCCACACCAATACCAGGGGAGATATGGTTGAGGTGCTTACCCAGGCGGAAATATAATCGCCTACCCCACTCGCGACCAATACTTGCTTAAAGCCTCCGGCTGCACCAATAATTAATAAAATCATTGCTATTCCACCTATAGAATCCTCAACAGTCTGCCCTATTTCTTTCATACTTTTCTTTCTGCTGATGCCGAGGGTGTAAATGGCCACCAGCACCGACAGTAGCAGGGCTATAATTGGGTCACCAATAAGAAGAAAAAATTCCAACAATGAAGAACCTTCCTCCAGTATGAAGGTCATTACTGAGGCCAGCGCGATTAAAAAGACCGGCAAAAGTCCGGTGAATACACTGATCCAGAAGCTTGGCATTTCTTCCTCTGCCAAAATTCGCGTGTTGTATAATTTCTCCGGCGGATTGGGTTTAATTCTGCCCAGCGTTCTTGAAAACAATGGTCCCGCGATAATAATGGCAGGAATCGCCACAATTATTCCATAAATCAACGTAAGGCCCAGGTCTGCGTTGTAAAACCCTGCTATGGCAGTAGGCCCCGGGTGTGGGGGCAGATAGCCATGGGTCACAGAAAGAGAGGCCAGCATTGGCAAGCCGATATAAATCAAAGGAAGCCCTGTAGCCGTTCCTATCGTAAACACCAAGGGTACCAAAATCACGAATCCTACCGAATAAAACATAGGGATGCCAACCACAAATCCGGTTAAAACCAAGGCCCATTGAATGTTCTTCTTACCAAAAGTATCTGTTAAGCTGGTGGCAATTCTTTGCGCTGCGCCACTATCGGCCACAAGCTTCCCCAGCATCGCCCCGAAACCTAAAATCAGGGCCAGAAAGCCTAAGGTATCTCCCACACCCTGCTGTATGGATGCTATCACTTCTACTACAGGCATCCCTTCGGCAATTCCCACCACCAGCGCCGCCAGGATTAATGATAAAAATGAATTAAGTTTGAAGACTAGGATCAGGACTAATAACAAAAGGACACCAAGGCCAACGATAATAAGGGGCATAATTTTAATTTCTAATGTTAAAATTTATCAATTATTTGATGATATTTCTCTTACCTGTATATTCACGAATAAGCTGCCTGTAAAAAAGGCCAATCTATGTTTTTTACATTAGAAACGTCTGTTGAAGGCTCAGGAAGCGGTTCAACAAGGAGGAAGTTCTTAAAATTCATCTTTTAGTTTCTCGTATAGCCTTTCAAAAGCCGCAAAACTTTTCATGTATGCATTATGGTTTACTTCATCAGGCATATAGGTTTCCACCATCGGAACCATTTTTTCCACCTCTTCAATACCTGCTATAAATCCGAGCGCCTTCATTCCGACCACAGCCGCGCCCAGCGCCGAGCTTTCAAAACTTTCCGTCACCACAACCTTCTTGTTAAAGACATCACATAATATCTGCACCCACAATGGAGACCTCACAAAGCCCCCGTTTACATAAATGGTTTTTATTTCGCCGGTAGTTTCTTCCAGGGCTTTCCCCACGCTATAAATCCCATAGATAATCCCCTCCAGCAATGCTCTGACAAAGTGGGCCTGCGTGTGCTGCATCTGAATTCCGAAAAAAGTCCCTTTTGCACTTGCATTCCAATGGGGCGCCCTTTCTCCCAAAAGATAGGGCAGAAATATCAATCCCTCTGCGCCCGCAGGTACGGTGGTTGCCTTGTGGGTGAGAATGGAATAAACGTCAACGTCTTTTTCAAATGCTTCCTTCACTTCAAGTTGCGCGAAGGTATCTCTAAACCACCGGAGAATCACCCCCCCATTGTTCACCGGCCCTCCCAACACAAACTTCTGCTGCGTGAGGATATAGCTAAATATACGCTCTTTGGGATCTGATTTCGGCTCGTCTGCCATTACCCTTATTGCTCCACTGGTACCAATGGTAATACAAGCATCGCCCGCTTTTATTGCATTCGAACCCAGGTTAGCAAGACAACCATCGCTGGCGCCGACTATAAAGGGTGTGGTAATTTCTACGCCCATCAACCGCGCATAGCTTGCATCCACGCCCATCATGGGGAAGGTAGCGGGAACGGGAACAGATAATTTGCCTGCGGTAATACCCGCCAAATCGAGCGATGGCTTGTGCCATTTGAAAGTGTGGATATTGAATAGGCCGGTAGCAGAAGCGATAGAATAATCGACGACGTACTTCTTAAAAAAGCGAAAAAGCACATATTCCTTGATAGAAATAAATTTAAAAGCGCTTTCGTACACATCCTTCAGGTGGTTTTTCATCCACACCAGCTTGCACAAGGGAGACATGGGATGAATAGGCGTACCTGTTTGCATGTATATGTCATGCCCCTGGACGCTGTTCTTTATCTGATCAGCGTAATTTTTGCTTCGTGTATCGGCCCAAATAATACAATCGGTTAAAGGTGTCCCCTTTTTATTGACCGCAATCAGACTGTGCATGGCGCTGCTAAAACTCACACCTGCCAGATGATAAGCCGCATCAATGACAGGGACATTTCTGGTAATATAGGCAATAGACTGCAGCACAGCCTGGAATATAACCTCACAATCCTGTTCAAAATGAGATGGCTGAGGATTCAGGATGGGATATCCTATTTGATTTTCTGCAATGATTTTTCCAAAAGTATCAAAAGCAATGGCTTTTGTGCTGGTGGTTCCAATATCCAGTCCTATAACATACTCCATGCGTAAATATATAAATACTTAGGGGAGAAATAAAAATCGGAAAATCATAGTAACCAAACATATACAAAATACTTCGGTTCTTATAGGTACCA
>CAZHZR010000370.1:0-3004 GCA_964537095.1 uncultured Roseivirgaceae bacterium
ACATCGGCGTCATAGTCTATGCCTTGTACATCGAATCCGAATAGGTTAAAGAAATCTTTTTTATAGCCATCCAGATCGCCTTTTTCCGGTAAGGTTTCTGTGGTTACATCTGCCCAAAGCGCTTCTACCCTGGCCTGTATGTCTTCACGTAGTTCCCAATCGTCAATTCTAATCCTTCCTTCCTCATCTGTAGGAACTTCTCCATTGGTAAACAACCTTTCCCTGAATAGCCTGTCGATCTGCTCAACACATCCTTCATGAACACCTTCTTCCTTCATGACTTTGTAAAGCAATGAAATATATAGTGGAATAACCGGAATCGCAGAACTAGACTGGGTCACTAAAGCCTTATTTACCGAGATGTAGGCCTTGCCGTTAATATCTTTTAATTTTTCTGATATCACTTTAGCAGTGCCTTCCAGATGATCCTTGGCCTTTCCTATTGTACCTTTTCTATATACAGCTTCCGTTAATTTGGGGCCTATATAGGAATAAGCCACCGAAATTGCACCAGGAGCAAGCAGGTTTTCGGCCTTTAAAGCATCTATCCACATCTCCCAGTCTTCTCCTCCCATAACAGTTACAGTATTTTCAATATCTTCCGGAGTGCAGGGCTCTATGGTAATATCTGATACCACACCCGTATGGAAGTTGACTGTCTTATTGCTGAAAGGCTTTCCTATAGGTTTTAGAACCGAATTATGGATGACACCGGTTTTAGGATGAACGCGCCTTGGTGAAGCCACACTGTAAATCACCATATCCACCTGTCCCAGATCAGCCTTGATGAGGTCGATGGTCTTTTGCTTTATCTCGTCGGAAAACGCATCACCATTTATGCCTTTCGCATATAGTCCGGCTTTTCTTGCTTCCTGCTCGAATGCCGCTGTATTGTACCACCCTGAGGAACCAGGCTTGTTGGGTGCTGCCGGCTTTTCAAAATAAACGCCGATAGTTGCGGCATTTGAACCAAAGGCGCTGGTAATTCTGGAGGAAAGACCAAATCCTGTTGAAGCACCTATTATCAGTACCTTTTTGGGCCCTTCAATCAGCCCCTTATTTTTTACATATTCAATCTGATTCACAACATTTTTCTCGCATCCCTTTGGATGGGAAGTAATGCAAATAAATCCACGTACTCTCGGTTCAATGATCATGTAACAGTATTTATGTAAAAGAATAATTAAGAGTAAAAACTAAAAATACAAAGATTGTTATTTTTTTTTACAAATCACCTTTGTAGCTTCTTTTTAAGCCAAAAGAGGTAGAAATTAAAAGTTAAACTGATCGAATTTGTAAATTAATCCTTTTGAAGGTTGAATCCTTCTCATGCATTGACAAAACCACCAAGACTAATGATGCTTTCCCACTTTAGGAACTACAAAACGAATATTAATCCGGCCGCTTCTCACCACTTCTGCTATACGTTATAGCCGATCCCACAGGGATTCAGAAGCAAATTCTCCATATTCACTTAAAATCTCTACTTTTGCACTTTAATAAAAAAGAAGATTTCATTTTAAACAAACTGACATTCACATGAGGACCTCAGAAATAAATTTTAGTGTTGAACTGGACGAGCAGAATATTCCTGAAAAGATATTCTGGAACGCCACCGATAAAGAAGATGACGGTCTTTCCGAAACCAAATCTATCAGTATTTCCTTGTGGGATCACTTTCATAAAAACACGATGCGCATAGACCTTTGGACCAAAGATATGCCCCTTGATGAAATGAAAAGGTTTTATATAGACATGCTGGGTGGGCTATCCCAAAGCTTGCTCAGTGCGACAGGCGACGAATACATGGCGACTGAAATCGATAGCCTTTGCAATAAATTGGTCGACCACCTCAAAAAAGAAAATCAGAAAAATAAATAGTTGCTTGGTTTTAGTTTTTTATAAAAAATAAATTCGGGTAGTTAATCTCGAATATTATATCTATTTTGAGTAATACAATCGTTTGAAGTCGCACTAAACGGTTTATAACTATCAACCACTCATTATAAAAAACTATGACTAAAAATCTACATGTCTGCGTCTGTGCTGCCATCGTACTTGTTTGTTTTCTTCATCTGCAGGCTTTGGCGCAAAGCAAAACCATCGTTTCCGGAAAAATCACAAATGCCGCCAATGCAGATCCTCTGGTTGGGGTGAACGTGGTAGTAAAAGGCAAAGTAATAGGAACTGTCACCAATCTTAGCGGTGATTTTAGACTGGAAACCAATGAAAATCCGCCATTTACCCTCGGAATTTCCATGATTGGGTATGAATCTCAGGAAGTTATTATTGAAAATGCCAATACTTCCGGAATGGAAATAAAACTGGAAGAGCAGACGATGCTCGGGCAGGAAGTAGTGGTTTCGGCTTCCCGGTTTCAGGAAAATATCCTACAATCTCCGGTGACGATAGAAAAACTGGACATCATAGGCATTCAACAAGCACCGGCGCCTGATTTTTATGATGCACTGGCCCATGTAAAAGGAGTGCAGGTGCTTTCAAGCAGCTTAAACTTCTCTGCTATCAACACCAGAGGGTTTGCTTCTGTGGCCAACACCAGATTTGTTCAACTCATCGACGGGATGGACAATTCCGCACCGCTGCTAAATTTCCCCACAGGAAATCTTGTGGGAATGTCTGAGCTGGATGTGGAAAGTGTGGAATTAGTTCCTGGGGCTGCATCAGCCCTTTATGGCCCCAATGCTTTTAACGGTATCTTGCTCATGAATAGCAAGAGCCCTTTTGAATATCAGGGCCTGAGTGCACAGGTGAAAGCAGGCATCACTTCTTCAGAGGCAGGAGGCAGTCACCCGCTGTACGCGTTTTCGGCACGTTATGCCAAAGCTTTCAACAATAAATTCGCTTTCAAGGTCAATTTTTCCATCATGGATGCGGAAGATTGGGTGGGAAACGATTATAGGACCGACAGAAGCCGGCCGGAGTCTGAATTTGATTTAACTTCTGAGCCAAATTTTGACGGCTTGAACCTGTATGGCGATGAGAC
>CAZHZR010000371.1:0-2992 GCA_964537095.1 uncultured Roseivirgaceae bacterium
CTATGGTCAGGAGGTTGGAACCACTTACATATACCCCAAGGTCACGAACGAAATTTCCACCAATGATATTCTCCGGGAATGTGTAGGAAATCTGAACACGCGCTAAATCAAAACGATTGGTGCTGAAGAGCCAGAAATCAGAGTTTCTAAAATTATTATCTCCACTTTCTGTTGTAAGTCGGGGGAAAGTAGCTGTCCCCTGGGTTGCTTCCGTCCAACGGCCGCGAACTACGTCCGAATACTTGTCGTCTCCATTCACCCAGAAATAGTCGTTGTTTTTCATGGCCTTGGCTCCAGTTCTGGACATACCTAATGCGAAGAATGTAAAGTTTTTCCATTTGGCTGTCAAATGAGCTCCTAAAGTAAGTGGAGCGCCATACCATCCTCCCCGTCCGAGGTACACCTGGTCCTGATCATTCACAAGCCCATCGCCGTTCTGGTCTACATACTTAATGTCACCAGGAAATACTTTTACATAAGAGTGATAAGGAGAGTTATCTATATCTTCCTGGCTCTTAAAGAAACCATCGCTTTCCAACCCCCAAATGGCATCCAAAGGCCTGCCTTCACTAAGTTGGTACTCATCGGCTACAATTTCTGCACGCTTCAATGCTTTCGTATTATAATAAGTTCCTGTCACACCAAGGGTCCAATCAACCGCACCAAATCTTTGGTGCAGGTTTACATTAAAATCGAAACCAGTACGCTGATCATTGTTGTAATTTACAAAGGGCGTAAAAGAAGATTCTGGCCAGCCTGTGGAAAAGTAATTAGGATATAAGTTCTCCAATTGCCCCACCATACCAGTCATATTGCTTACAAACGCATTACCTGCAATCGTAACGAAATTATCAAACAAGGCTGCCTCTAGTCCTACACTAACCTCTTCCCTTTTTGCAAAAGTAAGATCCGGATTCGCTCCTCTTCTTGATTCTGTAGAAGGCAATCCTGATCCGTCATTCCAACCATAGTAAGCCCCGCCTGGGGTATAGAGAATATCATACAACAGAAAATCAGGAATATCCATATCTGTATGCAAAATACCCGCAGAAACAGACAGTTTCAGGTGATCCACCACTGAGGAAGATGCCAGGAAGCCCTCTTCACTAAGTTTCCAACCTAAAGAAAGGGTAGGTGAAAATGCCTGCCGACTGTTCTCCGGTAATTTAGCAGAATGTATAACTGCGCCATTAAAGTCCACATAATACTTATCCATGTAGTTATAGCCAAGGTGCAGCCCCAGGTTCGCATTTCCTACTCGTCGGTAGATGGATGAAGTAGACTGTTGAAAGATTCCTCCTATAAGCATTGCTGAAATGTTGTGCACATTGTTCACCTGCTTTTTATAATTGAATTGCCCTGAATAGGACAAGGTTTGCCTATATAGACTACCATTGATATTCTGTCGGCCATCGTTTGCATCCTGACGGAACTTGGTTAAACTTCCAATCATATCCTCTCCGGCATAGTTCGTCCATGAGGCCTCGTAAGTTGCGTATTCAGGATTAAATGACTGGCTATAGGTGGTGTGGTAATCAATACCAAACAAGGTACTGAAAGAAAGACCTGTTAAAACCCTGTTCAGGTCTGCGTCAACGCCAGCATTAAATTGAAACTGGCGGCGTGCTAAAGTACTTTTCCCTCCTGCGTAAGCATCTGCAATAGGATTGGTCTGATGCAATTGTGTTCCTCCCAACAAGTATTTACCATCTATAATATTCTGACTATTTTCTACAAGAATGCCGGAAGCAAGGTCGGTATCTTCCAACATACTGATAGGAATAAGCGGTGCAAACCTATTAGGCCTTAATGTCGCCGCTCCACCCCAATAATCACTATTGATCGTTTGCATATCATGGAATATCGCAGCAGCATCCACTCGTGCTGTGATAAAGCTGTTGAGCTTCATATCCACATTTCCACGGATATTATACCTTTCCGTACTATTGCCTTCGGCCTCTCCGAAATTCAATAACGAACCCTCCGTTAAAAATCCAATATTTGTATAGTATTTGGCGCGATCATTACCACCCGTAATTTCAAGCGTGGCATCGTAATAATTGAAACTTTCCTTCAAATATTCAGGAGAGTAATAATCTACATTGCTGTACCTATAGGGGTTAGTACCCTCAGCGTGATGGTAAATGTCTTCATCGGAATAAAGTGGAGCCAAACCATCATTTGTCCGCGCTTCATTATACAGCGTCATGTACTCAGCCGAACCCAAATATTTTGGATAGGCTCTTGGGGTAAGAACGCCGGCATTGGCACGTACATCTATGGTCTGCTTACCAGGAACGCCTCTTTTTGTAGTAACTAATGCCACTCCTTTGGCAGCTCTGCTTCCGTACAAGGCAACTGCGGATATCCCCTTCAGAAAAGTGATCTGCTCGACTTCCATCGTGGAGATACTTTCGAGATCTCTGGGTACCCCGTCCACCAAAATTAAAATATCATCCATTCCCCACAGGTTGCCGCTCAAGCCAGGGGCAAAGGCGGCCATATTGTCGAATGGATTAATAAAGTAATTTTTATCGAGCAATTCCGGTACGTTTACATACGACACTCCGGAAGGCAAATCTTTATTCAACACGCTTCTGTAGGCTACGTGTACCGACTCATAGTCCGAGTCAGATATAAGGAAAATCTGCTGTAAGTCAGGCGTCGCCGCTTCCACCTTCGTAGCATAGCCATTTGCACTTATTGTAAGGATGCTATTAAGTGTGACATTTATGGAGAAAGCGCCGTCATTATCGGTAGTGGCATTCTCTTCATCCTGATCACTTACTACTACAGCTCCTTCTACAGGCTCTCCATCTTCTGTCAGTACTACTGCGTTCAAACCAAATGTTGAGGTGGATTGTGCCCAAAGGGTCATTGGCAATAAGATTACCAAAGCGCACAGCACCATTCCTATTTTTATATGTTTCATTATTATCTTCAATTTAAGATTGTATAGTAGTCACCATTACCATCCCGGGTTTTGCTGAAA
>CAZHZR010000372.1:0-1264 GCA_964537095.1 uncultured Roseivirgaceae bacterium
CCCGCACTTTGGCAGCCTCTTCCATCAATGTACAAATTTCCTGAGCGTATATATAGTGCTTTTTAGAAGCTATTTGAACGGTTAATTCCATGGATCAAATAAAGATTTTAAATATTGGAAATTCCTAAAGCAAAGCCTTAGTTGAAAAAATTTGATTTAAATAGTACGGATGGAAATTGCAGAGCACGTAGCTCCGCGGAATAGATTAGCCCCTCACGGGCCTAAATGCCCTATAAGCTACAGACACAACAGTACTAGCAGTAACCGGAGCGGTCGCTGAAGAAGTAATGTTAGATATGTCTGTTGTTTTGTTCATGGAGACACAAATGTAAAACAATTAAAACTTATAAAACAATAAAATAACGAAATGTTTAATAATACTTATAAACTTTTTGTCAGATAAAAGGGACTGACGTTTAAAAGTTAATCGACTCCTAAATTGCTTTTCGGAATAATTAGTTCCTTAGAATCTCAAAATTCAAGAGTGACTGGAAAAATCGGTTTCGGATGGTCGAGTGCACCTGGCCACAAATAGAATTAGTACTATATTAGCCAAGGCTTTTTATTCAAATTTAAATTATCGCTGGACGCATGAATTTTCATTACACAGCACATGAGACATCCTCTTGATGGCTCCCAAAGATGTTATTCATTAAGGTTTTTGAGGCTCGATCCAATATCTTGATTACCTTTAGGCGTTCATTTACAATAGGAGGCACTATGAAAGATAAGACCAAAGAGAAAATTGAGGAATTTTGGGAGTGGTTTGTCAATAATGAAAAGCAGATTATCGAAATTTTAGAGGATGATTTTCATGAAGGCAGAAAGTCGCTCGCCCGGAATATGGATAATTTCGTGCTGCATTTTGGAATGTTTACCTGGGAAATGGGTCCGGTTGATGGTCGTTATTATCTTACCATTTCACCTAATGGAAATGAAGAGTTGCTGGAAGTCAGCGAAGAGCTTATTGCTTATGCACCTGAACTGAAACGTTGGAATTTCTATGCTGCCAAACCCAAAAAGGAATGGGATCTGAAATTTAAGGTTTTTGATGATTTTATGACGCCTCATGAGGTAGATGCTTCTGATTGGCAATATGTTTGGGAGCACGGTCCATCCAGGAAAATAACAATAACCGTTATGGCCAATAGTATCCACCACCTCGACGATGAAACTAAATTGAGCGCTGCCGATCTCGTCGTAACAAGTCTGATAGGAGAAGCCTTTAAGATAAGAGAAGTGGCTTCCATTAAAGTGGTAAATG
>CAZHZR010000372.1:1364-2985 GCA_964537095.1 uncultured Roseivirgaceae bacterium
ACGACCAGGCATTGACTACCTTTGTAGTTTTTGAGCAAACAAAAGCATAGGTAAAAACCAGTTATGATAGACAGTTTTCAATTTTGGATAGACAATCTCTTAAAAGGGGCAGGCGCTACAAGTGATTTAATTCCAGCGTTTCGGCTGGGAATTATGTTTTTTGCATTGGTGCTTATTGCCTTTATTTCTTTGCTCATTGCAAAGTATTTTATTGTACGTTTAATACATTCTTTCTTTGCCCGAACAACAACAAAGTGGGATGATATTTTGGTGCAGTACAAAGTGTTCGATAAGGTAGCCCACATTATACCTGCCTTTATTGTGAAGGCACTTGCCCCGGTAGTTTTTGCTGACTTTCAAAATCTGCTTCCATTCATATCGAAAGTAACAGATATTTATATTCTCATTGTAATTGTGATGATAGTGATGGCGGTTATGAAAGGGGCAGAGTTTATCCTTTCTTCATTCCCACTATTTAAGAACAAACCCCTGGCAAGTTATTTTCAGCTTAGCAGAATTATCATTTACATTGGTGTTGCAGTTCTCGTCCTATCCATATTGATGGGCCGGTCGCCTCTCTATTTTCTTAGTGCTTTTGGAGCAATGACAGCAATTCTACTGCTTGTTTTTAAAGATACCATCTTGGGACTTGTGGCAAGTGTTCAGATTTCGTCTAATGACATGATTCGGGTAGGGGATTGGGTAGAGATGCCAAAGTATAATGCCGATGGTGATGTGCTGGCAATAAATCTAAACACTGTCAAGATCAAAAACTGGGATAAAACCATAACCACAGTTCCTACCTTCTATTTTATTACAGACAGTTTTAAAAACTGGCGGGGGATGCAGGAAAGTGGTGGGCGAAGGATAAAAAGGTCGCTTTACATCAATAAGAAGTCCATCAAATTTGTAGATCAGCAATTGAAGGAACGGTTTGAGCGCTTTTATCTTGTGAAGGATTATGTAAAGCAAAGACAAAAGGAAATTGACGAGTTTAACGCAAAATATGATTTTGATTCGGAAGAAATGGTAAATGGCCGGAGAATGACCAATATTGGTGTGTTCAGAGAGTACATCACTACTTTTCTCAGAAGCCATAAAGGGATCAACCAGGAAATGTTTGTTTTGGTACGACAGCTTCAACCTGATAGCACAGGGCTTCCGGTTGAAATTTATTGTTTTACGAAGTCAGTGGCATGGGCAGATTACGAAGGTGTACAGGCCGATATATTTGATCATTTACTTGCTGCAGCCAGCCACTTTGATCTCGAAGTTTTCCAGGCACCGAGTGGTAGCGATATTATTGCCGCTGGTGAGCGATTTCAGGCCAATCTGCCTGGGGCTGTGTCCAAAAACCTCTCGCTTCAATAGTAGCATTTTCAAAGCAAAACTTCAGAGGCAGGCTGATATTCCTGTCTCTATAGCAAATTTTTAAAAAGATCTAAACTTTTGTTGTTTGGCCGCGTAATAATCTTCAAATATTTTAACAACTGAGAAATTTCTAATAGTAAATTTGGGTTTTTCGGTTTTTAGGTGCAATTTTACAGCTTCAAGTCAATTATTACTGTAATTGGTTTATAAAGAAGAGTGGAGAGATAGGCTCTGTGAAACTCTAGCAACC
>CAZHZR010000373.1:0-2980 GCA_964537095.1 uncultured Roseivirgaceae bacterium
ACCGCCAGGATAATCCTGGGAACCGCCATCTTCAGTTCCTTGCCAAACTTATTTTTCTTTCTGAGACTGGACACAATGTATCGGTCCAGATTGAAGATCATAGCGCCCCAGAGCAACCCGAAAATAAGGAACAGCCACCAGGATTGAAAAACGGTATAAATGGCATAGCCACCGGATATGAAAGCAAAAACGCCTGTAAACAACACTGTGCCGCCAATGCCCACGTATTTGTCTGATTCCGATGGACATTTCTTCAACAGGTCCTGGTATGCGCCTGAGCAAAACCAGAAAAATCGCTTTATTTTATGCATTAAATTTTCGAAGGGTAGATATAATGAAGGTATAAATTACCAACGGTAAAAGTGCTCAAAGTTATATAAGAGGATGATTACTTATTTGTGAGGATTATTGATTACCAATTGCAGGTAATATTTCTTATAAAATTAGCGGAAGCCCCTTGAACTAAGTGAACTTAATCTGGCAGTTGCTGCAAAAAAATGACCTTCGATTGGTTTTTCCGAGGTATAATTTCATAATTGGAAGGTCGCATCGCTTGCAGACTCTCTTGGTATGGGCGAGCCAATGTTTCTTTAAGACAAATTGCTTCTTCCATTCCAAAAAGTCAAAACTGTAATTTCTTGCTTCTCTGATTAACTCTTCCAGTTTGCCGTCGGGGAGATTTTTGACCAGGCTTTCGGGATGCACTTTTATCCGGTACAGCACCTCGTTTTTGATGATGTTGCCTACGCCGGCAAAAATATCCTGGTCAAGTAAAACATCACATACCAGCGCATGCGGAAGTTTGAGCAGCTTCATTTTGGCTTTTTCGGGATCCCATGAATCCGTCATCACGTCTGCCGACCAGTCGTAAACAGTGTCCAGCTCCTCTTCCACATATTGTACGGAACAGCCATAAAAGTTGAGCTCGCCATTTTTAAAAATAAGGCGTAGTCGGGGCACTGTTTCCTTGCGTTCATTAATTCGGTAAGTACCAAAGAGCAGGAGGTGTATTCTTATCGAGAAATCTTCTAATTTGATCAGAAACTGTTTACCAAAGGACAAAAAATCCACCACCTTTTGTCCTCCGATTCTATCCAGATCAATTTTCCTGTTTCCGGAAACTTCCAGTACAGTTTGCCCTTTAAATGGTTGAACTGCCTCTTTTAAAATAACGATTGATGGTCCTTCCGGCATATTTTTTTTTAAGAAGAACTACTGGTGATGTTGTAAAGTTATGGTAAATGTTAGGACCGGAGAGGATTGAAGATCGCTATTATAAATGCCTGAAAAATTTTGTTGAAGAGAATAATTTCTAGCTAGGCTATCGAAGTCAACCAGGGAGTCTTTGAAGAGATTGCCTTTAACTTTATAAATCCAACAACGCTACTTTTACTTGTCACTCTTCAATCGTTCAATTATTCTGCTGAGTTCTGATTCTCGCTGAGTTCCAATGAGAAATTTCTTCCCATCTTTTGGTTCTATGGCCAACCCCTTATTCCCTCTTATGTTATAAACAGTTCCGTATTTTGTCCAAAAGCGAATTCCCCACCCTCCTACAAACCCATAATTCACGGTTTTAGCATTCTTTATTTCGGTCCATTTTATACTCTTCCTTACAAATGGAAAAAAATGCATCCTAATTTCATCTTCATCAATTTCAGTCCTCAAACGCATACTCCAGAATAGCGCAATTAAAGAAAAAAGAATAGCTGCTAAGACAATTAGCCCAGCGTCCGACATTGGTCTGTCGCCAAATTGCTCTCCAATTATGAGCTGCTTCACGATGCCAGACAAAGGCAATAATCCAAGGCCAATTAATATCAGCCAAATCCACCATTGGCGAAATTTCTGTTCTTCTTTAAATATTATTTGCATCTCGATAAAAATTTATTTTGTGTACAGGAGTGTTTACGGTTAAGAAGTAGCAATTTAAGAGGCAACCCGGTTTAAGTCTGTTATTAACCTTATCAATAGCATCAACATTTAATTGGCAGTGGGGCTAGATTTTATACATGCTGTTCTAAGGCATCTTTCTTCTTCCTTTTAAAGACTATATATGAATATAGAATTGGTATGATAGAGATAATTAACGTTACAGTCAAAAAAATCATATTATTGGCTTTTTGGTCTGCTATCAAGCTTGAAAAAACGATAAGAATTCCGCCTATAAACCATAGTTTCCCCGCCAGCCTATGGGTTTCCTTCCAAGCGGTTTCACTTTCTAATGTCCAGGGGGTTCTAATTCCAATGAAGTAATTTGGTTTAATTGTCTTGAAATAATTTCCGGAAATGATAAATAGAACGCCAATTAACAAGACCACGTAATTTGAGTTTAAGAACGAATCATTTTTTGCTGAGTAAATAATGAGTAATGCCAGGATTGACATAATCGTTGTCAAGAAGAATTTCATTATTTGAAGCTTGTTGCCCATTTTATTCAGTTTGTTTTTTGGGTCAACTTTAGGAACTACCAGAAAGATTATATACACAAGTAGTGGCAATAAAAAAGGAATAACTATGAGTTCAGATTTATCTCCGTACCTATCTATTTCTCCGGTAATATTCCAATGCATTGGAACTGTTTCCGGAAGCTCTTTCCATATATATGCTAAATAGATAAAAGGCAATGCTACAATCGCTAAAATTGGAAGTTCTTTTTTGAGGTTCATAATTATTGTTTAAGTCTTAATATCCATGTTAGTAGATCTTCCAAAATGCTTGTGTTCAGAGAGTATTCTACAAATTGTCCTTTTTTCTCACTCGTTATTAAATCAGCCCTTTTCAAAATGTCCAAATGATGGGAAATGCTTGGCTTGGAAATATTAAATCTGTCTGCAATTTCTCCAGCATTCATATCCCTTTCTTTTAGTAGCTCGACAATTTCTCTTCGGGTTTCATCATTAAGTGCTTTAAAAAGCGAATTCATAATTTAGTTATTTAGACAAATATCTAAATAACTTTTCAAATTTGCAAGTTTATA
>CAZHZR010000374.1:0-2977 GCA_964537095.1 uncultured Roseivirgaceae bacterium
AAAAAATGTCCAGGGTAAAAGGACAAGAGTAGAAATTTGGTCGCTGTCGGGGGACCAGCGACCGGTGATAGTAGCGGTGGCCGTTTCAGTAATTCATGCCGTTCCAGAAAATCTTAATCGCTATTACTCAAAAAGGTTGGAACTCATGTACCGCTCACCTCTGTCGCATACGATGAAAACAATTACGCCGGATTGGAGTGTAGCGGCTAGTTCCAATGCAGCGTGCAATGCACCGCCACTGCTCATGCCGGCCAGAATACCTTCTTCGGTAGCCATTTTTCGCGTCATGTAGGTGGCATTTTCCTCGCTTACATCTATGATTTGATCAACCCGTTCTTTTTCATAAATCTTCGGAAGAAACTCGGGAGACCAGCGTCTGATGCCCGGGATGCATGATCCGTTGGTTGGTTGGGTGCCCACTATTTGTACGCCAGGGTTTTGTTCTTTGAGAAAACGGGAGACGCCCATAATGGTACCGGTGGTGCCCATGGCAGATACAAAATGGGTGATTTTACCATCAGTATCGCGCCATATTTCTGGACCGGTGGTTTTATAGTGCATTATATAATTGTCGGGATTGGCAAATTGGTTCAGGATGTGATAACCTTCTTCCGCTGCCATTTTTTCCGCCAATTCGCGTGAGTATTCTATGGTTTTGTAAGCCGGGGTAAGAATAACCTCTGCACCGTAGGCTCTCATGGCCTTTATACGCTCCTCAGTGGCATTTTCTGGCATAATGAGCGTCATTCTCACTTTGAATTTCTGAGCCATCATTGCCAGCGCGATGCCGGTGTTTCCGCTGGTGGCTTCCACCAGCCGATCGCCCTCTTTGATTTCACCACGGTCCAGCGCACTTTGAATCATGTATAAAGCAGCGCGGTCTTTTACGCTTCCGCCAGGGTTGTTCCCCTCCAGCTTTCCGTAAATGCTGACCCCTGGAAACTGCGTAATATTTTTTATTTCTACCAATGGCGTGTTGCCAATCAAATCGAATATAGTCATATCTGTGCCTTATAAACCACTAAATCTATTTCTCCTGAGTCCTGATTATACATTTTTGCCTGATAGTAAATTTTGGTGTGAGGAACCACGCTTTTGGTGATCCAGACATTGCCTCCGATAATGCTGTCGTGGCCAATAATGGTCTCTCCTCCTAATATTGTGGCGCCGGCATACACGATCACATTGTCTTCTATAGTAGGGTGCCGCTTGCGTTCCGCATCTTCTTTATTCACGCTCAATGCGCCAAGGGTTACGCCCTGGTAAATTTTTACCCTTTTACCGATTACGGTGGTTTCGCCGATGACCACGCCCGTACCATGGTCTATACAAAAATGTTCGCCAATACTGGCACCCGGATGGATGTCAATTCCCGTTTTGCTGTGGGCATGCTCTGTAATAATACGGGGAATAATCTGGATGCCCAACTTATGCAGTTCGTGCGCAATCCTGTAGGCTGCAATGGCGTAAAACCCGGGGTAGGTCCGCACAATTTCGCTCTGACTCTTAGCCGCAGGGTCACCCTCATACATGGCCAGGACATCCTGCGATAAATTTCTGTGTATGGCCGGAAGGGCATCAAAGAAACTCTGCGCCAAATCTCCATTTTTTCTCAATTTTGTCTGGGGACTTTTGTGTAATATTTGCCCCAACTGCACCTGTAGCTCTTTTAAATGCAACTCCAGGTCTTCGGTGGAAGAAAATTGCTTTTTAGAAAAGGAAGGAAACAAGGTACCCAATAATTCGATGAAGAATTGAGAGACGGTGGCAGGAGAGGGGCAGTCCGGGCACTCCCGATGAGCGATGAATAGGCTATTAATAAATTTTTTGTCAATCATAACGATGTGGGAGCTTTCCCGTGCTTGATCCTGTATACGGATACCTGACGGTTTTGATACTCGGATTCAAAATTAAGGCAGTTAGTTTAAAAATCCTATTGATTGACGGGAACCGTTGACGTTGGGTTGTTACCGTTTCAAGGTTCAAGTTTAAAGTTTAAAGCAGACCTTGAACCTTGATCGAAGAATTGTAAGCTGAACTATGATCCGTGAACCATGACCTTTTAATCGCTTACATCGAAAATTTAGGTTGAAAAGGGAATCGATTCATTTTGATTTTGCTAATTTGGCTTCCCAACGGTATAGTGATTTTAATTTAGAACAAAGGATTTATCTATGGAAGCAGTTAAAAAAACGGTGCTTGTGCTCGGCGCAAACTCAGATGTGGCAAAACAGGTGATACTGCTTTATCTAAAGAAGGGATATTATGTAATTGCTGCTTCACGCAACACAAAGGAGCTGCGGGATTTTGCCCGGGAACACGCAATTGGTGATGCGAACATTGATATTCGTTTTTTTGATGCCCTGGATTATGCTTCTCATCCGGCTTTTTACAACGAGTTACAAAAGCCGAACATTGTGGTGTATGCTGCTGGATTTTTGGTTCAAAATGAAGTAGCCCTGAAGGATTGGCAAGGTACTTTTCAAATGATGCAGGTGAATTATTGTGGCGCAGTTTCTATCCTGAATATGATAGCTATGGATACAGAAAACAGGCAACTGGAACGAATAATTGGCATTTCCTCACTTTCGGGTGTGCGGGGCAGAAAAAGCAATTTTATTTATGGAAGTACCAAGTCGGCATTTACGCAATATCTCGCTGGACTGAGGCAGTTGCTGGCGGAAAGGGAGATAGTGGTGAATGTGGTCATTTCAGGTTATATACGAACGAAAATAAACGCCGGACTGGAATTGAATGAATCGCTGATGCTCGAGCCGGAATTTGTAGCCAGGGAAATTACCGAAGCAGGAAAGGGCTTTGCCATTGTGCCGGGTTTGAAGTGGAAAGGTATTTACAGGATATTGAAAATGATGCCGGAAAGCCTGGTGGCGAAATTACCCTGATGCAGCGAATTGTTTGCGCAGGTTTGGGGAGAAGAAAATGGCATTGGCGTACGAAGTGCGGTAGGATTTGGCTC
>CAZHZR010000375.1:0-2955 GCA_964537095.1 uncultured Roseivirgaceae bacterium
ATAGATGTCTTTGGTTAGAAATTTTAGCGTGTCTTTGCGGGGCATCAAAAGCCATTCTCCATTCCTGTTGATCACCCCATCGGAATCCATATATCGTGCTATGGCTTTGCCATCGATAAAAATCTGGACAGAATCATATTGATTGGGAACACTCTTTTCGCCTTTATAATTGAAAAAGCCCCAATTTTTATTTTCAAGGAATGAGAAATAGCCTTGGTTACCTATTCCCATCAATGTACAATCCTTTTTAAACAACAAATCTCCGCTAAACTGGAGCACGTGCCATTCCAACGGAATGCTTTCGTCTGAGTACTTGCCAATCACATAATCATTTCCCAGAAAAAGCGTATCATATACAGTTGGTATGGTAATTTTTCCTCCTGCATTTATAATCCCGTATTTCCCTTTTTCTTCTGCAACAATGAAATCGTTGGGAAGAGGAAACAGTTTCCACAGCTTCAGGGGCGTGAGTAAATTTCCTCTCATGTCGGAAAGGGCTTCTGCTTCTCCTCTCACCACATGAAGAAGATTTGCTGCAAGAGGATAAATGGAATCGAATTCTACCGTGTGCAACAAATTATTATTTCCATCAACAACCCTCCATTCTCTCGGAGACAAGCCACTTATCGTCTGGTCTTTATTAATTCTGATTTTCTCAAAAGCGGGAGAAATGATGATGTTTCCTCTACCATCAGAAATACCTAACTTTCTGCCGCTCTCTATAACTGTAAGGTTATTGCCCAAGCTGAAGTTACCCGCCGATTCATATATGATCTGGCTGTAGGCTCCGGAGGGCAGGAATGCGCCTGTTAGGAAACAAAACAAGAATACAATAATGGATCCGTTGCCCTTTTTGAAAGAGAAAGGCAATTCTAATAGTGGTTTAATAAAGAATACTTTTAAATGGAAAATAAGGTCTGATAAAATATGAACGTCAAAAGATAACAATAATTTTATCAATGCTTGAGATGAACCTGGATTATTAGTTACTTCTCAGCTTTATCAGATGGTTTCTCTAAATTAAACAAATCGTTGAGCAGATCTATTAGAGTTTCCGCCTCTCCTCTTTTACAGGCAGCTTTTAATTGGAGTACGGGCAGCTTAATCACCTTTTGCATCATGCTTTTGGTAATTTCTTCGATTTTTTTTGCTTCAGAGTCGTTTAGATTCTTTATGTAACGCGTGATCTCTTCCTGTCTGATTTCCTCAAGCGCATTTTTGAGCTTGTGAATCGTTGGAGAAACTATCATTTCCTTAGACCAATTATTGAAGTCAGTGATCCCTTCCAAAACAATGCCTTCAACAGATGGTATCGCAGCTATTCGCTTTTTCAACGCCTGCGTGGTTTTTGTCTTTATATCATCTATGTTGTATAAAAGTATTCCCGGCAATTCTTCAATATCGGGGGAGATACTTCTTGGTACTGATAAGTCAATAAAGAATTTATGCGTAAAGATGGCTGCATTTTTAAGATTGTCCCGGGTTACAAACGGGTTGACCATGCTCACGGAAGAAACAATAATATCGAAAGCGTGAATAGACTCTGAAACATCCTCAAATGGAAAAGCTTCAAATCCACAAGATTTTGCTAACTTCTCAGCTTTTGAAGCCGTTCTGTTGGTCACATAAACCCCCGATCTCAAATGAGAGGCTAAATTTTTACATACATCCTCACCAATTTCACCAAGCCCACATATCAGGATTTTCGGATCATTAATTTCAGAAGCAAAGGAAATAACCATCTCGGTGGCTGCAAAGGCAACAGATGCGGCCCCGTCTCTAAAAGCCGTTTCCTGCACCACCTTTTTGTTTGTAAAGAAAATCGTGTGTAGTAATCTGTGCAAAAACGGACTCGCTAAGTCTTCATCTGCAGTCCATTGATATGCTTTTTTAACCTGGTTGGAAATCTGCATATCCCCGATTACCTGCGACTCAAGCCCAATGGCTACTCTAAAAAGGTGTTGCACAGCCTCATTATGATCGTTGATGCTCACGAAAGATTCAGCATATTGAGAAATATTTTCAATGCCCTTGTGAACACCGATGAGTTTAATGAGATTGATGTGTTGATCTTCCTCCGCAGAATAATAAATTTCTGTACGGTTGCAGGTCGAAAGAATCAGGACGTCCGTTAAGTCAGTAAACTCTTTAAAATACTTCAGCAGCCTTCTGCAGGTCTCTTCATCTAAAGCAACCAACTCTCGGATTGCAACAGATGCACTCTTATGTGAAAGACTTACAGCTTTAAACTTTTTATACATGAGGTAACTTTTCTTGGTGCAAAATTAATCCCTTGCGGTCAATTATAAAATTAATTGGCTGTACAGATTTCTATTTAGAATCAATACAAATAACAAGAACAGCCTTGCCCGAATCTCGAACAATATAAACTGTGGTAAAGGTTCATTAAAAAAAAGTATTTTCTTATGACCAAAATCAGTTGAAGAGATGACATGAATTTCTAATGCTTTACTATAGCCACTAACCCAGGCAATCCACTAAAAGTTTGCGGACTGTGACATGAGCTGTATTCTTCTGGATGTAATAATTTTTTTAACGGATAACCCCTCAGGTTGGAATATTTGGATAAGATGTTTAATTTCCGCTCTTATTTCAAAAACAAATTTTGTTTCACTTCAGCAATTAAACCAGAATGAGTGCAACTAAAGAAGCGTGGGGAACCCGTGTAGGCTTGATATTGGCCATGGCGGGAAATGCAGTAGGTCTGGGTAATTTTTTAAGATTTCCTGTTCAGGCAGTGCAAAACGGAGGCGGTTCGTTCATTATTCCCTATATCGTATGCTTTCTGTTAATGGGCATACCGATTGTCTGGATCGAATGGACCATGGGTAGGTATGGAGGCCGTTTTGGTAACCATTCTACGCCATTTATTCTGGATAATATGACCAAACTCAGGTTCTGGAAGTATTTTGGAGTGTTTGGAATCTTTACAAA
>CAZHZR010000376.1:0-1533 GCA_964537095.1 uncultured Roseivirgaceae bacterium
AAAAATATCCAAAGTGGCACCAACAGCGACATTTTCAATATTCAGCCCGGAACGGGATTCCAGGCCGAAGGAAAATTATAATGCCAAATCACATCAGCCTTGAACTGGTTTTGACCTCAGATCAAAGCGTTCTCACTTTTATATTTCTATACCAAAGTTGATGGCCATGGTCCTGAAGTCCTATGTGACCGCGCTCTGCCATGCCGAACCCGGGATATTGGGAAAACTTACTATTAGCCACAATTTCGTTCCACTCGGGCGACTGTAAAGTGTATGTTACGAGTTTCTTGCCGTTTAACCAATGTTCTACGGTTTTATCCTCCACCCGGATCATTGCGGTGTTCCATTCGCCCACCGGGTTCATCGCATCTTCTGATGAGGCATATATATCATATACATCGCCGGTACGATGTTTGTCCATAGGAATGTCACCATTTTCCTCATAATATTGATTATCCAATAATTGATATTCGGGCGCATTGTGCCATGATGGCGTATTCTCTTCCTCTTTAACAAGATAAACAATACCGCTGTTTCCCTGAGTAGAAAGCTTAAAATCTACTTTGAATTCAAAATCTTTATATTGGTCTCTGGTAATGATATCCCCTCCGTACCCTTCTTCTTCTGTTCCTGTGGCTTCTACCATCAACAGGTTATCTTTAACCTGCCATCCCTTGTTAGGAAAGCTATCGGAATTATAGCCTCTCCACGCATCCACATTATTCCCATCAAATAACAATGTCCAGCCTTCTTCTGTTTCTTTGGCCGTCAGCGTGTTCACAGCTTCTTCTGATGCTACTGTGGAATTCGCTGCTGTTTCTGTTGTGTCTGAAGTATTATTCTCCGATCCTGTAGATTGCTTATCACTACAACCTGTTTGAAAGAACATAACTATGAGTGTGAACAGCGTCAGGTTTGCGTTCGAAAATTTTCTTGCTAGCATAAGGATTAATATTTCTGATTCATTATTTTACAAAGCGTGAAGATTCTACTAGTTTCATCTTTTCGGATCCCATTGAATAATTTTATTTTTTGCAGGCTAATGCAGGCAGCTGCCCGCAGGCCGAATACAGCATCTTCTACAACTGATTTCCCTGTTCGCACAGCTTGCAAAAAGTTAGTGAAGTGATCGCCTATCATTGTTTTATTAGAATCTATTGTGCTGCTTTATGACAATAATATCACTAATTTTTGATTGAATTCCATATTTCTCAAGGGAAGCGGCGTCTTTGAACTTAAAAGCTATCTTTTGCGTCGAAGGCACCTATTTGATAGTATCAATTTTGATAGTATCAATGTGAACTATATTATTCTGGGAATTGTTATTTGATATCTTTTTTTCTTACTATTGTTAGGAAGTTCCTTAAAATCAAGGTATTAATATTTTATGGAAAATCAAATAAATAAATCAGCGGTTATGTATTATTTATTATAGCCTTTCAATATCAAAATACGTTAGAGAGCTCTGGTGTAAGAACCACTGGCTGTATGGCGACGAGACATTGTATAGAGGTGAAAGGTGGCTGTACCGGT
>CAZHZR010000376.1:1633-2952 GCA_964537095.1 uncultured Roseivirgaceae bacterium
GAGGATGATTTCCAAATAAAAGTAAACCTGTTATTTTCCCAGTTTTGTGCCATAAGCATAATAGTCCTTTTTTTTCATCTTTTTTTTGACAGTCTCTATTCTGATCCGGCCACTATTTACATTGACGTGGTTTTGCTTTTTTTGGCAGTGCTGTTGTATTTTATGAACGAGGCTGGAAAGCATATTCTGGCAAGATATTTATTTTTAACCTTTGTTAATCTCTCCTTTTTTTTGATAGTCGCTTTTGCAGAGACTGACATAGGCATGATCTACATGTTCTTCCCTTTTATAGCGCTGACCTTTGTTTTCTTTAGCCAGATTAGTAGAACCGCGCTTTACTTTTACCTCATCTTAAGCGCTACTTTGATATTATTTTTGGCTATAACGAATCAGAGACCTTTTGGAGAGGTTCCTTTCGTAAAATCAGAAGGCAATTACATCATTGTACTTAATATAATGACCAGCGTAATATTATTGATTGCAGTGGTTGGATTCCTGGTAAGGCTTTATTATTCTACTATTAAGGAGCTGAAAGACAATAAGCTTGCACTGGAAAAAATGACCAGGGAAATGCAATCTAAAAATGTAGAATTGAAGAAGTCGAACGATGAGTTGGACTCTCTTGTTTATAGCACTTCTCATGACTTACGAGCACCTTTGATGTCGATTCTGGGCCTGGTGAATATTGGAAGATACGACATCGACAAGGAGCATCAGTTGGATTATTTTAAAATGATCGAGGAGAGGATTCATGTTCTTGACCACTCCATAAAAAACATCATCGATTTTTCAAGAAACTCAAGGTTGGAGATATCAAGCGAACCGATAGATTTTGATGAATTGCTCGGAAAAATTTATAATGGATTAAACCATATGGACAACGCTGCACAAATCAAATTTTCTTATGCAGTCAGTTTGCAGGAGGCAGTTTTCCATGATAAAAGGAGGATTGAGGTGGTGCTGAGCAATTTAATCGGCAATGCTATAAAATACCACGATCTCTCAAAACCTGAACCGTATATTTTTGTTGAGATCGCGCAAAAGAATAGGAATATCACCATTACGGTCAAGGACAATGGCAGGGGAATAGACAAAGAATACCATGTAAAGGTCTTCGGAATGTTTTTTCGGGCTTCAGAAGCATCCAAAGGCTCAGGCCTGGGGTTATTTATAGTGAAAGAGACGGTAGATAAATTACAAGGCTGCATAAGTCTGGAATCAACCTTAGGGACAGGCTCCACTTTTTATATTGAACTCCCTTTGAAAGATGAATTGATAAACTAGTACGTCACGTTCAAGAATAAACTGCCGTGTTTCGG
>CAZHZR010000377.1:0-2944 GCA_964537095.1 uncultured Roseivirgaceae bacterium
AGTGCGGGATGTTTTTCCGCGAGGTAATTAAATTTCTCCAAGGGTGTGTAAATCATCTTTTTTGAATCTGGCTTTACAACCTTTGTCGCGATATGTATCTGCTTATTTTTTACTCCCGTCCGGAGGTTTTGCACAATCTCAGTACGAAAGTCGTTGATCAGGTCTTCTTGTAGCGGGCTTGTCAGGGTGAGGGTAATTAAACCATTGTCATACTCGTAGGGCTGGTTTAACAGCATAAATAGATGATCCCTGCCCTCTTCCTTTTTTTTTCGAGCGAAATTCATCCATACACTTTTCAGAGTTTCAGGATCTATGGGTATGTCTTCCACTTCTGGAAGGGCAATGTCAGCCGAATTTTCGACTGTTTTACTTTCCGGTTCTGTGGCAATTTCTTTTAGCTTATCAACCTGGGGAATTTTTGCGGTTTTCTTTAAATTTCCAAAACCACCCACCTTAATAGATTGAGTATTCGCAGCAACCTTTATAGCGCTTGTTTCTGGTTCCGGTGTAGGTGCTGCCTGAAGTGCACCTTCTTCACCTTCCTCTGCCCTTTCTGATTGTTTATGATTGCTTAGCTGGCTTTTTTTTTTACCTCGTCGCCCGTGTGATGCTGCTGCACCTGCCCTAATTGGATAGCTGATGGAATGTTTGCCATTTTCATAAGTGCCAGCTCAACATGCAACCTTTGATTTTTGCTGCTTTTGAAGTTGAGGTCGCAATGGCTGGCAATATTTAAAGCCGTAAGCAAAAATGAAACGGAAGTATTGGCCGCCTGGCTGAGGTATTTGTTTTTAACGCTGTCGGAGACTTCAAGTAATTTTACTGTTTCTTTGTCTTTACAGACGAGCAGATTGCGGAAGTGTTCACTTAATCCTACCATGAAGTTATGCCCGTCAAAACCTTTTTTCAGGATTTCGTCAAATGTCAGCAAGGTAGAAGGAATGTTTTCTTCCAGAAGTGCATCAACAACTTTAAAATAGTAATCGTAATCAAGAACATGCAGATTGTCTATGGTAGACTGGTAGGTGAGTTTGCTGCCGGAAGAGAATGTTACGATCAGATCAAATATGGACAGCGCATCTCTCAAGGCTCCGTCTGCTTTTTGGGCTATTAAATGCAGTGCTTCTTGCTCTGTCTCTATTGCTTCTTTATCTGATATATATTGCAGGTGTTGAGTGATATCGTTGACCTGAATTCTATTAAAGTCGAATATTTGGCACCTGCTGAGTATGGTAGGAATTATTTTATGCTTTTCTGTAGTGGCCAGAATAAAGATGGCATAAGCGGGTGGTTCTTCCAGGGTTTTCAAAAAAGCGTTGAAAGCCTGATTTGAAAGCATATGCACCTCATCAATAATATAGATTTTATACTTTCCAGACTGGGGAGCATATCGCACCTGGTCAACCAGATTTCGGATATCTTCAACCGAGTTGTTGGAGGCAGCATCGAGTTCGTGAATATTCATTGAATTTCCACCATTAAAACTCTTGCAGGAATCGCATTCATTGCAGGCCTCTGTATCAGATTGTAGGTTCTGACAATTGATTGTCTTGGCTAATATTCTGGCACAGGTAGTTTTACCCACACCCCTGGGACCGCAGAAAAGGAATGCCTGCGCCAGGTGATTGTTACTGATTGCGTTTTTTAAGGTTGTAGTAATATGTGCTTGCCCTACTACGCTGTTGAAAGTACTTGGTCTGTATTTTCGTGCAGAAACAACAAAATTTTCCATTAGTGCAAGTTATGAAATCCTGAGGGTAATTGACAATAGTAAAATAGATTTTAAATTTTTTCTTATCAGCATTGTTGTTTCAGTTTTTAATACCTCAGGTGTTTAAAATGAGTAGGCGAGGCCGTTGGTAACGGTATAAATAAACTTTTTAACAGGCACAATGGGTCTGTTTTCGAAAGTGCAGGTAAATGTTGTAGCCATTGAAAGCTTGTTGGTGATACTCACAGATAGGTTAAAATCTCCGCTTATTCTGTGCCTGAAATTCCCGATGTCCTTGTCGTATCCGGTTTGGTAATAAGAGATGGCGTTGAATGCAATGTGCTTATTGATATTTTGTCTGATGCTTACATAATTTGTGCTCTTGTAGAGCTCGGCTTCCCGGATGGGCATTTCTTCAACAGGACTTTCCCACTTTTCATATTCATACATGACTCCCGGGCCAAAAACTACATCCGTATTTTCGCTTTTTACCAGGTTGATCCGAAAGCCGGTTCCTATGAGCCATCTGCTGTTGAGTCCCCGTTCCAGATCGTATTGATATTGTGTAAACACTTCATTGGAAATCCGCGCGCGTCTGAAGAGATTGATCCGGAAATGCGAATAACCGGTTTGTACGATAGGATCATCTTTTACTACGGTATAGTTGATAAAGTTGATGAGTATGTAGCTATGCTTTTCTGCCATATATGCGACATTTGCGTTTCCGGAGAGGCCGATAAAATTGTTCGGGTTATCTTCATCAGCATCTCGGTTGTGCAAAGTAAAATTTAGTCCAACGTTGCCCAGAAAATAGTTAGACGAATCTTCTTTGATTCTTGATTTTTCCACATTCAAAATTTGTGCACCACAATGATAGGAAAAGGCACACACCATAGAGGCCATTAAGAAAAAGCTTACTGCCAATTTGGCAAATGAAAAAATCATATGTGATATGTTTAGTGATGTGTGGCAAAAATAGGGCAATTAATATTTTTTCACAATTTGGCAGGAGTTTTGATATATATCACAGCATTCGTAAAATGCTTTTCGACTTCCTGAGATTAAGTTTTTTTACATTATCTTTGTAGACCGATTTGATCTTAGGATGAAATTTTAATATGGGGCCGACTGGAATTGACAGTAGGTGTAAGTCGGATGTAAGCATGTCGGGAGTTGTTAGTATTTCCCGTAAATAAAACTTTCATACTTATAATTGGCGAGTCTAACTACGCC
>CAZHZR010000378.1:0-2939 GCA_964537095.1 uncultured Roseivirgaceae bacterium
TAGGTTTCTGCGGTAGCAATTTCTCCGTCGGCATCGTAGGTATATATTTCGCCCGGACCCACCTGGCTGAATATTGAATAACGCAGCCCATAGTTTAGTTTCAACTTTTTGGATACTTCCATATCGTCTGAAATATAGGCAGCACCTTCCCAGGCATACTTCTTTTGCAGTTCAAGGTCATTTACGTTTGCATTTCCTCCAGCCGATATTTCGCCGGGGATAAATGAATGGTGGATCAAATTCACCCCAAATCGCAATGTGTTTTTGGTATTGATATAGTATTCGAAATCCTCTTTTAAGCTAAAATCCTGAATGGCAGAGGTAATGGTAAATCCGTCGGGTTCATTATCCCCGCCTCTAATCTTCACCTTATAGTTATAGTCGCTGAACAACAAAGTAGAGTTTAGGAAAAGCCTGTCGTTAAATAAGTGGTTCCATCTTAGGGTTGTGGTGGTATTTCCCCAGTCAAAACCAAACACATCGCTGAAACCGAATTTATCTCTTCCAAAATACCCGGACAGGAATATCTGATCCTTATCGCCTAACCTGTAGTTCGCCTTGGCATTAAAATCGTAAAAATAAAGAATGGATTCCTGCAGGTCTTCATTGCTGGACAATTTTAAAAACACATCGGCATAAGTTCTCCTGCCAGAGAGAATAAATGACCCCTTGTCTTTTACTATAGGCGCTTCTACGGTTAGTCTGGAGGCAATTAGCCCAATACCTCCTGATACATTTAGCTTTTTTGAGTTTCCATCATTCATTCTGATATCCAATACCGATGAAGCCCGGCCGCCGTATTCGGCAGGTATATGCCCTTTGTAGATGGTGAGATCTTTTATTGCATCTGAGTTAAAGACAGAGAAGAAGCCCAGCAGGTGCGATGCATTGTACACCGGTGCCTCATCCAGAAGAATCAAATTTTGGTCTACCCCACCACCTCGCACGAAAAAGCCTCCCCCACCTTCCGAAGCGCTGATGCCGGGAAGAAATTGCATGGTTTTTATGATATCCTGCTCACCAAAAACCACTGGAATTTTTGCGATCGCAGCCATCTCGAGTTTGTTTACACTCATCTGGGTAGATTGCACGTTCACGTCCGGTCTTTCGCTCTGCACCACTACCTCCTGTAAAGTGGTAGATTGGGGAGCCAGTTCAACATTCATCTTCATGCTGTTGGTGAGCTGTATATCCCGGGTTTGGGTCTCATAACCTACGTAACTGAAGGTGACGCTATAGTCACCTTCAGGAATGGTGATGGAGTAGAAGCCATATACATTGGTAATGCTACCGGTGCTTAACTCGTTGATTTGGATGGTTGCGCCTATCAAAGCCTCACCGCTTGTCGCATCTGAAAGCGTTCCGCTGATAGTGTACCTGTTCTGCGCCTGCAACTGTAGTGAAGAAATCCAGGTTATAATAAAAAATATAGAGGCAATTATGCATTGCCGGATGTTAAAAAAAACCATATGACTATAGATGAAATTGAATTGTTAAAAAGCGAATTGCATTTAGTGCAAAGATCTCCAATTGTCCGTGATATCATGATCAAAAGCGCTGCAAAACTGACATTAAAAAAGATTATCAGGAAATTAAATTATAGAAAAAGTAAAAGATAGTTTTGAATGGCTATTTATAGTGACAAATGAATGCTGGTTTCAATTTTTATGGTTTCCTGCAATGTTCTATGGACGGGGCATTTATTGGCAATCTCGAGCAGTCGTTTCGTCTGGCTATCATCGAGATCTCCCTCCACTTCAATAATTCTTTCAAAACGACTGATTTTTGCTGAAGAATCTTTACTGTTTTGGATGTCCTCCACGTGTACTTTATCATGGTTTAAAAAAACAGTAACTTCCTTGAGAGGCCATTTTTTCCTATCTGCATACATTCTCAGCGTCATGGCAGTACAGGTTCCCAAAGAAGCCATTAACAAATCATAGGGCGTTGGCCCCTGATTATCACCCCCCACAGCTTCGGGTTCATCTGCGATCAGGTGGTGCGAGGGCGTCTTTACCTCTGTGGTAAATCCTTGTCCGCTAAGCCTTACCCGCACTTCATGCCCTTGGATATCATTCAGCGCTGCGGCTTTATCTGCTTCTTCCGGGAGGTATCTTTCGCCCCAGGCAGCAATTACGCTCCCCACGTATTGGCTGTCTTTGCTATCGCTTACTAAATGGTCAGCGCCGTCTATGGACAAAAAGCTCTTTGGGTGGTGCGCAGCTTTGTAAAGCATTTCGGCGTTAGAAATATCTACAACTTTGTCCTGGGGAGAGTGTATAAAGAGAAAGGATTTTCTTAGATCGGATAGGATTTCGGATAATTTATTCTTCTCGAGATTCTCAATAAAATCATTGGTGATGGTAAAATCAGAACCTCCGATATTTACTGTAGCACTCCCTTCTTCCAATATTTCATCGATGCCTTGCTTAAAAAGTTTGCGAACATGAACCGCCTCTGCCGGAGCACCAATGGTAACCACCGCTTTTACGCTCTCCATAGCGGCCGATGCGTATAAAACCGCTGTCCCGCCAAGAGAATGGCCAATCAGTAATTTTGGCGCCTCATACTCCTTTTCCATGAATGCAGCAGCGCTGATTAAATCGTCGATGTTAGAAGAAAAATTTGTATCCTTAAATTCGCCCTCGCTTTGCCCCAGTCCGGTGAAATCAAAGCTAAGTACGGCGACACCTGAATTTGCCAGTGTTCTGCTGATGTTATTTACAGCTTTAATATTTTTTGAGCAGGTAAAGCAATGGGCAAAGATGGCGTAGTAAATCGGGGTTTTGTCCAGGGGAATAACAAGGTGCGCCGCCAATTTGGAACCTTTTTTATTCTCAAAAAATAGCTTTTCGGTTTTCATGGGTTAAATATTTACATCAATATACCTTTAACAGGGAAATCAGAAAAAAGATACACTCATTTGACGTCGAAGAACT
>CAZHZR010000379.1:0-2921 GCA_964537095.1 uncultured Roseivirgaceae bacterium
AAGAACATCTTCAACGTACTTGCTGGTTTGCTCTTCTTTAAAAGACAACTCCGGATTTTGGTGGATGTGCCGTCTCCATTGTATAAGATCCTCAGTGGGTATATTCTTCACCCAAGAAAAAGCTGATCCACCTTTATCCGTTTTATTCGTCTGAGCCTGGCCTACAGCACTCAAAAAAACCAGGCACATAAGTGCAAATGACTTTTCCATAAATTTATTATATAAAGGTGTATTGGTTCAAATTAAAAAATGAATATCAGCACATCCTCCTGTAGATTCGGTAATAAGCCGGGAACAGCGGAGGCAACTATTACAGTTTATTTTTTTCAAAAAAGAGTGTTCCCAATTGAATTATAACACAAAACTGATCACGTAGTTTAATAAAATCTATTGTTGCGCCTTAAGGCATTTTGGCGCCTCCTGGACAATTCCTTTCGCGTATTTCTTCTATTCCCTAACAGCCTTTCTTTTGTATTCAATTATTATTAGATCTTTGGCCTTCATCTACTATGTAATTATCTACTTTATCAATAGTCTGTTGATGGCGGCAGCACACTACGGCTGTTTGTAGGACAACAGGAAGTGCGAATTTAATTTCATTCGAAAATCCTGATTTTCGAAAAATATTTTTAGTTTTGAAGCTAAGAATTGACGAAAGCACTTTGCTTACCCCAACAAGCTTTTTATTCAAAAACAGCCTTAATTGCTGCTGCCTGAAGGAGGACAATATTATTGCTTATGAAGAATAAAAAGTAACCAACTAACCGACTATAGGATATGGCTTCAGGCTTTTTTGCGCTATTAGATGATGTGTCTGCTTTGGTAAAAGCAAGCGCTGCCACTTTAGACGATGTACCAACACAAGTAGCCAAGACCACCGGAAAAGTCTCCGGCATCGTGATCGACGATACAGCGGTTACGCCCAAGTATGTGGTGGGTCTCGACCCATCGCGGGAGCTTTCAATTATCTTCCAGATCGCCAAAAAATCTCTGTTCAATAAACTCCTTATCTTAAGCCCGGCAGCCTTGTTGCTTGGTTATTTTGCTCCTTGGGCTATTTCGCCTATTTTAATGTTAGGGGGCGCTTATTTATGTTTTGAAGGTTATGAAAAGGTGCACTCTTTGTTTAGCAAGCACAAGCCTCAGGATGAGCAGGTCGAAAGTGAACATCTAAAAGTAATTACGCCGGAGGAACTGGAAAAGGAACGGGTGACAGGGGCAGTACGCACGGATATTATTTTGTCAGCCGAAATTATGGCTATTGCTTATAGCCAGGTAACGGAAGAACCTATTGTTAACCAGATTGTGGTAATGCTTGCCGTAGCAGTCTTCATTACACTTGCTGTCTATGGTTTTGTTGGCCTCATTGTTAAGATGGACGATATAGGGATACACATGGCTCAGGAGAAATTTCATGCTACCACTCAAAAACTCGGACGTGGTATTGTAAAATTCATGCCCCATTTCCTGCGTATCCTGGGGTATGTGGGTACCGCAGCCATGCTTTGGGTGGGTGCTGAAATCATTGCGCACGGCATCCCTTATACAAGTCACTTACTCCACGAAATAGAACATGCACTGGCCGACATGCCGGCGCTGGCCTGGTTTGCCAAAGCTACGGCTTGCGGAATTGCCGGGTTGGGAATAGGGTTTGTGGTAGAACAACTGGTTGTGCTGTTTAAGAAGGTGTTCCCTGGTAAGAAATGAAAGCCGACATTCTAAGGTTTTCGTCCCCTATAAAGGCGCCCATGTGCGTTTACCTATTAGCCCCATGTTGGCAATATTTCTGACCGAAGTGCATAATTCCTGGCACTGGAATATAAGTATCTTCGGGATCACTAAGGATTTCCTTCATCGCAAGGAGCTAGAGCATTACATAAGGATTTTGACAATTCCTCAGCTCCTCCTGCTATTGCATATGGAGATATCATATACAACAAAAGAATGATGTAAATCTTAATTACCCGATGAATAGAATTCCCCCATTAATTCATCCCCTTATTCAACCAAAAATTTAGCTTGATGTATATTTTTACCCTCCCGGACATTTATAAAATATAATCCGGTTATCAGATTGGAAAGGTGAATACGGTTATCTCTTATCTTTTCCTGAGAAAAAACGAGTTTTCCTAAAATATCATAAACCTCGACGTTTGCATTCGAAAACGGCTTGTCGAGTTGTATAGAAACATTTCCGTTGCTGGGGTTTGGATATACAGAAAAAGACTTGGCTATTTCTTTTCCTCTGGTTCCTGTGATGGCTTCAGTAGTTGCAATAATTTCTAACTCATTGAAGGCGAAGCTTCCGCTACTTTCAAACCCTTCAACCACAAACGATACTTCGTGCAGTTTACCCAGTTCCATACCTTGTGATTCCCAATAATTAAAATGATCGGAAATATTGATCGTACCACTGTTTCGCTCGTCCCGACGAATGCTGAAATACTGCTGAAAAGTAGCTGTGCCCACTATTGAAGGTTGGTTTGTTCTTGTATTTTCAAAGACATCATAAGTGCTTCCGTTCACCGTGAAAGAACCCCTGGAAACGACCGTGGCAGCCATAGATGGTATCCAGTTGCGCCAATCCTCCACAATGTAATATTCAATTAATGGCTCTACCGTCCAACCATAAATGGATAAATAGGAGTTACCAGTGTTGGCTATTGGTCTGTAGTCGCAATCATAAGTCGCATAAAACCTGCCTATCTCCTGATGTTCCTGCGTTTGATCGTAGCCTAATCCTCGCCGAGCCAGATAGTTGTAAATCCCGTCCCATTCTCCACTAAACAATGCGCCTTCGCCCAGCGTCATGCAAGCTGTTCCCTGCGCATTCTGATTCCACAATTCGTAGCGATAGCCATCTTCCACCCCCGTTCTTTGATCCGAAGTGCCGGATTGAATGCAAATTGTTTGCGCCTTTA
>CAZHZR010000380.1:0-2919 GCA_964537095.1 uncultured Roseivirgaceae bacterium
CCGTTTACACAAAAGCGACTGAAAATGCCAACTTGCTATTGGCAGAAGCGCCATCAGTCTGGGCTAGAAATTATGCACGATACCGATATGGCCTTGCTACACCTATTGTGGATTACCTGTTCCGGGATCCGAATGTAACAGGGGCCACCTGGGTTTACCCGCTGTACACACAGGGTGACAATAACTGGCTGATCCTCAAGTTCAGAGAGCATTTTGTGAGGTCAGACATCAATGCGGATATTGGGTTTCCCTATACCATTTTCCCGCTTTTTACAGCAGAAGAGGTTTTATTTAACCGTGCAGAGGCCTATATCGCACTGGGTTACTATGATTTGGCCAAAGCGGACTTAAACACTTTTGCCAGCAAAAGAATTGATGGGCACGACGAAGAACAGCACGCCATTACGGATCAAAAAATCAGAAACTTTTACAATACCAATGATCTGCATTTCGGTTTGTTAATGACCTTACTTGACTTTAAAGCAGCAGAATTTGTTCAGGAAGGCATGCGCTGGTTTGACATCCTCAGGCATGATATACCGGTGGTTCATTTTACCCTTGACGGGCAGGTGCTGGAACTTCCGCCAGGTGATTTGAGGCGTGTTATGCAAATTCCGCAAGAGGCGGTACTGGCAGGGATTGAACGAAATCCCCGGCCGGAATAACAGCATCCAAAAGATCAGTTAAATTGATAACGATTAAACTAAAATTATGACAGCATGAATCACTTCAAGAAACTATTATTCCTGCTTTCAATCCCGCTGTTGCTCTCCTGCTCAGAAGAGGAGGATGATCTAAATATTCCAATTCCCGGACTGGGTGGCGATACCTGGGTAAAAGACTCCGTGGATGTCTGGCTTTATGAAAACTATGTGGTACCCTACAACATTGAAGTGAAATACCGCTTCGATAGTTATGAACTTGCCCTGAACAAGGTGCTGGTGCCGCCTGCAGAAAGCAAGGTAATTACCGTTATGGATGCCGTGAAGAAGACCTGGATTGAGCCTTACAACCAGGAAGCAGGCGAAGATTTCCTGAAAAAGCTGGCGCCTAAACAATTTGTGCTGGTAGGCAGCGCGGAATACAACAACAACGGTACAATTACCCTCGGAACGGCTGAAGGTGGTCTGAAGGTAGTATTATTTAAAATCAATGATTTTGAGACTGAGAACATAGCCGAAGTAAAGCAAATGCTGCATACCATTCACCACGAGTTCGGCCACATCCTGCATCAGAATATCATGTACCCGGAGGAGTTCAAGCGAATTACAACAGGCTATACAGCAAGCTGGAACGACTTTAGCCTGCAAGATGCGAGGTCAAGAGGCTTTATTACTGAATACGCCCGCAGCCAACCCGATGATGACTTTGTAGAGATGCTTTCGATCATGTTGATCGAAGGCAGGGAAGGCTTTGATGCGATTGTCGGAAGCGCACCGGAAGATGCACAGGCCTTGTTAAGGCAGAAAGAAGAAATTGTAGTACGTTATTTCAAGGAAGCCTGGAATGTTGACTTCTATAACCTGCAAACGAGAACGCAACTCGCTATCGATGCTTTATAACCGAATTATATGAACCTGAAGAAAAATAAATATATGCGTAAGCTTTTATTTGCTGGTTTTGCGATTTTGCTGGGCTTTTCCTCCTGTAACCAGGACGATGAAGCACTGCCCGCCGGAGAAAGGCCCGATGAAAGATTAGATGCTACACTCGTTGAGTATAAGGCCAGGCTCGTAGGGGCAGAATATGGCTGGAAAGGAATATTGCACACGCGGGAAGGAGGCACCTACAGTTTCTACTTTAAATTCTCCAATGAAGATCGGGTAAGGATGTACAGTGATATAGATGCCACCACGGCATCTGTGCCCATGGAAAGCAGCTACCGTCTTAAGGCTATGCAAAGACCTTCGCTGCTGTTTGACACCTATTCCTATATCCACCTGCTTGCTGATCCTGACCCCTCCAAAAGCGGCGGAATAACAGGTTTTGGTAAAGTTTCCGATTTTCAGTTTTCTTTTGATTCTGTTGCAGAAAATAGCATCTCACTGGTTGGAAACTTTAATGAAAGTGAACTTCAGTTGGTTGAAGCAAGCCAGGAAGAAGCGCAGAACTTTATCTCCGAAGTTGCAGAAACGCGCCTGGCATTTGAGCAGATCAACAACTTCAAGACCTATTTTAAACGACTCACCCTTGGTGAAACCACCGTCGATTTATCAGTCAACACCAATTTTAGAGAAATTACCTTTTCAAGGTTTACCGGCAACAGCATCAGTACCTTTTCCACCAATTACTATTATGTCAGAAATGGCGTTGCATTAATTGACCCTTACAACGCAGAAGGTATCTCCATTTCATCACTTTCTGGATTAATGTATGACGAAGCTGAAAGTGTCATTGAATTTTCGGAAGGTGGCAATGTGGGAACAATTGCATCTGTAACGCAGCCAATTGCCATAGATCTCAATGCTGCCCGGAGATTTTGGACAAGCCCGCCCAATGGTGCCTATTGGGTATCGGATAATGGCTTTACCGTTGAAGGTGAACCTGATGCACTGGGAGTGGGGGCCATGGAACAATTTGCCTTTTCCACTTTCTGGCCGCAGTTCGGCACATCTGAAGGAACCACTTATGACCTGTTCGGATTCATCATCGAAGGGCCTGGAGGCCTGGTTATTTCAAGTGGACCGGCTTTTGTCCCTCAATTCACCAATAACGGCCTTTTGATTTTACAATACCTCGGTGTTTTGGGTGAAATACTGCCGGAAGATGAGCCCATTTTTTGGGCAACCACAGAAATATTGGCTGATCCGGATGGCTTTTATGTGATTCAAACGAGCGAACAAACTTATGATCTGGTGAGTGCAGATGGCGCTACAAAATGGATCAGTTTCTATTGATAAGGCATCTTTGCAGCCATTA
>CAZHZR010000381.1:0-2916 GCA_964537095.1 uncultured Roseivirgaceae bacterium
TCCGAAGTACAACCTGGTGATCTGAAGTATAAAGATCAAAACAATGACGGGATCATTAATGAGTTTGATTACTATCCTATAGGTAAATCCAATATGCCGGAATTTAGTATGAGCCTTAGTTCAAACTTTAACTATAGAGGATTCTACCTGGACTTTTTACTACAAGGAGTGACTGGTCGTTCCGTCTATCTGGATGGTAATTATTACCACGCATTCCAAAATGATGCGAAAGCTTCATCAATGGCTTTGGGGAGATGGACTGTAGACAATGCAGACAATGCTACTTATCCAAGGTTGTCGGCTTCAAACAATGAAAACAACTTTGTTCCCTCCACATTCTGGCAGAAAGATGGAAGTTTTATCAAGCTTCGTAGTTTAGAAGTGGGATATAATTTGCCCGAAAGAATCACTGGAAAGTTGGGTATGGAGAATGTAAATGTTTTTGTAAATGGAACAAATCTATTTTCTATAGATCATCTGGAATATAGTGACCCTGAAACTTTGTTTGGGTATCCTTCTCTCAGGACTTTCAGCATTGGAACTAATATTCAGTTTTAAGTATAACTTATTAAAAAAGCGTAGATGAAAATCAAAAATATATTACTTAATCTTATTTGTCTTTTCGCCTTTTACGGTTGTGTAGATCTCGAAAGGGAGGTTTCTACTAATTTGCAGGAGAATCAGGTAACAGAAAGCTTTAGTTATACTCAAAATCGTATAAATGCTGTTTATGAAGGACTGCCTTCGGGATTTAATCCTATAGGCGATGCCATGTTGGCTTCCGCAACAGATGATGCTGAATTTACCATAGAGTCTTCAAGTGTTCAGAAGTTTAATACGGGTAACTGGAATGAGGTCACTAACCCCGATGATAGATGGCATAGCCTTTATCAGTCAATTTACAGAGCAAACAGGTTTTTGGAGACATCTGATAATGTTGACCTTGATGTTTACAGACTTGACCCGGCTCCTTCGGCCCAGACCGTTTATGTAAATAGTTTGTTGCAAATAGAACGATGGAAAAGCGAAGCTATATTTCTAAGAGCATATTTTTACTTCGAATTGGTTAAGCGTTATGGCGGTGTACCACTATTAACCAGCACCTATGAAGCAAGCGATGACTATGGCGATGTAGAACGAGCTTCCTTTGACGAATGTATCCAGTTTATCGTGAATCAATGCGATCTTGCCGCTGCCAACCTGCCTAAGGTGACAGGATATGCTTCATCTGAGTTGGGAAGAGCCACTAAAGGTGCCGCAATGGCTCTTAAAAGCAGGGTTTTATTATATGCGGCAAGTGACTTGTTCAATGATCCTTCATGGGCAGGAGGGTATGCAAAGCCTGAATTGATATCGAATCAAAACTCCTCAAGAGCAGAAAAATGGAAAGCAGCAGCAGATGCAGCAAAAGTCGTCATCGATTTGCCTGAATACGCATTGGCTGCCGATTATGAGGGCTTATTTCACACTTTCGATTCCAAAGAAATCATTCTTGCCCGAAGAGAAGGAAGTAGTAACTATTTCGAAAACATCAATTATCCTATAGGATATGATTTAGGAAGAAGTGGCAATACACCATCCCAAAATTTGGTCGATGCTTACGAAATGGCAGATGGTACTAAGTTTGACTGGAGCAACCCGGATCATACCAATGACCCCTATGCCAACAGGGATCCGCGTTTGGCATTTACCGTTTTAACGAACAACAACGTGTTCAAAGGAAGACCCATAGAATTGTGGACCGGTGGTTTGGATGGTAAAGGAACCGCCAGGGCTTCAAGAACAGGTTATTACCTTCGTAAATATGTAAATCCCAATTTAAGTTTAATAGAAGGTAGATCAAGTGTCCATACATGGATATTGATCAGGTTAGCAGAGATCTATCTTAATTACGCAGAAGCACTAAATGAATATGACCCCGGCAATCCGGATATTAAATTTTATGTAGATGAAGTGCGTAGCCGGGCTAACGTAGCGATGCCGCCCATACCTGACGGACTATCCCAATCGGAAATGCGTGAGAGAATCCGTAATGAAAGAAGAGTTGAATTGGCTTTTGAAGGACACAGAAATTGGGATGTAAGAAGGTGGCTAGAGGGACCTGAATTTGCTAAAGTGCTGAAGGGAGTGGAGATCAGCAGAATAGACAGCGGCGTGTATAATTACAAGAAAATTGATGTGGAAAACAGGGTTTGGGATTCAAAAATGTATTTATATCCAATCCCTCAATCGGAGCTATTGCAAATGGACACCTGGATTCAAAATCCTAACTGGTAATTATTTAAGTAAGCTTATCTAAAAACAAGAATTATATGACGCTTCGAATATTTTATTATAAGATAAAAATTGCATGTTTATTTGGATTCACCCTTGCCGCAATAACATCATGTGATTATCAGGAGTACGCAGATGCTGATTATCCTGAGCAGAAAATTTATATGCCCACCGCTAATTACAATGTCTATGAAATAGATAAAGCAGGGATCAAGCCGAGTATTCATCCAACTGAAGGGAAACCATTCCGATTTCACATTGACACCGAAAGCGGGAAATTCATTATTCCATTAGGTGTATATAGAGCAGGTATTGACAACAAGGGTGGTTTTGAGGTTGATATTACCGTTAGTAATGACACCATTGCCGATCTTATCGCAGCAAGCCATTTCACTGATCCTGTTATGGTACTTCCTTCTGACAAATATGTGCTTCCTGAATCCATAACGGTATCAGATGGTGTAGGATTTCAAGCATTTGACCTTGAGGTAGACTTAAGTTTTCTGCAGCAGGCAAATGCAAATAATCCTACTGAAAAATATGCAATTGCTGTTGAAATTTCAAGTAGCACACGGGCAAGAAACCCGGAACTGAGTACTACCATCATTTTAATTGATACCCAAACTTCAATCCCTTAAAGTG
>CAZHZR010000382.1:0-2884 GCA_964537095.1 uncultured Roseivirgaceae bacterium
CAGCTTTCCCTCAGCTTTCTAAAGATATTGAAGTAGATGTAGCGGTAGTGGGTGCAGGGATAACCGGACTTACAACAGCATATTTATTATACCAAAACAATCTCAAGGTGGCGGTTGTCGAACAGAAACGCATAGGGATGGGGACCACCGGCTCTTCTACTGGAAACTTGTATGCGCCCATCGACGAACGCTTATTTACTGTTGAATCGAAACACGATGAAAAGACCATGAAAGAAGTAGCCGCTTCCAGAATAGCGGCCACTGATCTGATAGAAAAAATTGCACAGGAGCTCCAAATTGAATGTGACTTTGAGAGAGTTCCCTGGCACCTGTTCGAAAACGGAAGCCATCCGGGAGAAGACAAAAAGGTAATGATGGAATTTGAAGCCATCAAAAAGATGAGCTTACCGGTTAACAATGTTATTCCTGCCAATTTCCCCCTGTCCGTTAACACCATCGCCACCATGCCCAATCAGGCACAATTCAACCCATTAAAATATGTGCAGGGAATGGCCTCATGGCTAAAGACAACCGAATGCGCCATTTACGAAAACACCCGGGTACTGCACGTGAAAGATGGAACTCCCTGCGAAATAGAGACAGATCATGGGAAAATAAAGGCAAATAAGGTAGTAATGGCTACCCACACGCCAAAAGGGATCTACGGCGTACATACGGCCATGCAGGTGAAAAGAGAATACGCAATGGCAGTAAAACTTAAGGGGAAGCTTCCCTCACCAGGCATTTACTGGCATGCTCTGGGAACGCAACAGTACTCCCTCCGCCCCTATAAAAACGAAGAAGGAGAATTCTTGCTTGTACTGGGCGAACCGCACAAAGTCGGCGAAAAGGAAAACAACGAAACCTGTTTTGAAAAAATAGAGACATACATCCGCAAGCATTTCCAAGTCCAGAGCATTGCATATAAATGGGCTGCACAAAACTATAAACCCGCCGATAATATTCCATACATAGGGAGCAGTCCTCTGGAAAAAAACATTTACATCGCTACCGGTTTTGCTGCCGACGGTTTGGTATACGGCACCCTCTCAGGATTGATTATCAGCGATCTGATTGCAGGAAAAGAGAACAAATGGTCTCAGATCTACGATCCTAAGCGATTTACGCCTCTTGCTTCTGCTACTAATTTTGCGAAAGAGAACTTCACCGTCACCAAAAACCTCTTGAAAGATTATCTCTTCTATGGGCAGGCAGATGCTCTGAACGAAATAAAACCCGGCGAAGGCAAGACCATTAAACTTGACAACGAAAGATTGGCTGCGTACCGGGATGAGGCAGGCACCATTCATGCTGTAAGTGCCATCTGCCCGCATATGGGTTGTGTAGTACACTGGAACCAGGCAGAAATATCCTGGGATTGCCCCTGCCACGGTAGCAGGTTCTCCATTGATGGCGAAGTATTGGAGGGCCCGGCTATTCACGATCTGGCAAAACCGAAATCTGAAAAAAAATAGGGAGATAAAAACCAAAGATTCTCTGTTGCTAAAAGATTGGAAACAAAAAAATGCGAAATTGAATTGAGACAAACTTTAAAAAATAACAATTAGATGGTCATATTTCAATCGATTTTAATAACAATTGAAAAAATATGCGCTATTTTTAAACATTTGAATGGAAATTTGATTGTGATCTTATAACCAAATCTCCACAAAACATAATGGATGAAATAAAAACAATCTTATTGGTTGATGATAACAAAACCACCCTCCATCTTAACAGTTGGCTTTTGAAAGATTTCTTTCCTGAAGAAAACATTCACGTAAGGTCATCCGGACAAGACGCAATTGATTTTATCAAGGATCGTACAGAAAGTGCAGGGCTTTCAAGCTCATTTTATCCTTTGTTGATTTTTTGTGATATTCAAATGCCGGATTTTGGGGGATGGGACCTGGTAAATTATCTGAAATCTGATGACTCCCTTAACATGGAGCAGATTTATATTGTACTTCTTTCTGCTTATGTTCAACCCAGGGATACAGCGCAAAAATGTGCTGAGCACAATGTGATATGTATTAACAAACCACTTCTTGAGGAAAACATAGAAGAAGTAAAGCAAACGTTTGCACTCGCATTTTAATGGCGATCTGGTCAATTTAAAAAAGGCTGTGTAGAAGTGTTAAAGAAGGGCTGACGAAATTTCGTCAGCCCTTCTTTTGTGTGCAAGCAGATGTTTTTGTGCCACACAACCATGGAGACGGAGATGTGAGCTTCACAAACCATAGAGCTGGTGGTAATAGAAAGAAGGTGGTCCCGTTCCGGGTGTTTTAATTTACATCTGTGCCTGGGCGTAGTCCTCTTCACTGCGCTTCATCACTTTCAGTATTGCACCTGCCCAGTAGTTCCTCAATCCAAATCCTCGCGGTTTTTCGTGATACTGTTCTTTCCACAGAACCGCCTTTGTTTTGATATCAAAAAAGACCACATTCACCGTAGCCAACTCACCGGTCTTGTTGAATGATTCTACAATATAAACCAGCCCTATACCTTCTTTGCGCTTCTCAAGGTCGTAAGCTTTGACGATAGATTCTATTTTACCCTCTTTGAAAGAATACGACTCGTTGATCACAATCTCGTCAGGATCAGGCATTTTGTTCCGCTTATTTACGACGCTAAGGTCATTGATAACTTTGCTTTTTTTATAAAACTCTCTGATATTGTACTTATCACTTTCACTTAGAATAAGGTTATTCCAGGCATTGAAAAACCTACCTTGAATATCATAAGGATTCGAAAATCCTTCAGTGCCTATGAGACGCGCTTCCGAAAAATCAATTCCTGCCCACACTATTTCATCTTCAGAAAAAATTCTGGCATCAGGATTTGAAAGTGTGAACGACAGCAAAAAAATCGCAGGAAATAAAAC
>CAZHZR010000383.1:0-2881 GCA_964537095.1 uncultured Roseivirgaceae bacterium
CAATCAATTGCTTCCCAACATTTCCACTTCGTACCTGATCAACATCTCTGTTCTCCGGTTTAGCTTGTGATCACTTTCAGTGCAAGGTTGCTTGCTACAATCTTTTACAAAATCCGCCTCACCTATGGGTATTTGAATAATCCGATTATCAGCAATTCCCTTATTTTGCAAATATTGATAAGCCGAATACACTCGCTTCTTAGCAAGTTCTTTGTTGTAGCTGGCAGGTCCCCTGCTATCTGTGTAGGCTTTTAATTCTACATTTACGTCCGGATGCCTTTTCATTACAGCTGCAATATGATCCAGTTCTGATACCGCTTTTGTGCTCAGCGTGGATTTGTCAAAACCATAATATACATTTTGAATTGTAAGCGTGTCGTCGATATGCAGGGATTTATCTTCCAGAGCCTTCAGCAGGCTGTAGTAGAGATTTTCCTCCGCTTCCCAACCTTCTGAAAGCGTAATGACTTTCTTGTTGTTGTCCAGAACCGTGTTGCCATTCAATTGCTTATAGGCGTAAATGCCCTGGTCAACGCTCAAAAACACCTGTCCATTTCCACTGGTATTGTGGATGACCTGAATGTTACTGAACATATCTATTTCTGCTGCATCCATTTGGTGATAGGCTAACGCAGGTGCTTGCTGCAATCTTTTTAAAGCAATGCTGACGTAGACTGTGTCTCCGGTTGCTGCGTTTCCGAAATCCAGCGGCACAAGCTTTTTGGCATAACCTTCATGTTCCACTACCAGATGATAGCCTTCGCTCTTATATTCCTCCCAAATCAGCTTCCCGGTTCCATCAGTAATTTCTTCCCTGATATGACTGTTTTGGGAATACTGGCTTACAAGAACATCAGGAACCGCCGCTCCCGTAAGCTCATCCTTGACCTGAGCAATCAAAACAACAGGCTCTAGTACGCCAAAAGTGGGTATTTTAATAAAAGGATTTGCCTTTTTGGCCGGATTCGTGACCAATAAATCCGTTACCATTCCACTTCTGATCTCATTGTCTGCGAGGATGGTATAACTATAGCCTTCCGTAGCCTGAAAGGAAAAATCCCCACGTTTATCTGCTTTAAACTCTAAAACCTCTTGATTTCTGTCATTGATAATATACAAATTAGCCTCATGCAGTGGCTTATTAGATACCACATCGTACACGTGGCCATGCATGGCTACCACTAAAGGGACATCTTTTTCTAACTGAATATCTACATGTACTGTATCATCTTCTGCTTTTGCGGCGCTTATACTCAACGTCTGCGCAATATAGGCAGGGTGGTTGATGTTTAGGTCATAATCCCTGCCCGACTGTACATGAAAAATGCCCTCTCCTGATAGGTTAGCGACAATTTTTTGCTGAAAAACATCCTTATATCGGAGTGAAATATTTGCAAGCGAAACTCCGGCGCCGGAAATTTTGTCGCTTGCTTTTACTTTCACCACAAGCGGCACAGCCACGGGATACAGTTGAATCTGAACCGGCGAATTCAATGCTTCATCGCGGATGAAAAACCTGTCGATACTACCACGACTTCCTGCGTTCTCGGCAAGAATGGTGTAGGTATCGCCAACAATACCTTTGAACTGAAAACCTCCACCTGGCTGAAATTCTACTTCGACTTCGTCACGAGTGGTCAAATTCTGTATATAAATTTTTGACCCCGCAATGGCTCTTGCGGAATTGCCGTCAATAGTTACTCCACTTATTATCGCCTCCCTTTTCTGGATAGGTTCCAGCGCTATGGTCACCTGAATGGTATCCCTAAGAGCCTGTGTTTGTGCAATAACCGTCTGCCCGGCAGACTGGTAATTTTTCATTCTCCCTTCCACATAATATGCTGCACCGACTTCCATTTGTATCAGCTTCTTTCCGTCAAAATCCGTGTAGACTGTTTGCTTTACGGTATCTTGTTTCGAGATTTTCACAACACCCCTGGGTATGTGCATTCCTGTCATTTTATCTATCAGCGCAAGTTCCAGGTAAATCTGCTTTATTGGCGTCTTTTGAGGCGACGCCTGCTCCATTTTCAAAAGCAATGGCTCCTGATCTTTTTGAATACTCACCTCCAAAAGATTAGTTCCTCTCAGATTTTTCTCTCCTATAAGCTGATAGCGCGCTCCTTCATAACCCTTAAAATTGAACTTTCCCCTGGAGTCCGTTTGCGCGGTTTCAACTTCCCATGTCTTATTATCCATAATATAAACAAGCACACTGTCCACGCCCTTTCCGGTTACTTCATCCACCACATTTCCGGTTTTTGCTAATAACTGAGCTTGCTTTTTCGTCAGTTGGAATGTCACCGAAATAGTGTCCGAAGTCTTGCTCTCCAGCGGCACATCTATATTCAAATGTTTCTCTTCATATCCATTTTCCTTCACTACAATCGAGTATTTTTCACCCGCATGGGCTCTAAAAAAAACCGAACCCGAAACCTGCGTCTGCTCTTGCTGAATGGTATTCCCATTCTCGAGTAAAGCCACAGAAGCCAATTTAACAGGATTTTTGCTTGCCTCATCCAAAACCTCTACCTGTACAACCACCACTTCAGGGAGACCGGAAATACCTAACTTTAAAGTATCATGCAGGTTATCTATCCGTAAATCAGCAAAAAGACCGGACTTCATGCCCATTTCAGCCGTGGCGGTCAGGTTCTGGCCAACTTTTCCAATGAACTTAAAATAACCCAGGTGATCTGAGTGCAGCAAATGCGACTCGTGGGTTGTGTTATTGATGATTTGAACAGAGGCATCCTTTATCGCTGCGCCGCTTACGTTATCATAAACCAGTCCTATAATTTCGCCAAACTGAATTTGATTTTCCTCAATAATCTGGCTGATTGTTTTAGTAGCCAAAGCAGTATTTCTTAAATCTAGCTCC
>CAZHZR010000384.1:0-2878 GCA_964537095.1 uncultured Roseivirgaceae bacterium
TGAGACGATTTGGCCGCACCCGCGACGAAGTGGACAGCTAAACCGATGAAAAATTCAATCACTAAATTTTATCAATCGTTTGAAAACGCATTTTTTTTAACGTACTTACGAAGTAATTTTATTTAACCTATCAACTATTTTAACAATGCTTTGTACTTTTACTAGATTGAAAAAGAGGGCAGTTCTCGCATCCCTTGTAGTTTTTGCCGTTCCTGCTATGGCGCAAGATGGCACCATTTATCCGATGGATAACCCTAAAGAACCGAATGCTATTCTCCTCGGGACGGGCGGAGTAGAGGACCAGCCTGCGTCTGAGTCCTGGTTTCGTCAGTGGGGTGACCCCATGGCGAGAAATATCACTACCGCTACCCTTACACCTTTCCTTCCCAAAAAGGGCAAGGCAAATGGCGCTGCTGTAATAGTGGCACCCGGTGGCGGTTTCAGGTGGCTGTCTCTGGAAAACGAAGGCTGGGAAGTTGCGCAGGCACTTGCAGACAAAGGAATTGCTGCTTTTGTGCTAAAGTATCGTCTCCACCCAACGCCAGAGTCGCTTGATGGCTTTAGAGATTCAATGAACCGAACTTTTTCTGCAGCAGCTGATACTTCCGCCGCCCCGCAAGGCAACGCAAGACCAGCAAGGCCAGCCTGGAGCCTGGACAACCAGCTTGAGGATGCCGAAGCTGCTTTTAATATGATAGTGAAGCGCGCCGCTGAATGGGGAGTAGATACTTCCCGATTGGGCATGATTGGCTTTTCTGCAGGTGCTGGTCTTACCATGCATGCTACGCTCAACTCTAAAGTGATGGATTTGGATTTCATTGGCCCAATATATGGTGGCATGGGTCCGGTTGAAGTGCCGAAGAATGCGCCCCCTATGTTTAATGTGATCGCCACAGATGATTTTCTTTTCAATGGTCAATCTGGTGTAATTGAGTCATGGTATAAGGCAGGTGTGCCCGTAGAATTTCACCTTTATCAGAATGGCGGACATGGTTTTGGCCTTGGGAACCCAGACCGTACAAGCAACCGTTGGTTCGACTCCTTTATGTACTGGCTCGAAGTGAACGGGTTTCTCGCTGCTAAGGCGGCTAAATAGGGAGAACTGCTAACTACTTGTAGACATCCCGTATAGCTATCGCAAATCACTTTGTTTGGTAGGCTATCTATGGTACTCGGCTTTTCTATCCAAATGAATAGCCGTTTATAAAATGTTATGCCTGCGGCCAATCAAATTTTCTGTCGCCTGGGGTCAGACGTACATCTCTGAATTTTGGAATGTGTTTGACCCTACGCGAAGAGGAAAAGGAAGTGATTTACATTTAATAAAAACAATTAATAAAACCTTACCTATGAGACGATCAGTTATCTCCATATGCTGTTTAATTATGCTTGGATTCTGTTTTACAGGATGCAGCTCAGAAAAAAGCGACCAAAGTCAAGAGCCGATAGTTGAAACCACCTCGGGCGCTGTTTCTGGCATTGTTGACGATGAAATATACACTTTTAAAGGGATTCCCTATGCCCAAGCTGAGCGCTTCATGCCTCCGCAGGATCCGGAACCATGGACAGAAGTTCGCGAATGCACTGAATATGGTCCGGTAGCGAAACAGATAGTAGCCTGGATTGACGACTCCCAAATGGATGAAAAGGAGCTGTTCAGTTTAAATGTATGGACCGCCGGGCTAAAGGATGGCAAGAAGCGGCCGGTGATGCTGTGGTTGCATGGCGGAGGCTTCCATGTCGGCAGCAGCAGCGACCCCATGACAGATGGAAAAGCCCTTGCTCAAAAAGGAGATGTTGTGATGGTATCTGTAAACCACCGCTTGAATATCCTTGGTTTTCTTGACCTTTCTGCTTACGACTCAAAATATGCCCAATCTGCCAATGTCGGTATGCTTGATGTTGTGAAAGCCCTGGAGTGGGTTAAAAATAATATTGAGGAGTTCGGAGGCGATCCTTCCAACGTCACGATTTTTGGCGAATCAGGAGGTGGCGGAAAAGTGGCCACCCTTATGTGCATGCCTGCAGCCAAAGGTTTGTTCCATAAGGCTATCATTCAAAGTGGAACGCTCGTGAATGTAATGACCCAAGAAAAATCCCAGGCGCTGGGTTTAGCTGTTTTAGAAAACCTTGGGATTACCGAAAATGATACAGACAAACTAGCTACAGTCTCTTACCAGGAGTTGGTAGAGGCCGGAAATAAAGCCATTGAAAAGATTACTGGTCCGAGAAGGCCGGGGTCTCCAACCATGTTTGGTTTTGCACCTTCTGCAGATGGAGAAGATTTGCTTCAGCAGCCTTTTAGTCCTGGTTTCGCTGATATTTCAAAAGATATACCGCTGATGATGGGAACCACGCTGAACGAATTAATAAGGACGGCTTATGGAGAAAAGGACCTGACGCTGGAACAGGCAAAAGAGCGTCTGAGCAAGCACTATGGCGACAGAACCGATCAGTTTGTAGAGCTTTACGCAAAAGCATATCCTGATTTCACCCCTCAGGATCTGCTCTCTATAGATACTGTCTTTCGGCCATTTACCATTATGGCTTTGGATGCGCGGTCAAGACAGCAAAGTGCTCCCTTGTATGCTTATTTCCTGGCCTGGAAGAGCCCGGTTGATGATGCCTCGAAAGGATCTTTTCATGGTTTGGATATTCCCCTGGCTTTCAACAATGTGGACCTAAAACCAGATTGGGCAAGCACTACAGATGAAGCATACGAACTGGCTGATATAATGAGTTCGGCCTGGTTAAACTTTGTAAAAACAGGTAACCCGAATGTGGAAGGAAAATTGCCCAACTGGGAGCCCTATACGCCAGAAAATGGAGCAACGATGTATTTCGATGAGGAAAACAAAGTAGTAAACAACCACGACAG
>CAZHZR010000385.1:0-2849 GCA_964537095.1 uncultured Roseivirgaceae bacterium
GACCCTCCCGAAACCATTCGGGATACGCTACCAGGCTGCGCTACACCCCGAACTTTATGTAATCTTCTAAATTAATCCTAATGCAATGCCGGGATTTGAACCTGCGACCCTCCCGAAACCATTCGGGATACGCTACCAGGCTGCGCTACACCCCGAACTTAGATTCCTATCAAACCACATCATGATTTAAAAGGACTGCAATGTTACGAAAAAATATTGTCTATACCGATCAAAAATAATTTTTTCGAAAGACTTTTCTCTGATGTAAATAAAAATACTCACTTATAATCTGGCTCATCTGTAACGTCAATGTCCTCTCGGAAATTTATCAGCAATCAAGTTGAGTTTGATTCCACCCTCTAATAAGCTTTTACCCCATCCGTCACTGTTGTGAAACCGCCCGTATTATCCCTTATAGCTTGTATGGCTCTCTCCGCTTTGATGGACGCCATAATCGTGCATGTCTCTATAGGCATATTTGGGGGACAAAGCTTTGAATCTAAAATCTACTGTGTTGGGGCTCATCCCATTCAATGGAGATTTCTCTATCCTGCACAATTTTCACTCGCCAACTAAATCGCTACAAAGCACTACCATGCCTATAAATTCAACAATCAGAACTAAATAATCGCAGAAAATTAAATCTTAGTTAACTTATTTTCTTTTCTTTGCATTCTAATTAAAACCAATCATGATGAGATTTTTTTCACTTACTTTTTGCCTGATGATGGCTATCTCTGTTTCCCTGAAGGCGCAGTCCAAAAAAGAATTGCGAGCTGAAGTAGAAAGACTAAATACCAATGTAAACAACCTGAACCAGGAAATTGCAGATCTTCAAAAGCCTATAGAAGTCGATTTAGAAGCCAAAAACCAGCGTGCGGGCTATGCACTAGGTGTGGTCATTGCTTCCAACATTCAGGATCAGGGAATGGATTCGGTCAATCTGGATGCTATCATTGCTGCTTTCGAAGACGTTTTTAATGGCAAAGAATTAAAAATTGAGCCAGAAGAAGCGAGCGGAATTGTACAGGAATATGTGCAGGAAGCCATGGAAATCAAAAGTGCCCAGTTAGAAGAGGAGGCGCTCGCATTTCTTAGAGAGAATAAAAATAAAGAAGGTATACAGCAAACGGAAAGCGGAATCCAATATAAGATTATAAAAGAAGGAACAGGCAAAAGCCCTCAGCCTAATGACGATGTAACAGTTCATTATGTAGGCAAGCTGACAGACGGAACCGTGTTTGACAGTTCCATTGAAAGAGGAGAACCTGCCACTTTTGGCGTAAGTCAGGTGATTCCAGGATGGACAGAGGCATTGCAGTTGATGAAGGAAGGAGCTAAATATGAGTTATACATTCCACACAATCTGGCCTATGGTGAAAGAGGTGCGGGCGGACAGATTCCTCCTTATGCAACGCTTATATTCGAAGTGGAACTGCTTGAAGTGAATGAAGTAGAATAGAATCTTTGTCGCTTGCTGGTTCAGTGAACTGGTCCTTTGCGACATCTGCGCTCGCGCTCAAGATAATTTTCTGCGATATTTTCAGTTTTACGGCTAGCGTCATTACTATTGAAAAGAAACCTTGGTATTTGATAATATAGGTCTAAATTTGTTAGGAAATTTTGTTTCCAACAAACATTATTAATCGATAGAACATGTATACCGGATTACTGCACCTACACTCCTATTTTGCCTACTTATTGTTGGCCGCACTTGTTTTTTCCATAGTTTATATCCTTATGGCCTATATTAATAAGCAGCCATTCACAGATAAACATAGGAAAATAGCGCTAATTGGATTTATTGCATCGCATGTGCAGTTGCTTTTCGGCTTGATTTTGTATTTCGTATCTCCGCTCGGCATGTCGAATATTTCAGGGGCTGTTATGAAAAATGCTGAAATGAGGCTTTATGCAGTAGAACATCCGCTTACTATGCTTATTGGAGTGATATTGATCACCGTTGGCTATTCCAAAGCCAAAAAACTGACTGACAGCGACCAACGGTACAAGAAGATATTGATATTCTATATCATTGGATTGGTCCTGATCCTTTCCCGAATTCCGTGGATCTCCTGGCCATAGGATAAAAAATTGTTAGAAAAAGTCACGCAAAGCTGAATGCATTTCGTGACTTTTTTTTAAAGCTATGATAAGCTCCCTGAGAGTTAAGCTTGTTTAATCAATTGCACTTCTGCATTTATTTTTATGTCATCACTTACTACCACACTTCCCGCTTCTGTTACCGCGTTCCAGGTGAGACCATAGTCCTTTCTGCTGATTTTCCCTGTTACCGTAAATCCAGCTTTTGTCTGACCATAAGGGTCAACTACAATGCCGCCAAATTCCACGTTCAGCACGATAGGCTTAGTGGTGTCTCTGATGGTTAAATCACCGTGTAGTTTTGCTTCATCACCATTTGCTTCATATCTCTGGCCGGCAAACTTCAATTGAGGAGTGTCAGTTGCATTAAAGAAATCCGCTGATTTCAAATGCGTGTCTCTTTGTTCGTTGTTGGTATCTATAGAGTCGATATCCGCTGTAAACTCGATTTTTGAAGCAGTCTTAAAGTCATCGTTCTCAGTGTCTACCTCGAGGTCGAACTTCCTGAAATATCCGGTAACTGTGGTAATCATTAAATGCTTCACCTTAAATGTGATTTCACTGTGCGTGGGGTCGATTTTCCATTGAATTTTTGACATGGCCTTTAGTTTATAGTTAGAAAAATTTATAGAAGACTTTGCTTTAATGTAAAGTCTCTTTGTTTATGATTGTTTTACAAAGGTAAACAAGAGACATTTTTTGTCCATTGACATAGGATAATAAAGGCTGTTGATGTAGATCACAAA
>CAZHZR010000386.1:0-2848 GCA_964537095.1 uncultured Roseivirgaceae bacterium
GCTACAATATGATTCAAAGCAGGGGAAGTTCCGTTTTCTTTGATCGCAACAGTTCCCTTTTTCTCTATTTTAAGTTTGTTCATGATATCATCCAGGCTGGAGATGAGGGTCAGCCTTTGATCTGCCACTAAAAACTGGTCAACGGCCCCAATCTCTCCCTGAAAAAAACTATAGGAGGGGATTCTCAAGGCTGCTGCTTCCCGAATCATGGTACCTCCTCCACTGATAACAAGGTCGGAATGATACATCAAATTGAGGCCGTTCACCACCTTTGCGGGTATGATCAGCTTTTTCTCTTCAAATCCTGCGTACCATCGGCTTCGGATCTCCTCACCCTGGTCAATGGTTCGCGGCAGAATAAACACCTTGATGTTATCAAACGACAGCAGTTTTTTCACAATCTCTTCGAATAGGAATTCGCTTTTTGAGTTGTGATAGTGCGCCAGCGTGGCGGGAGGACGTAAAGTGACAATGACATCATCATCACTTAGATCAAATTCATCAACGATGCTTTTATCAGGTAAAAATTCCGGGACGTAAACATCTTCTTTAATGCCCGGATATTGAAGCAGATTCTTTCCGTTGCCGTTTCTGTTTAACTTTTTATAAAGTACTTCCGGGAGCAATACCATAGAAGGGTTTAACAGTGGAAAACCTTTGGCACCTTCAAAATCCATCGCCAACAGGGACGGAATGCCCAATATCTTCGAAAGAATCAACTGAGAACGTGAGCCGTGTGAAAATGCCAGCGATGGCTTTGCTTTGTGAATAATGGGAAATAACTCTATGGCTCGTATGGCAGTTCCCGCCACTTTCAAAACCATATTCTTTCCGTAATGCCTCCCCACCTTTATACACTCCAGACCAAACAAGGCAGCCAAACTATATACCTGCGCGAAATCCCTGGCAGTAATTATTACTTCAACTCCTCTTTTTCTAAGTTCCCGAATTATCGGATAGAAGAAAAGTACGTGGGGAGAATTATCGAGGTCAATCCATATCATTGGCTTTTTTCCAGGAGTAGCGGTAGTTGTGTGTAGCATGGCCATCTTCTAATTTTTAAAACAATGTAAACAAAAAAACCAATTTTTTAAAAGAATTTTCCAACTATTACATCAACTTTATAATCTTCTATACTAAACAACTACAGGTAATTTTTAGGGAAATATTACACAAATTAGTGTCAATAAAATAACCAATCACGGTTTATTCCCTCTCATCCTCAAAACCCGCGCCCTATCGTATTTTGACAAACCTATTACCCAAATAATCAAATCATTAACTAAGCACAAATGGATCAAATTAAAAATAAATTATCAAATAAAACACAAACTTATATTGGATTATATATACATTTTTTATAATTTAACAAAACTATTGAAAGGAGCACATTTTTTAAACTCAGCGTATTTTTATGTACCATTTTTAAAGTTTGTCCCATGAATTTAGAATTTTTGTATGAGAGTCAGTACAAGGGCCCTTTTGTAAAATTTTGCTCCTCATTTTACAATAACTGTCAGGATATTTTTATTCCGGTACATAAAGTACTATTACTTTTTCATGACCTGACAATTATTTTTATAGGAGTGTTCAGTGCGGTGATCTTCTACAACCATTTTTTTTCGGACGTAGTAAATCTGAGTTTGTTACAACTCTATTTCGTCTTTTTCATTATCGTTTTGATGCATGTCTTTTTTGGAAGGTGGAATCAGATCTTTAATTATCAGGTAGTTCTAAACAAGTCACGCCATTTCAACGCGCTGGTCATTGAGCTTTTCCTGGGCATCACTTTTATATATGTCTTTTCATATATTTTCAGGTCCTATATTTTGATTACAAACACGAAGTTCATTTTCCTTTCCTATGTCTTTATTTTAGTTTATTCAGTATCAAGTAGAATATTTATTTTACCCAATCTGTTTCTTTGGTTGGTAAATACAGATATTATTCATCGAAAGCTGCTAATTGTAGGGATCAACTCCAAAAGCATAGCCAAGGCCAAATTTTTAAGTACCTGTAAAAACAGCTATTTCAAAGTTTGCGGGTTTGTCTCAGAAGGTGACTACAGCACGGAAGCAAATAAAGAAAAAATTCGTGTGCTGGGCCAGGTTGAGGACGTCGAACAACTCTGCAAGACACATCAAATAACAGATATCCTCATTTGCTACGAGAACCACGATGTGGAAAAGCTTCACCAACTCATTAGTGAATGCAAAAAAACCAAAAAAACCATTCACATTAAGTCCCCCCTATTCGGTGTTATAAATAAAAAGATGGAAGTAGAAGAAATAGGAAACATTTCCTCTTTCCGATGCTACCCAAAGGCTGATGTAGATGTTAACGCATATCTTAAAAGAGGACTAGACCTGCTAGGGGCCCTGGCACTGATTATTTCCCTTCTGCCCCTATGGCTGTTCATCGCATTGGTTATAAAGTTAGATTCCCGGGGCCCTATATTTTACAAACCCACCGTAATTGGCAAAGACGGTCGACCGTTTACGATGTTCAAATTTCGTTCTATGACTTATAACTGTAGTGTCCAGGCACACGAAAGTAAGGTTAGGAAGATGATCCTTGAAAACGGCGATACCAAAAAACTTAGAAACGACACCAGAATAACCAGTGTAGGAAAAGTACTTCGGAAACTATCTTTCGATGAATTTCCTCAACTAATAAATGTGTTGCGCGGAGAAATGAGCCTTGTAGGACCAAGACCCTGCCTGCCTTACGAATATGAAGTGATGAAAGGATGGCAGAAGCAGCGCGTGAATGTAAAACCTGGCATGACCGGTCTTTGGCAAATAAAAGGCCGTGATGAAGTTTTATTTAATGACCAGATAATTCTTGA
>CAZHZR010000387.1:0-2793 GCA_964537095.1 uncultured Roseivirgaceae bacterium
GAAAGAAAGCAAAGTCCACGCGAGTTTTTGTAGATTGAGGCAAAATACTTTCGCTGGAAAATCCTCTTATGAAGTTAATTTTTCACCCTTTTGATCTGGAGTTAAAACATACCTTTACTATTTCGCATGGATCGCGTGACATTCAAAAAACGTTGATAGTGGAACTTAGCGATGGTGAACACAGCGGATACGGAGAAGCCACAGCCAATCCTTATTATGGAGTAACTGTTGAAAAAATGAGGGAGGATCTGGAAGCCATCAGGCCCTTGATTGAAGAGAGTGGTAACCTGCTGCCGGAGGAATTCTGGACAAAAGTACAGCCGCACCTCCAAAAAAATCATTTTGCCCTGTGCGCCCTGGATATTGCTATGAACGATTTGTGGGGGAAGAAAAAGAAATCACCCCTCTATAAATTATGGGGCTTAAGTACGGAAGAAGTGCCGCTAACCAACTATACGATCGGCATAGATTCTATTGAGAAGATGGTGCAAAAAATGCAGGAGTTTCCCTGGCCGCTTTACAAAATCAAACTGGGGACAAAAGAGGATGTGAAGATTATAAGGGAATTGAGAAAGCACACGGATGCTCTTTTTAGGGTAGACGCCAATTGCGCCTGGTCTGTTCAGGAGGCAATTGACAACGCAAGAGCCTTCAGCGAACTTCAGGTGGAGTTTATTGAGCAACCTTTGCGGGCTGACGACTTTGAAGGAATGAAAAAAGTGTACGAAGTCGCAGCCTTACCGCTTATAGCGGATGAAAGCTGTATGATTGAAAGCGATGTAAAGATATGTCACCAGCATTTTCATGGCGTAAACATTAAACTAACAAAATGTGGAGGATTAACGCCTGCCCGCAGGATGATTCGTGAAGCGAGATCGCTGGGAATGAAGGTAATGGTGGGCTGCATGACGGAGTCTACCGTAGGGATATCTGCTATTGCCCAGCTATTGCCGCTACTGGATTATGTGGACATGGACGGTGCCATGCTTCTGAAAAATGATGTCGCGGATGGGGTGAAAATTATTAATCAGAAAGTCGTTTTTCCGGACAGAAATGGAACAGGTAGTGCTTTGCTAAAAGAAGTATAGCTTGTGCACGAGATAAAAACGCTAATGGCGCAGCAGGACATAAACGGTTTTGATAATGTGAGGTACAACGAAATTGATATTGAGTGCTGAAAATTTGAATGTGAGGTATATAATGGATCGAACGAGCCGGTTGCAGCATTTAGGGCCTGTAATGAAAATAAACTACTTACTTTTAATCACCATTCTACTTATGTCTATAAACTGCACCACTGATCAAAAGTCGGAAAATCAATTTTATGAAAATTATGATCGGTACAAACAGGAAGGACTGGAAAACAGAAGGTTTAAGCATGATAAAATAATACCGCTGCTTGATTCACTAAAAGCTTCGCCCCCCTTTTCCATAAATGAAGTAGGGCAATCGGTTTTGGGGAAGGAAATTTATCTGGTTTCAGTAGGAGAAGGTGAAACCTCAGTGCTGCTATGGTCACAAATGCATGGCGACGAGTCAACGGCTACCATGGCCCTGATGGATATCTTCAACTTTTTTAAGGCTAATGATGAGTTAAATCCCGTCCGGGAAGAACTTTTAAAAAAGCTCACCATTCATTTCATCCCCATGTTGAATCCAGATGGCGCCGAAGTATTTAAGCGAAGAAATGCCCTCGACATCGACCTCAACAGAGATGCCCTTCGCCTCCAATCGCCCGAAGCCAGAATATTGAAAGAAGTAAGGGATAGCACAGCCGCTGATTTTGGCTTCAACCTCCACGATCAAAACACCCGCTACACAGCAGGGAAGACCAACAAACCGGCTACTATTTCATTTCTGGCACCCGCTTTCGACGAAGCAAAGTCCATCAATCCCGGTCGGGAAAATGCCATGAAACTGATTGTGGAGATGAATAATGAACTACAGAAGCACATTCCAGGACAAGTAGCGAAATATTCAGACGAATTTGAACCGAGAGCCTTTGGTGATAATATTCAGAAGTGGGGAACAAACACTGTTTTAATAGAATCAGGAGGCTACGCTGGCGATCCTCAAAAGCAATATATCCGAAAGCTTAATTTTGTAGCGATTATGGAAGCGCTCACTTCTATTGCCAGTAAATCCTATAAAAGCAACGAAACAGAACAGTATTTCGCCATTCCCAACAATGAGCTTTACCTTTACGATCTGCTGATCAGGAATGTATCTATAGCGGTAAACGGAAAAGACTACGAGGTAGACCTGGGCTTCAACAGGGCAGAAATCACGGTTGATAATAATAACTTTTATTATAAAAGCACACTGGAAGACATCGGAGACCTCTCCGTATTTTTTGGCTATGAAGAACTGGATGGAGAAGATCTCCTGGCCGTAGCGGGAAAGATATACCCGGAGGTGCTCAGCAATATTGAGGAGCTGAAGAATAAAAATCTGCACGATCTGATTGCAGCTGGGTATACAACAGTCAGGTTAAAAGAACTGCCTGATGAGGAATTTGTGAATTTTCCCATAGAGGTGATTGGCGACTCAACAAAGATTTCCACTGCAATTGAAGAGAGCGGAAATGGAAGTTTGATACTTCTTAAAGATGGTGCTGTGAAATATGGTGTGGTTAATGGGTTTATTTATGATGTGGAGGCAGAGGAAAATAAGGTATTGAACGGAATTGTGAGAAGGTAGGAAGGGAAGCAGTGCTTGCTCAAGGTTTTAGGATTAAAAGTACTTCGTACTTAAGGTTTCACGCAGAGGGCGCAAAGAAAAGAACACGCAAAG
>CAZHZR010000388.1:0-2781 GCA_964537095.1 uncultured Roseivirgaceae bacterium
TAGTTCCAGGCGCCGTTACCACCCATGCTTGTTCCGGTAACATAAATTTTATTTTTGTCGACCCTGTACTTTGCTGATACTTCGTTGATAACTTCATCAACCAATGCCGGGTTCCAGGAACTTCCAAATGCAGACGGGTTCTGGGGAGAAATAACTATAAAAGGCCTGTCAGCAGGCCATTTTCCCCAACGAATCATATTCGGTGGACCGTAATTCAAAAGTTGGTCCAGGTTATTCCCTGTTTCTCCCATTCCATGAAGAAACACCATCAATGGAAAACTATTGTTACCACTTTTATATGCAGGAGGTAAATATGATAAATACCCAACTGTGGTATTCGATTTTAATTTTGTTTGAAAATATTCTTTCGTTTGATTCTGAGCACTAAGATTGGAAATAGTAGCGAAGAGGATTATCAAAAGAAAGGCTAGCACCTTATTTCTAAACAATTGCTCCGTTAGAAATTTAGAGCAGTAACTGTTTTTCATAATACTATGATTTTAATGGTCAACTAAAAATTTTTACAAAAGCAAAATTGGATATATTTAATAGGGATATAAAATTACTTTCTTTGGAAATATTACACAAAACATATATTATGAGAATCTAGATTTAGTCTTTTTGATCATCAAGTTGGAGTTTGTCGATAACACGATCGGGTGCATTTGTTGCACAAAACACATATTAAGTGAGGGTTTAAATTAAGCACATCTCGGTATTTTATTGGATTATTTTAATATTGAAAGGATTGGACGCTTAAAATTTATAAACAGAGGGCGTCCTATAATTGATTGTTGAGAAATGGGATCATGCCTAGCCCCAATGTGGGGGAGGGGTAAGTATATAGAGTTGGCAGACGCGCCTAACCTTTTATGTCGATAAAAAAAGTAAAAAAGTAAAATAAAACTTACAAGCAAATTACATTAAAGAATCGCAGTCATCGACAAACTCCGTCGAAATTAAGGTATTCTTGTCCCCGTTTTAATGGGTGGAGTTGTAGGCTCCTGAAATTTACACTGATATGTGTGTGAAGCGAAGGCGACAGCCTCTGCAGGTAATCTTTCGCTTATGGAATCATCAGCGACTTTTAGCGGAGCCCTTGAGCGATTCTTTATTCGTAAAGAGGAATAAAAAAGGCTGCACCGTGTTAGTTAGGTGCAGCCCCTTTTTTCAAATGGATAAGTCGTCTTATCTTATAACAATTCTATTCGTGGAAAACGAACCGTATTGATACTGTACTTTAATGAAATAGATGCCGCGACCTTCCCGGGTGAGATCGTAATCTTTGAGAGCTATTCTGGCATCATCATTCGGTGCTCCTTGTTCCGTGTGGATTATTCTGCCCTTGGAATCAATTATACTTAGTTCATAAGTGCCTCCTGAAGCATCGATGGCTATCTTAAAAGCTCCTCTGCTAGGATTGGGATAAACAGTCACTGAATTGTTTCCTTTCTTTCGGACAGTGAATGTTTCAGAAGTTGTACATCCTTTGGCATCTGTAACATGAAGCGTATAGACACTGGCTTCAAGACCAGAAAGCGCATTTCCTTTGAGTGCCGGCGCATCCAGATTGTTCTTTAGCCACTTTGTTTTATAGGGAGCCGTTCCACCTGAAATATCTACTTTTATGGCTCCCAATCCTTTAGCTCCTTCCTCATCTGAAATTGAAGCAGCAATCTGCATTTTTTCAGGAGAGGTGATATTAGCGGTAGCTTTTTCTTGATTTCCTGTCGCATCGGTTACTGTTAAAGTATATGCACCTGCTTCCAGATTTCCCAGTTCAGCAGTGGAGCTACCGTTTGACCATGAGTAGCTATAAGGAGGCGTTCCTCCTGAAACGACTGCTGCGGCACTTCCGTTTTGATCTCCATAGCATGTCAGATCTTCTTTTGAAATTAGAACTGTCAAAGGGTTGACGATGGTGACGCCTTTAACCACAGTCACGGTAACCCGATCTGAGCCGCTGGCACCTTTGTCATCTGTAACAATTAATTCAAATTCATAGACGCCGGCGGAAAGGTTCAAAAGGAATAGATTCGGAGCGTTTACATCATCGAGAGCAACTTTACTTCCACCCACCTGATTCCATTTGAAGCTGGCGATTTTGCCATCGGCATCGGATCCGGAACCTTCCAGGATTACACTATTTTCCGGCAGCTCCAGCCTTACATCTTTCCCAGCATAAGCGGTTGGAGCTTTGTTTTCGGCGGGATGAACACTAACTTTAACGCGATCTGATGCAGAGGCGCCATTGTTATCTTTTACGATCAATTCAAACTCATAATTTCCTTCTCGTAGACCAGATAATGATAATAAGTGCGTCTTTTCATCTTTCATAGTGACATTTCCCCCGCTAATTTTTTTCCACTCGTAGGAGCTAATGGTTCCGTCAGAATCTGATCCTGCGCCAGACAACAGAACTGAGTTCTTAGGTAGGATAACACTTTTGTCGTATCCCGCATTTGCCCGGGGCGGAGTGTTGACCCTGATATTTATTTCATCGGAAGCGCTCGCACCATTGTTGTCAACTACTATTACCTTAAAGCTGTAGGATCCAGCAGTCATATTAGAGATTAACAACCGTGCCGTTGACTCGCCCGAAACATTTGCTTTTGGCCCTTTGGTTTGCGACCAGTTGTATGAAACAACAGCGCCATCGGGATCAGAAGCATTTGCTGATAAGGTTGTGCTGTTATTAGGCAGATGAAGCAACAAGTCATCCCCTGCGTTTACGGTAGGCGCCTTATTCGCAGCAGCGTTTACGGTTACTTTAACTTCATC
>CAZHZR010000389.1:0-2768 GCA_964537095.1 uncultured Roseivirgaceae bacterium
CCTGTTTTCTTTCTGATGGCCTGAACTGAATCAGGAAAATTTCTTGTCGTTATATTGGCTTTCTTCTCCGGCAAATATTGTAAGATGGCTTTTTTATTATAAGGCGCCGCTGCAAGGCATTCAAAAGTCCGACCGGGAAAAGATACCAATTTGTCGCTGGTATACAAATGGCTGTGGAGGTGTAATTTCGCCAGATCAAACCGCGCTCCGGGTAGCTTAAAGGCACCGGCCTTCAAGATGGCGCTGTTGGGCTCATAGATGTATTTTAAAGGCAGGCTAAATTCTGTTTTTGCCTGCTGTTCCTCTTGTTTGAAGAAAGAAAATTCCTCCTCATCACCACCGGATGTCCTACTGAGATTCAGAGCGCTAATTTTCAATTTACCATCATAGCCACTTTGCAACAAATAGAGCACTTCCTTCACCTCATTTCCCACCGCTATTATATAGACATGTTTTAGGTTGCGAAAAGCTCCTTCTGCAAGCTGAATATCCAGCATAGGAGAAGTCTTGATAAGAACTTTGCCCGACTTTTTTAAGAGCTCATCCTGAAGCGCAATCACATCAGGTTCGCAGTCCTGCAATAAAAAGACCTTGTTGTTTGACTCGCTTCTTCTGGCAGGATCAATGTAAATTAAATCTACCGTTTCCTGTATGGAAGATAAAAAGGCTGCTGCTTCCTGATGATGCACCTCGATGTCGGCACCCAATACGGAAAAATTGTGGGCAGCGATCTCGCACAGCAATGGGCTTCTTTCTACAAAATGGGCCCGGCTAAACCGCTTGCTTAGGTAATAGGTATCTATTCCCGTACCGCCCGTTAAATCAATAAGTGTCTGGCCGCTCAAAAGATTCGCCTTAAACTTAGCAGTAACTTCGGAGCTGCATTGTTCAATAGAGAGCGGTGGAGGAAAAATAATATTTTGGTGCTGATGCCACTCAGGAAGCTTTTGCCTGGCCTTTTGGAGGGCCTGTACCTGCCAAACAACTTCTTTCATGGGAAGCTGTGGGTGTTTGCGGGATTGAAGCATCAACATGGCAGGGTCGTCATGTTGATGCTTTTGTATAAAATCCTGAACTACAGGCGACTTAAGCTTTTCAATCAAGCCTGGTTGCTGTCTGGAATTAGTACTAGGTCATGTGCTACCAGGTATTCAGCAATTTGTACTGCGTTTGTTGCCGCTCCTTTTCGCAAATTATCTGCAACTACCCACATATTCAAGCTGTTAGGTCGTGACTCATCTCGTCTGATCCTGCCCACAAATACGTCATCTTTCTTATGGGCTGTTATCGGCATTGGGTATTTTAGATTCTTAACATCATCCTCCACCACAACCCCTGGTGTATTGGAAAGAATTTTCCGCACCTCGTCTACTTCGAAATCAAGCTCAAACTCCGCGTTTATTGCTTCGGAATGGCCGCCAATAGCCGGAATTCTAACAGTAGTGGCTGTAATTTGGATGGAATCGTCACTAAATATCTTCTTCGTTTCGTTAATCATCTTCATTTCTTCCTTTGTATAGCCATTATCAAGGAATACGTCAATATGCGGCAAAACATTCATGTCAATCTGATAGGGATAAACTTTTTCACCACTTCTACCAGCTCGTTCATCCATCATTTGATCTACTGCTTTCTTACCTGTACCGGTTACAGATTGGTAAGTCGAAACAACCACTCTTTTTAACTTATATTTCTCATGAAGAGGCGCCAGAGCCATTACCATCTGAATGGTAGAGCAATTCGGATTGGCGATAATTCTGTCATCAATTCGTAAATGTTTAGCATTAATTTCAGGCACGATCAACTTATGATGAGGACTCATTCTCCAGGCTGAAGAATTATCTACTACGATGGACCCTGCCTCCTCAAATTTAGGAGCCCATTCCAACGAAACACTTCCTCCAGCAGAAAATATAGCAATATCTGGCTTCCTGTCCACAGCCTCCTGCATCCCTATTACTGTAAGCTCCTTACCTTTGAAAGGAATCACCTTACCAGCACTATGAGCCGAAGCGACCAACATAAGTTCATCGAAGGGGAAATTTCTCTCTTCCAAAACAGCCAGGATTTCACTTCCCACCAATCCTGTAGCGCCTACAACTGCTAATTTCATGATTTTGAATTTATAATGATTATTAATTTACATGATCAATTGCACCATACCGGGCCTTAAATGCTTCGCCAACATGTTCTATAGCACGACCCGGCTATATTCCGGGCAACTAACTGAGGCCTGCTAGGTCATTTAAATAACAAAATTAACACAAATAAAACTTCTATTATTGATTTGCCCTAAAAATTAATGGAAACGCCTGGGGTCTGGCACGGATGCTAAAAAAGCATCTGGTTTATTTTTTTGCAGGAAAGTAGTCCAGCCTTTGCTACCCGGACTTAACCCTAGGTGGTATTCACTTAATAAGTGCACTAACTTGTTGTAACTCAATATAATAATAATATACACATGAAAGGTTTTAATCCATATAAAGAAAATATAAATGGAGCAAATGGTTTTATTTGAATATAAATTGTAAAAGATACCAACCTTATACTAAAATGAAGCTAAAACAATTGGGAATTTTCTGGTTAGCCGCTATGATCTTCTCGCACAACATACAGGCACTATCCGAGTCCACTCAAGTTTCGGGAAGTACCGCTGAGGACAACGGAAGCAACGTTAGTCAATTAACCGGGATTTCTGAACCTGGTAACGAGTTCCTCGCTGAGAACATCTACCTTGTGGTGGGCGTATTTGCATTGAAGAGCAACGC
>CAZHZR010000390.1:0-2762 GCA_964537095.1 uncultured Roseivirgaceae bacterium
TTTTCATATTGGGACGCAAAAGTAGTAATTTTTAGATTAGATTCACAACATGAAGGACCAATGAGAATTTCAATGCTATAATTTTGAACAATGGAAAATGCAAGAAAGACGCCAAAATCAGCCAACATTGCGCTGCTGATGGCAGTTTTAGGCCTGATCATTTTTATTTCAGCAGTGGTGTTTGAGCTGGATGCGAGTTGGTTTGATAGCTTCCTGATTGGTACCTGCTTTTTCTCACTTGCAGGTTTCTGCGTGGGAATTTACAGCCTGTGGGTCAAAAGGAGTAGCAGAGGACTTGCTGCAGTTTTTCTTAGCGCAGTAATGATTGTGATTTTTGTTACACTCGTCCTGCTTTTTCGGGATATGTGTGTAATTTGTTGAGAGGCTATTTCAGCAACGTCAAAGGAAGATTGGCCTGGTATATAATTGTACCGATGCCTGGAGCCGATCAGAAATTTGGATCTATAATAGTGAATAATTATATACACATGAAAGCTTTAGGTTATGCCCTGGAATTAACATATTTTTCTTTCTTTTTAATTTTATCTTCCACCATCCCCTGCCCTGCGCAAAACAATTTTAAGCTGGGCCTTGGCGTGGGGCCTGCTTTTCCGGTGCTGGAATTTTCGAAAGAAGACCAGGCCAAAGGGTTTTCATCCAAAAGTCTATTGGGTATGCATGCTTCAGTTATTGTGCAATACTTGTTTGATGACAAGGTAGGTCTGGAAACCGGGCTTCTGGTGACTGTTCAAAAATTCCAGATTAAACCTGATGGCCTTTCTATGCCGAAAAAAATTTTAGCCGATAGCTATGCGGTGCCCTTTCTATTTGTTTACAAAGCAAATTTACGATCGACTCCGTTCGTGAATCTGCAATTTTTCCTGGGTCCTGTGATTGAATTTCCGACGCTTGTACCCATAACAGGAGGCGCAAAATATGATATCCACTACAATCACCTGGAAAAAATCATGGTAAATGTTGATGGCGGGTTTCGCGTGTGCTTTATCAGGGACGGACGGGAAAGGCTGGCTTTAGGGCTTGCTTACTCCCACAAATCTAAGCCTGCTTATGAATTAAATCCCAGAAATACAGCATTGCATTTAAACCCAAAAGCACATTCTTTGAAGCTGCAATTCGCTTATTTAATTTTCTGAGAAATCGGGCAACTAACCTTCTTATCTAATATCTAATACCTACAAAGCCTTCGTTCCTGCTTCTGCAACCGTGTGGTCATTTTCTACGGTGCTTCCGGAAACACCAATGCCGCCGATAATTTCTCCATTAGCATTTTTAAGCGGGATTCCGCCCGGAAAAGTAATTAAACCGCCATTGGAATGCTCAATATTATACAGTGAGCCGCCTGGTTGAGACAAACTGCCAATATCTCCCGTGGGCATATCAAAGAAACGCGCGGTCTTCGCTTTTTTAATAGCAATGTCCGCAGAACCAAGCCATGCGCCATCCATCCGCGCAAAGGCCAGTAAATTTGCGCCGCCATCCACTACGGCAATATTCATTTTCAAATCCATCTCAGTAGCCTTCTTTTGCGCTGCCGCTACCACTTTTTGCGCCTGTTCCAATGAAATATTCATTCCTGTTGTATTTTAAAGTTTTGTTATTTGGTGCTCGTGTTTCAATACAGTATAAGAATGAATTGTAGGGAGAATTGTTTGAAGAATTGGAAAGGTAAACGTTTAAGGGAGTTGAAGGGAATGATCTATCCAGCAATTGTGTCTTTGGAGCTGCAGAAATATCCCTGAAAAGAAATCGAATAATAATGGCAAATGGTGATTAAACGCCCGTATGCACCAAAATTCCGCATGAGACTTACAGCGGGATTGGATTGATTGTGAAACACCAACAACGGTGGAATGGGGCTTCTTTAGTACCGTCATCGCGAGGCTTTTTACCGCTTTTTTGCGGGAAAAGCTGTGGCGATCCCTTTGATGCAGCAGCGTGCTAAGGGCTTTCAGTGGTAGTAAAGGGGGATTGCCACCCTTTTTAGCATCTCTGGTCGTTAGAAACTGTTCAAAGAGCTACTCTAAGTCATCCATATTGCGACAAGCACCTGTCGGAATACTAAAAATCGCGACAGAATAAGCCAATAAAAAGGCAGGAAAATCACCTTTAGAATACTGATTGCATAATGAGGTTGTTGGTCATTGAGGAGACCCCGCCCCGTTGAATGACCATAGCCGTTAACCTAAGAAAAGAAGAGTGCCAGAGGCACTTAATATTTGTAGAAAAAATAAAAATGTGCAGAATAACGTGCCGGTAGGTACGAAATATTTGGTACCTAACGGCACCATTCTCCAATGGTAATCATATTTCTACAAATATTTAGACCCTGTGGGGCTGAGGTTAACGGCTATCGTTGAATAACGGAGAAAACTGCTAAAAAATGACACTGATGGAAACGATAAATGCTGCGGTTTCATAAGCTGTAATACTAACGTCCAACAAGTTCCCTACTGGATGACCACCGTGAAAAGTTCCATCGAAAATTAGTATTTGGGAGGATCCAAATCTATTCTCCAACAAAAACTTGTAAAACACTTCATGCTGTTGCATTTTAAAGACGCTCCGCTACGTCGGGATGGACTTCTCATCCCAGCGGCTGTTGTGCAGTTGGAAAATTTAGCAATAAAAGAAGCCTAAGTGCATTACTTAGGCTTCTTATGTGATCCCGCTGGGATTTCCCGATATCCGCTCCGCTGCATCGGGATGGACTTCTCATCCCAGCGGAATCTACCTTTTTTGGA
>CAZHZR010000391.1:0-2727 GCA_964537095.1 uncultured Roseivirgaceae bacterium
AGACTTTTTGGAAAGTAAATTTTAAGTTTACTGCATAAATACCACATTTTTCTCGACGATGCAATCATTTATTAATCTAACTCAGGTTAGTAGGTCTAAATTACTTGCCAAACCATACGACGAAGTGCTGACCGTGCCACACGCCGCGCCGGTGTGCACGGAAGGGTTTGCGGGCAAGGGCGTCCCAAAACAAGGGAACTCTCCGAGCAACATTTGGTCTACGGGAATTTAAGCTGCAAAGGTTTGAGGGAATAAAACAGGCGGCACAAGTTAAACCTGGTGCCGCCTGTTTAAAGTGAACAGCTGTCTCTTTTATCTATAAAACAACTTGTCTCTGTCTCTCTTTTCTAAGGCTTTTCTCCTTAAGAATGATTCTAACCGCGATTTGGGTTTAGAATTTCGAATTTCGTCGATTGTCATGGCATTAAAGGCGTTTTTCATAGCAGCTTCCTGACTAATCATGATCCCTTTTTGCTCGCGTGTAGTTTTCCTTTCGGTTTGAACTGATCTCATGCTGAAACGTTTAAAAAATGAATATAGAATAAGTTTTAAAATCCAAATTACTACCTGGACATGTCAGTCGCGCCCGAATGCGTATGCTTCAGGTCAAGTGAAGGCTCGGGTTGCTGACTTAATTCTTTGGGGATTTTCTTCCCTAAAGCACCTTTGGAAATCGTGATTCCGCCATCTACAGAAAACAGCGTGCCTGTAACATAAGAAGCTTCGTCGGAGGCCAGGAATAAATAGGCATTCGCAATTTCCTCCACAGTTCCCCTGCGGCCCAAAGGAGTAGCTTCAATGATCATGTTTTCCATCTCTTCATCCATCGGGCCATCTTCTTTACGGGTCCATGCTGTATCTATAGAACCTGGACTGACACAATTTGCCCTTACTCCGTTTTGAGCTTGCTCCGCTGCCACTCCCTTAATAAAGCCATGGATGAAACCTTTTGTGCCACCATAAGGAGCATTCTGGCCTATCCCCAGGAAGCCGGATTCTGAACCTGCCGCCACGATGTTTCCGCGGGTTTTTACTAACTCGGGGATAGCATATTTTGTCATCAGAAATGTGCTGCGAATATTGTTTCTGATCATGTAGTCGAAAGCGTCCAGTGGGTATTCGTCAATGGTAGCAGTAACAGGAAATACACCCGCATTGCTTACCAATATGTCCAACTGCCCCCACTCAGAAACGGCAAGTTGTACACAACGCAGGGCGTTGGCATCGTCCGATAGATCGCCTTTAAAACCTACTGCGCCACCTCCATTGGATCTAATGTTATTTACCACTTCCTCCACCGGGTCATCCGGATAGCTGGCTACCACTACCCGGGCACCTTCTTCTGCAAATCTTTTGGAAATAGCTTCGCCTATTCCTGTAGCGCCGCCTGTCACGATCGCAACCTTACCTTCTAGTCGATTCCCCATAGCAATAGGAATTTTGTTTAAAAAATTTGTAAATAAAAAAAATAGAGCCAGTGTAATTATAACGGATAATTAGTTGAAAAGTTCCACAAAAAATAATGGTAAAAAGGAAAACTATTTACAACTTTATTTATAATGCAAAGCTAAAGCAAAACGGAAACAAACACCATGGCAGGCGTGAATTTTTATTTAAACTTTTTGTTAACCAAATATTAAGATTGTGGTTATATGGAAAACATAATTAATTATGACCACATCTACAGAAGCATTGAAAGACTGGATCTCTGACGGTTACAATCAGGGAGCTAAATACTTATTTATAATAAAGGGTTATAAAGCCCTTGAGCCGCATCCGTATTTCGTGCGCCCACATGAAGATGTTGGTGTGGTACGGGCTTCTATTCTAGATGGCGGCGAAGAAATAATTGAGGAGCTGAATATGGAAGTGAAGTTGTTGCTCCTTCATACTGTGAAGTAGCTTTTTAGCTGATTTTCATTAGTTTCTTGAAGGAAAGGGCGTTTTCAGCGGCATAACCATGCTGGTCGTTATCGAAGTAGAAGTATACATCCAGGCCTTCTGCCAGCCACATTTTGCATTTGCCCGCCCAGGTCTGAAGATCTTCCAGAGAATACTTTCCTTCATATTTCCTTTCCGGGCCATGTAGTCTTACATAAACATGGTCGGCTGTGGTAACCTGCGGAGATTGATGGTACTCCAACTCATAGATGCAAAATGCGAGATTGTGTGCGGTGAGCAAATCGTAAACATCTTGATGGTACCAAGAACTTTCGCGGAATTCTATGGCATACCGATACCCGGGAGGAAGCACCTCAAGAAATTCCTTTAATCTTTCAACGTTTAAACGCCACTTCGGAGGAAGCTGGAATAAAATCGGGCCAAGCTTGTGCTCCAGATAATCTACATGCTTAAAAAACCGCTCCACCGAAGATCGCGGGTCTTTTAATTTCTTCATATGGGTAATAAATCGGTTGGCTTTTACAGCGTAGATAAAGTTTTCCGGAGCGGTTTCTTTCCATTGAGCAAAGGTTTTTTCCGTGGGTAGCTTGTAGAATGAATTATTGATTTCAACGGTGTCGAACTTTTGGGCATAGAAGTCGAAATGTGCGGATTGCTTCAGGTCATCCGGGTAAAAATTTCCATTCCAATGTTTATAATGCCAGCCTGAAGTGCCGATGAATATGTTAGGTGAATTTTTTTTCATGAATGTCTGGTTCCAAAATGCTGTTGCTGGCATGTTTGATAATCGAGAGTCTCCTTGATTTGTGATGGCACAAGAAAATC
>CAZHZR010000392.1:0-2724 GCA_964537095.1 uncultured Roseivirgaceae bacterium
TAATTTTAATTTGATTTTGAAAATTATTTATCTCCTCGACTTTTTTTTCAACCATGTCTCGAAGAGCTGCTTTATCTTTCTTAAGATCAACTATTTCCAGTTTTAATGCCTTGTTTTCTTCTAATAACTGCTTAATTTTTTCTTCAAGAAGTGATAGTCCTTCGCTTAGATTGTAGTCTTCCATGAGCTTTATTTTCTGATTACTGCACCAAGGGTATTTTCATAAGCCTTGATTAGCGCTTCCATCGCCTTATCGATAATATTATCAGTGAGGGTTTTTTCCTGATCCTGTAACGTAAAGCTGAGGGCATAAGCCTTTTTATCGTTTCCGATGTTTTCTCCTTCATACACATCAAATGCGTTGATTTTCTTGAGCAGCTTTCGCTCTGTTTTTTTAGCCAGCGCTTCAATCTCTGCAAATGTTACAGTTTTATCTATAACCAGCGATAGATCCCTTTTTACTTCCGGATATTTGGAGACCTCCTGATAGATTAAGGTTCTGTTAGCGTACTTCAATAACAGGTTCCAATCGAACTCGCCATAGAAAACCTCTTGTTTAATTCCAGTCAGAGATACAATTTCTTTCGATAATTTTCCCCAGGTAGCCAATATTTTATTGCCAATAATGACTTGCAAGGCATACTGATAACCTTCTTCGTGAATTACGGAGACTTTATACTCCGGCAAATAAAATTTCTTAAGTAAGCGGTGCATTACCGATGAAATATCATGAAATGAGGTAGCTTGTACCGGTCGCTGCCAACTTTCTTCTCCGGTATTCCCCGTTATGAAAAGGCTGAGATATAGCTTCTCGTTGTACTTTTCATTTTCTTTTGTATAACCTTTTCCAAATTCAAACAGTGCGAGGTCTTTTTGTCTCCTGTTGATATTATGGTTCACAACTTCTAAACCGCTGAAGAGTAATCGCTGCCTTAATACGCCCAGATCTTCGCTGAGCTTGTTAAGAATTTCTATGCTTTTGTCCTGCTCCAGGAAGGAGGCTTTTTCAGCATAGTTTTGCTTTGTAAGAGAATTGGTAATAATCTCACTAAAGCCAAAGCCTGTCAATAGCTGTGTGATCGTTTCCTGTATCTTTTCTTTGTTCTTTTTAGGAAATGATGCAAGATATTCCGTGCCAAGCGTATCCGATAGCGCGATGTTATCATATCCGTGGATTCTTAATATCTCCTCTATCACATCTGCTTCGCGGGTAACGTCTACTCTATAGGGTGGAACGTAAGCTGTAAAGCCAGTATCCGTTTTGTCAGCAACGCGAATATCCAAAGAGGTTAACGTCTTTTCGATTTCCTCTTTTTCGATTTCCTTGCCAATCAGACGCTTGATATTTTTATACGTGACATCGACCTTGAAATCGCTTACCGGATTAGGGTATATATCAATGATTTTGGAGCCCACGTTCCCTCCGGCTACCTCTTTAATAAGCAGCGCGGCTCTTTTTAAAGCATAGACTGTAATATTCGGATCTGTTCCTCTTTCAAAGCGGAAAGAAGCGTCTGTTTTTAAGCCATGGTTTTGAGCTGTTTTTCTGATAAAGTCCGGTGAAAAACAGGCGCTTTCCAGAAATATGCTGGTGGTAGTTTCCTTTACACCGGATTTTAACCCACCAAATACCCCTGCGATACACATATCTTCCTCTTGGTTGGAAATCATCAGGTCATTGGCAGCAAGTTTGCGCACTTTCTCATCCAGTGTGGTGAAAGTGGCATTTTCAGTTGCAGTTTTTACAATGACTTCATTGCCTTTTACTTCTGAGAGATCAAAGGCGTGTAAAGGCTGTCCGAGCTCGTGTAAAACATAATTTGTTGCATCTACCACATTGTTGATGGGGGAGAGGCCAATGGATTGCAAACGCGATTTTAACCAGTCAGGCGATTCCTTTACCTGTAAATTATTCAAAACCAATCCAGAGTACCGAGGTGCAGCCTCTGGATTTTCTACCCGAACAGAAATTAAGCCATCGTCAGTAGCTTCCTCATCAAAAGCGGCAACCTCCGGAAAGCGAATGTCTCTGTTTAACAGCGCTTTCAAGTCACGTGCGACCCCAATATGAGAAGCCGCATCCGCCCTGTTGGGTGTGAGTCCAATTTCGAAAACAACGTCAGATTCCAGCTTATAATAAGCAGATGCCGGGGTGCCTGGAGGTAATTCTGTGTCTAATTCAATAATTCCGTCATGGCTGGTCCCCAACCCGATCTCATCTTCTGCACAGATCATGCCTTCAGAAATCTCACCTCTGATTTTGGCTTTCTTAATTTGGAATGGCTCTCCTTCGACGGGGTATAAGGTTGCGCCTACGGTTGCTACTATTACCTTTTGCCCAACCGTCACATTAGATGCACCGCACACTATGGGTGATGGCTCTGTTCCTCCGATGTCTACTGTGGTGACTTTAAGACGGTCTGCATTTGGATGCTTTTCACAGGTCAAAACCTTGCCGATTACAAGCCCTTCCAAACCACCTTTTACGGCTTCAAAGCGGGTATAACCTTCTACTTCCAGACCGGATTTGGTCAGCAAATCAGCAACTTCTTCTGGTGTTTCAGTTATTTCTATATAGTTCTTGAGCCAATTTAAAGATATCTTCATTTTGTATAATCTGTGTCTTTATTCCGGGATTTTTCAAACAAAGCCCAGGTAAATTTAATACTAAGCGGCAAAAGTACACAATTTGCACCTAATTTATATTTTAGGACATTGTGATCG
>CAZHZR010000393.1:0-2721 GCA_964537095.1 uncultured Roseivirgaceae bacterium
CACCTTTTTCCACTACGTGCCAATCGTTCAGGTTTAACTGAGGATAATCGGAATTAATCAACGCTGCTTCCTCTACCAGTAAATGGTGGGTAAAGTCAGATGTGGGCGGAATCGGCGGATGATAAGGAATCTGAACTCCTTTATCCGGCCCGGCTTTTTTTAAATTGATGATGTCAGCTTTTATGTAATCCATATCCACCGCATATTTTTCCCAACCAAAATCTGTGACATTAAACTGAACATAAAGTGAATCTCCAGGAACGGCATCCAAATGCAGCGTAGTCATACTTATCACGTGCCAGTTGGTATCCGGTAACTCAAATTCCATTAGATCCAGATGGTAATCAGTAGTTCGTTGCGTGTTGACCATCATATTCACCCGGCGGGGAGGATTATGTATCCGTACCCTGGCCTCAACTCTTAGCTCCGAGTCGGGACCTTTTAGCTTCTTCAGGTTCAGGTAAGGTGAAACATTTCGCTTGGTGATGGCATACCAGATGTTGGTGGCATCATTGCTTGCATCAATGAGCATGGTGGCATAACCCCTCTCCTGCCGTACAAAATCCATGGTAGCGTCCCCGTCGCCGGTAAAAAACAACCAGTCTTTATCCAATTCGGCTTTATCAAATTCGTCCAGAAACTGGGCCTGGCAAAGGCCAAAGGTTAGCATTAGAAAGAAAACAAGTTTTAATGTTTTTAGCATACGCAATTGTTTTGGAATTATGATAAAGCTTATGATGTCGGCAACGATAGCGGAATTTTTGCTAATTTTTATCTTAAGGACGCCTCAGTTTCCATTATTTGCCATTTTTTAAGTATCTTCAAAATCAATATTAATTTATTTTTAATGATTATCAAACGATTGTTGTTTTTCTGTCTCAGCCTCCTTTATATAATAGGGCTCCCTTTTAAGTCATTTGCTTTTCAAACCTCTCCTCCTTCCAACATCCACGTTTGGGAAATGCAGGAAATTGCTTTAAATGCTGAAAACGAGTATGAGAACTACTATACCGACGTGACGGTCTGGGTGGATTTAACAGGTCCGGATTTTTCTAAGCGGGTATATGGATTTTGGGATGGAGACAATACTTATAAAGTACGAATTGTGGCAACCAACCCCGGCCAATGGGAATGGACGAGCGGCTCAAATCAGGATGATTCCGGACTAAACAATAAGTCCGGTGAATTTACTGCTGTGGAGTGGAGCGAGCAGGAAAAGGCTGAAAACCCCAACCGCCGGGGTTTTGTCAGTGCCACCTCCAATGGACATGCGCTCCAATATGCCGACGGCACGCCGTTTTTTATGGTGGGCGATACCTGGCTGGCCGGCGCTACCTGGAGACTGCCATTCCGGAATGCTCCGACTTCAGACGAATATATGCCGGCTCCTGGCATCGGCTTTGAAGATGCCATCCACTATCGAAAAAATCAGGGCTATAATTCGGTGAGTATGATTGCAGCCTTTCCGAATTGGGAAGCAGACCGCAACCCAAGCACCTACGCAGATGAAAATGGTATATTTATACGCAACGCCTGGGAGAAGTTTGGCTACGATGTTGCCCAGGGCAAAGGAACTGATGCATCAGGTGGACTGAGTTACTGGGGTACATTTACAGCGAAAAACATGCGGGATGAAGTGGGAAACCTCCCCTTCGCCATGTCAGAAGAACATCCGGGCGTTTCCGATTTTAACCGGATCAACCCCGGTTATTTTCACAGTCTGGATCAAAAAATGCAGTATATGTCGGAGCAGGGTTTTGTGCCCTTGCTGGAGACCGTTCGCAGGGATGTAGGGCCATCGTGGAACGCATACTTTGACTTTAACGAAAGCTTTGCCCGTTATGTGCAATACCTGATTTCCCGCTATGGCGCGCAGAATTTTGTTTTTAGCGGCATTCATCTGGACTGGATTCCAGAGGACTTTAGTCTGACCGCTGAACAATTCAACGAAGCACTGACCTATCACCTTAACACCTATGGGCCACCACCTTTTGGCCAACTGCATACCAGCCTGATCGACCACTCCACCTACACCACTTTTGGTCATGACGAGGAAGTGCCCTGGCTGGATATGCACAGTGTAGGCAATAAGCCGCGCGATCACGGATTTTACGGCGCCATGGATACCCTTTTTTCCCTGGAGCCCCCCTACCCGGCTATCAATTTTGAGCCTTACTATACCGGCTGGAACCATGAAATCAACAAGCCGGGCGGCGAAACGCCTCCACCTAATTCCGATCGTGATAATTATTTTGCCCGGGCACAAATGTACGGCTCGGTGCTTTCTGGTGGGCTGGCAGGACACGTGCACGGTACGGCTGCATACGATGTTACCAGTACGGGAGAGCCTGCGGGAGCCCGCCCACATATTTGGGATGCATTAAAATACGAATCAGGAAACCAAATGCAGCATTTGGAAACATTTGTTCTTTCAGAAGGTGCAAGATACCAGCAGTTGAAGCCCCATCAGCAACATCTCCATCCGCAGAAGTCTAAAAGCAGTTCTGTGCGCGGTTTGGATGGCTGGTCGCTCATGATGCTGACTGAAGAGAAAGATTTCGGCCTACTTTATTGCGAAAATCAGGCGGAACTGCCCAAAGTCGGTGGAATGAAAAAAAACACTACCTATTCCTTCGAGTGGTTCAATCCGCGCAACGGCAAATGGCAAGAAGCCAAAATGATCAAGTCTGATAGAAAAGGGAATCTTACGTTACCTGATTT
>CAZHZR010000394.1:0-2701 GCA_964537095.1 uncultured Roseivirgaceae bacterium
GGGCTCCCCGCTTCAGGGGGAGCTGTCCCGGATATAATTCCGGGGCTGAGGGGGTTTCATTAAGTTCATAGTTCATGGAAGTTTCAGGTTCAAAGTTTCATGGTTCAAAGTTCAAACTTTGTCTAAAGTCATTCCATCTAAAATCTCGCGTCTAAAATCTAACATCTAACTAATCATCTTGGAAAATCACATTTAAAAACTAATTTTGCCTAAATTAACCACAGTACAAAACATTGACTGATACCCGGGAGATAGCCTTAAAAATCCAGGCAGGAAACGAAAGAGCCTTTGAGAAGGTGTTCAAATCCTATTATGCGGGTATGTGTGGTTTTGCCAACAAGTATTTGTCCGACCTGGAGCAGTCAGAAGAGATTGTTCAGGAAGTATTTTTTAACTTTTGGAACAAACGCAGTTCGCTTGAAATTCAGGACTCACTGGAAGGCTATCTGTACCGCTCGGTGCGCAATGCATGCCTCAACCATATCAAACATTTGGAGGTACGGAAGCAATATGCCCTGGCGCAGATGCAGCCTTTGAGGGAGGAAGAAAATAAATACAGTGACAAGATTGTAGAACTTGAACTTCAACAAAGAATAGATGATTGCATCAACCAGTTACCGCCTGAACGTCAGAAAATATTTAAGCTTAGCCGGCATGACGGTTTAAAATATCAGGAAATAGCAAATGAATTGAAGCTTTCTGTAAAGACAGTAGAAGCCCAGATGGGCAAAGCTTTGAAATATCTCAGGAAAAACCTGGCTGAATATCTTCCTGTTATCTTTTTGATGATGCTTACCATCTACTTTACGATAAGCTTTTCATAAAAAAACAGAAGATGGATAAGGGTAAATTTTATCTCGGTTGTCAATATATAAAGGTGCTACATGGCTGATAAAAATTCGAAAGTAGATTATGAATTGATCACCAAATATCTTGCCGGTGAAGCAAGTGCTGAGGAAAGCTATGTCGTCACACTTTGGCTTGATTCATCTCCTACTAACCAACAAAAATTTGAAAGACTAAAGCTACTTTGGGAGCAGACCGGAAATATCATTCCAAAGAAATCAGCCGATTTGGACAGTGTCGTTAAATCAAGACGATTAAACCCTTCTGCTCCAGGAGAAGGGCCAGCGATGGGATCTTCAAAAAAGCCGGAATTAACGACAACGCCCGAAGTGGACGTGGAGCAGGCCTGGAAGAAGTTTCAGAACCGGGTAAATACGCAATCTGTAGCTGCAGAAGGAAAGCCTCATTTTCAGGCCAAAAGCAGAAATATCTACTACTATTTGTCCAGGGCAGCGGCAGTTATTATACTGGGTGTTTCTGCATATCTTCTTTACGAAAGCACCAAAAGTAAAAGCATTTTAGAAACGCGGCTGGCGACTACAAATGAAACCACCACTGACACTTTGCCTGATGGCTCAATGGTAGCGCTGAATAATTTTTCGGAGTTGCGTTTTCCGGAAGAATTTAAAACAGATGAAAGGTCCGTGTCTTTAAAAGGTGAAGCTTATTTCGAGGTCACCTCTAATCCTGAAAAACCATTTTTGGTAAAGGTAGAGGGGGCCGACATTCAAGTTTTAGGAACTGAGTTCACCGTACGTGCCTATGATAGTCTTGATGTTATTTACGTGGGCGTGAAGGAAGGAAGCGTTAGTGTGTCTACCGCTGATTCAGAAGTCATTTTAAGGACAGGAGAAAGTATTACCATTGACAAACGCACCCGGAGAATTGATCCGGTGACAGCTTTTAATACCAACAACCTTTACTGGAAATCTCAAACGCTCATCTTTCAGAATGAAAAGCTGGAGACTGTGTTCGAAACTTTGGAAAATTATTATAACATTATTATCAGTCCTGAGAACCCATCCATATTGGATTGCCGGCTTACCGCAAAGTTTTACGGCGAAGACATTGATCAGATTTTTGAAATCATCAATACAAATTTTAATCTGAGTTCAAATAGAACTAACGACCAATTCATTGTATCAGGCCACGGTTGTGAATAAACTATATCAATCCTTACTTCTGTCAGCCGTTTTTTTCATCGGCCTGGGCTTTACCTGCACTGCACAGGACAATCTGCTAAGGCGAAAGGTTAGCATCAATGCAGGAGATGAACGCATCGAAAAGGTGCTCCTGGAGATATCTGATCTTGCCCGGTTTACTTTTTCTTATGACGCCTCCATCCTGGCTTCCAACCAAAAAGTTTCTTACTCATCGCGAAATGCTACGGTAAAGTCAACGCTCGAGCAGGTACTGCCGGAGAACATTGACTATAAAGTAAATGGCAATCACCTGATATTGCTGAAAAAATTACCGGTTGAAGCAAGCCGGAAAAATGAGAAATACACGATTTCAGGAAATATATACCACGGCACCACAAAAGCACCCCTGGCTGATATAGTTGTCTACGAAGTAAGTAGCCTGGTTTCCGCAGTTGCTGACGAAAACGGGCGTTTTTCAATGGAGGTTCCGTCACAATTCGAAAAGCTTGGAATTTCCTTTAACCACCGCCACTTTGAAGATACTGTCATTTTTATAGCTCCCCGGGATCAGAAACTGTCTATTGCCCTAATCCCTGTGCCCAAATTGACACCCATTGAATTAGAAAATCTGCCTGTACATCAACCCAGGGTAGAGACATTGCCCCTCGTACAGCGACTGGTGTCTGATCAGTTATTTGTCAGGACAGAGAACA
>CAZHZR010000395.1:0-2700 GCA_964537095.1 uncultured Roseivirgaceae bacterium
CAATTCTCTTATTAAACCGTAAATTACAGGCAATATTGCTTTTATGCAATGTTCTACCTGCTTCCATGTTAACATTTTAACTACCTGGCGGTGGATGTCCTAATTTTGGAATCTGCTGTTTTTGCTGATGATCCGTTTTGAACACGCAGGTATTGCATTCTAACCTGCAAATTGGCAGAGCCGTGGTCTTGTGCTCCTAGTGAATATTAAGAAGCGCTGTTTCATCCTTTTTAAAAGGAACAATTTTTTTTACCTTCCCCGAAAAAGCACAACTTTATCATTTAAATTTCGATATAACTAAATTATTCAGTCTAACCTTCAGCCACCTTCATGTCAAAATCAAAGCCATTAAAAAGAGTCACCATTGGTCATGTTTTTAAAACTATTATTTTACCTAGAAAAAAACATATCCTCCTCGGACTTTTATTGATTATCATAAGCCGTTTGGCCGGATTGGTATTGCCGGGTGCAAGTAAGATCCTTATCGATGATGTAATCCCGCATGGAGATATGGGTATGCTAAAGTGGCTGATTATTGGTGTGGTAGTGGCTATTATTATTCAATCCGTTACCTCATTTGCGCTTACGCAAATTCTGAGCGTAGAAGCACAAAACCTAATTTCTAAATTACGTGCCCAGGTGCAAAGCCATATAATAAGGTTACCAGTGCGGTTTTTTGACAATACCAAAACCGGTGAATTGGTGTCAAGGATTATGACCGATGTGGAAGGAGTGAGAAATCTTGTAGGTACCGGACTGGCCCAATTGATTGGCGGGGTGCTCACTTCTATCATTTGCCTTGGGATATTGGTGTATATCAGCCCGACGATGACCCTGTTTGTATTGCTACCGGTAATTTTGTTTGGTTTGATCTCACTCAAAGCGTTTTCTAAAATCAGGCCTATTTTTCAGGAAAGAGGTGTAATAAATGCCCAGGTAACCGGTCGTTTAACAGAGACATTAGGTGGCGTGAGGGTTATAAAGGGCTTTAATGCGGAAGCGCAGGAAATTAAAACTTTTGAAGAAGGAGTTAACCGTCTGTTTTTGAATGTAAAGAAAAGCCTGATCACTACCAGCCTGGTTACCAGCTCAGCTACCCTGTTGTTGGGCCTGGCATCCGCAGGGATAATGGGTATTGGCGGGCATATGATCATCAATGAAGGTCTGTCACTGGGTGATTTCGTGGCCTTTACCTTGTTTTTGGGCTTCATGATTGCTCCTATTGTCCAGATGAGTAATATAGGGAGCCAGTTAACAGAAGCTTTTGCCGGACTGGATAGGACAGAGGAAATTATGAATACGCCCCTGGAAGATGCAGGCAAAGAAAGGAGCATCCATCTCGAAACCATTCATGGTGATATAGAATTTGAGAACGTATCTTTTGCTTATGAAGAAGGAAAAGAGGTGGTGACAGAAATTAGTTTTAGCGCCCCTGCCGGTTCTGTAACAGCGTTAGTTGGCACATCGGGTTCAGGAAAAACGACCATTGCTGGATTGGCAGCATCTTTCCTGAATCCTGATAGCGGTAAAATTACTATAGACAATCATGACTTACAGCGGGTTAGCCTTGAGAGTTACAGGAGTAGGCTAGGTGTGGTGCTTCAGGATGATTTTCTGTTCGAAGGCAGCATTCGCGAGAATATTCTTTTCCCTCGGCCGGATGCCTCTGAAGATCAGCTTTTGCAGGCAGTACGTGCTGCTCACGTTCAGGAGTTTTCTGGCAGGTTTGAAGACGGCCTGGATACGTTAATTGGAGAGCGAGGTGTGAAACTCTCTGGTGGACAGCGTCAACGAATAGCCATTGCAAGAGCCATTCTAGCGGATCCGCGAATATTGATTTTGGACGAAGCTACTTCTAACCTGGATACCGAAAGCGAAACCTTAATACAAGCCAGTCTTAAAGAACTGATGAAAGGGAGAACCACGTTTGTAATCGCACACAGGCTAAGCACAATTAGACAAGCCGACCAAATTTTAGTGATAGAGCGGGGTCGGATTGCGGAAAGAGGTAAACACGAAGAGCTGATTGCAACCAAAGGCCGCTATTATCAACTTTATACCTACCAGGCTAGAATTTAAACACTTTTCCATTTTTTCTCACTTCTAATTACGGTTTGGTGTTGGAACTGGAAAATCTTTAGTTTATTTTTGAAAGATTAGTTTTTCTGTTTTTCCCCGCTAGAAGGATTTTCAGGATTGCTACTCCATTATCTATCTGAAATTTTAGTGAACCATGAAAGGATTTTCCCCAAAGGCTGTAAGGCATTTGTTTAGTTTCTTGCTTGTTGCTTTTTGCACAGTATTATGGTCTTGTACCAATGAAGAAGCGCCAAAAAATATACTTGTTTTTAGTAAAACTGCCGGCTTCAGGCACGAGTCAATTGAGGCTGGACAAGCGGCCTTGCTCAAATTAGGGGCAGCCCATCAGTACAAAATAGATACAACAGAAGATGCATCCGTTTTCGATGAGGAAAACCTGAAAAACTATCATGCAGTAGTGTTTTTAAACACTACGGGAGATGTGTTAGATCATTACCAGCAAAACAGCTTTGAAAGATTCATACAGGCTGGCGGCGGCTATGTGGGCATACATTCCGCAACCGATACAGAACACGATTGGCCCTGGTACGGGAAGTTGTCGGGCGGTTACTTCGCTAGCCATCCCAATAACCCAAACGTAATACCAGGAACCATGGTGGT
>CAZHZR010000396.1:0-2700 GCA_964537095.1 uncultured Roseivirgaceae bacterium
ATGGAATATCAGCAACTGACGTTAAAGCCAGGTAGAGACAAGTCAATTATAAACCGGCATCCCTGGATATTCTCCGGAGGCGTAAAGCAATTGCCCAAAAGCCATGATGGGGACGTCGTCGCTGTTGTTGGTAACCAGGGAAAGGTGCTGGGGTATGGGTTTTATGCCCCTAACAGCCAGATCATCTGTAGGATCTTCCATTTCGCTTCAGAACCTGCAGATTTTTCATCGTTAGATTTCTGGATGTTGAAATTTGAAGCCGCCTTTGCCCTGCGAAAACAGCATGTTGTCTCGGAGCAGACCAATGCTTATCGTCTCATCCATGCGGAAGGTGATTTTTTACCGGGGTTGATAGCGGATGTCTATGCCAATACTGTTGTAGTGCAGTTGCTGACCAAAGGTACTGAAAGACTACAGGAGATATTTGTGCAATGCCTCAACCGACTGGGCTTTGCTCATGTTTATTTCAAAAGCACATCAGGTTCCCAGAAGTTTGAAAATGTGAGCCGGACGAGCGGATGGCTCGGCGAAGCAGGCGATACGCACATTAATATTTCTGAACACGGCAAGCAGTTTTTTATAGATATAGAGACCGGACAAAAAACGGGCTTTTTTATAGACCAACGTGAGAACAGAAAACTGCTCGGCGAATTATCCAGTGGAAAGAAGGTTTTGAATACCTTTTGTTACACAGGGGGCTTTAGCATATATGCATTGGCGGGCGGGGCTAAAGAGGTAGTGTCTGTAGATATTTCAAAACCGGCCATCGCAGCATGTGAGGAAACTGTTAAGTCGAATTTTGGTGCTTCCGCTAATCATAAAGCCATTGTAGCCGACTGCTTTGAATATTTGCGACAATCTGATGAGACCTTTGATATCATTGTGGTAGACCCGCCGGCATTCGCGAAAAGTGCCAGGGCGGTTCACAATGCGGCACGAGGCTATAAAGACCTTAATCTTCTTGCGCTCAAAAAGGTGAGGCCTCAGGGGCTGGTGATGACTTACTCCTGTTCGCAACATATTTCCCGAGAGCTTTTCCAAAAGATAATTTTTGGAGCGGCAGTAGATGCCGGAAGAAACGTAAGAATTATTCAGCACCTGTACCAGCCGGAAGATCATCCCATTAACATTTTTCATCCGGAGAGTGAATACCTCAAGGGGCTTTTGCTGTGGGTGGAATAAGATAGTGCAGCCTTTAACGGTCGTTTACCAAAAGGCCGGAACGGATGCCTCTTCGCGGAAAACTTGGCAATTCAAAATAATTAAGGAACCAAAACCCGCACGACTAATAAACGTTCTAGCAATCATAATAAAAAGAATATAAGATGGAAAAAGCAACATTTGGCGCCGGATGTTTCTGGTGTGTGGAAGCAGTATTTCAAAGGATTGAAGGGGTAGAAGCTGTGGTGTCTGGTTTTTCAGGCGGCCACATTAAGAACCCCGCTTACCGGGAGGTGGTAACAGGACGAACAGGGCATGCCGAGGTAATACAAATTACTTTTGATCCCGAGGTAGTCAGTTTCGATACTTTGCTGCAGGTCTTTTTCAAAACACACGACCCTACAACATTAAACAGACAAGGCCATGACGTGGGCACGCATTATCGATCTGCTATATTTTATCATAACGAGGAACAAAAAAGAGCAGCAGAGGAAGTTAAAGCGGCCCTTGGAGCCGAGAGAATATGGAATGATCCCATTGTTACTGAAATCACTCCGTTCGAGGCATTTTATCCGGCTGAGGACTACCATACAAACTATTTCAATCAAAACCAGGAGCAACCCTATTGCGCGTATGTAATTCAGCCTAAAATTGAAAAATTACACGCGGTATTTGCAGATAGATTGAAGGCGAACGCTTGAGCGCTTTTTTGTGAAGCGGTTGGCTGTTCTGTTGAGGCCGAAATCTCAATGTAGATGACAAGGAGATTGAGAGTAATACTTTGGACGTACTGGGCGATGAAGTTCACTGCGGAAAAGCGAATTTGATGGCAGCTACTTCATAGTTGTAGTCGATGCGGCTGTCGTCACAAAGCTTGATATCTTTAATGCTGAAATCCTGATCCACACTATGGTTAAAAATGAACGGCAATCCTTCCTCCAATCCACAGCTGCGTCAACGCCGAACCTAGTTCATCTTCTGCGAGCACATAGGGAGCAAGATCTGTCAAAAAGGCCCCGGTTTCAGGGTCTTTTCTTTCTGTTATCAGGAAATTAATGGAAGGGCCAGCAGAAAAGGAGAACCCTTTTTCTCTCCTGATTATAAGGTTGATATTTAGCCGGTTCAGCACGCCCATATCTTCCTGAAGTTTCTCTTTTTCATTTACCCAACTCCCTGTATATTCAAAGTTTAGGGAAATCTTGTTGTTCAATGGCCTTTCCGTCCCTACGCCATAGCCAAACATCCAGCGACTTTGGCCGTTCCATGTGCCAAAACCGGCTGAGAAAATATTGTAGAACCTTTTTACTCCTGATTTAAATGCAACATTTGCAGGCACAATCTCATTGGTAGAGAATTCCAGTTCATGGAAGCCTCGCTTAATGAAACTAAAGAGGCCGATAGGAATACCCGTTGCAGAATCCGCTATGTTAAATAAACCTATTTGTACGCCGTCTACTATTTTTGCATAGTTAAAAATTGAACCTATCTGTGCTCCTGTCACATCGGCCGTAGCAATATTTCCGATTCCAGCTATTTGAA
>CAZHZR010000397.1:0-2688 GCA_964537095.1 uncultured Roseivirgaceae bacterium
AGGAGGCCATGCTTTTAACGAAAGCCTCATTGCTGATGGGCTGAATAAACACATTGTCCATCTCGCACGCCTCTTTGTTATGCTTCGAAAACACCTGCCACTTTACATCTTTTATCTTCGTAAAAGTTTTAATCAATTTCTTATCATCATAAGAAGGCAAATACACGGTATAATGTCCCTCGTCTGTAGGCTGCAATTCTCTTATTTCCTTCCTTATCAAGGGGGTGTAGGTATGCTCGTCAAATTTTGTAAAATGAAATCCATATTTGGCAGTGGCCGGTGCATAATTTCTCAGTATGAACTTCCCCATTTTATCACTCTTTTTGGGAACAGGCGCATACTCCGATAAGACCGCACATTGGTGGCTCAGCGCAATGCACTGCTTCCTTTTAAGAAAGGCAGCCCAGGCTGAAATAGGCTCAAAATCGTTGATAATCAAATCATATTGCTCTATGGGCAGGCTCCTTATCTCTTTTACAATTCTGCGGGCATTGTTTTTAATATAGGTACCCAGCAAATCTACCCCTCCCTTTTTACCGAAAATAAAACTAAGCCCTTTAAACCTGTATTTTACCGGATATGGTAAGGTGATATCTGCCTGAATACCGCTGATCAGGATATCCAGCTCTCCTTTTTTCTCCAGCAGGGGAATAATATCTCTGGCCCTGCTGATATGGCCGTTTCCCGTGCCCTGGATCGCATATAATATCTTCAAGCTTTCATGAGTTTAAATTCCTGTACCAGATTTTCAAAAAGTTGACTGCTTGTTAAATCTGCCTGAAGGTTTTTACTGACCTGCATCGTTTTTATTTGATGCGGGTCTTCCATAAAATTGTACACAGACCAGGCGCCGTTATTGTATTCAAGCGCCGTCAGATTTTCTATCCAATCGCCTGAATTCAAATAAGTTACCTCGCCTTCTTTATTTGATATCTTTTTTATTTCAGGATGGTGAATATGGCCGCAAACCACATAATCATAGCCGTTTGATATGGCAATGTCGGCGGCCGTTTGCTCAAAATCGTTGATAAATTTCACAGCACTTTTCACGCTGTTTTTTATCTTTTTGGACAAGGAAAGCTTGCCCCTGCCCATCTTTTCAGAGATATGGTTAAAGAAACGGTTAATCAAAATCAGCGCGTCATATCCCTTTGCACCTAGCTTTGCCAGCCATTTTGAATTTTGCATGGTCACATCAAAGACATCGCCATGAAAAATCCAGGCCTTCTTTCCATCCAGTTTCAGCACCACCTTGTTGACAATCTTCAGCGAACCCATATTAAAGCCGACAAACTTCCGCAGCATTTCATCATGGTTTCCTGTTACATAGTAGATCTTTACCTTCTTTGCCAGCAAGCCGGTAAGGTGTTTGATTACCCGCATGTGCGACTCCGGCCAGTAGCTTTTTGAAAATTGCCAGATGTCAATAATATCCCCGTTTAGTATCAGCTTCTTTGGCTTTATGCTTTTCAAATAGCTAAGGAGCTCCGTAGCATGGCAGCCATAGGTGCCCAGATGGATGTCTGAGATAACAACAACCTCTATCTCCCTTTTTTTCACCTTCATACTTTTTCGAAAATAATGTTCACAAGCAGGTTCAGGAATTTTCTGCTTCCAAACCTGACAGGGGAAAAAGTAGAGGCCACCCGGTACCGCAGCAGCCGGGTAAGCAAAATATTTTGGACGAAAGTGTTCGGCTTCATAATATTCAGTTTAGCTGGACTATGCGCTTATAGCATCCCAAAGCATGGTCTGGAATTCAATAAACTTCTCCTGCAATCTAAGCATCGAATATGAAGTCCTGATGACGGCAACATTAAGTTTGGTTTAATAAAAGGGGTTACAAAATGGCCAAAGGTGAATAAAAAAAGGATAAACCTTTCAAATCAAAAAGAATGGAAAATGATGAAGGGAAGGATTTGGGACGCCCTCTCCCGCAAACCCTTCCGTGCGCACCGCCGCTATGCGTGTGGCACGGTCAGCACTCCGTAGCAAGGGTAGCAGGTGATTTAAACGTTAGAATTGTCAACTCCAGTGTCTATCCGTGACTACTTCGCAGGCTTTAGCAAAGGAACCAGTTTATAATACAAAAATCTCGGTACTCTGTCGTAGACTGCGAAAAAGCCGCAGCTTGAAGTTCAGATTAATTTACGCCGACAAAGAATCAACCGCATAGCTTTCAATTTCAGCCTTTTCAGCCAGTTTATGCACAGCAATGATATCTTGCCTGCATGCCAATTTACTTTTATAGATATCGCTTGAGCCAATTGTTTGGCCGTTTCCGTCCTGCAGCTTAAAATAAAAATCGGCTTCAGTAAAGTTCAACAACTGAAAATTTTGCTCGTTTAAGGAATATTCCCTAACAGTTGAAATACCTCTTTCACAGCTTTCCCTGTTACTATATTCATTGCTTATCAAGATGGCTCTGCCGCTGTCGGCTCTCAAACTAAACTGAAAGGATCCGTTTGTTTTTTGAACAATGATAAATTTACCTATTTTATGATGCATGGCTTCATGGCTTTTTTACCAAACAAATTTAGTTTCTGTGGATGCAAAAAATGTGACTTTGAGATTACCTTATTGTTAATTTTTAGACAGCTGACTTTGCGACTTTAGATGCCCAGGCCTTAGCGTTCCGAAAGTGCGATTAGTTTCCGTCGCCCCTATTGAATTGTCTTTTAACTTTAA
>CAZHZR010000398.1:0-2682 GCA_964537095.1 uncultured Roseivirgaceae bacterium
TTTGTTTATACGTTTAAGTTGTTTACCTTACTCACCAAATAAACAAAAATGAACTTTATCATCAAGCTGTTAGTAACGGCAATTGCAGTAATAATTTCCTCTTATTTTCTTCCTGGTGTTTCAGTAGAAAGTTTTATGATAGCAATTTTGGTTGCAGCTGTCCTGGCGTTTTTAAATGTTATCATAAAACCTGTACTTATATTTTTTACAATCCCTTTAACTATCCTCACCCTTGGCCTCTTCCTGCTGGTGATCAATGCTTTGATCATTTTACTAACAGATTTTTTAGTTCCGGGTTTCGAGGTGAATGGCTTCTGGTGGGCATTGTTGTTCAGTTTGATCCTTTCATTGCTTGTTTCGGTCTTTGAGGCATTTACCGGCGGGATTACCAAATATTAAATGGTCCAATACCTTTCTTTTTCGTGGTCGTGAACCCGGATTAGGTTTTTGCCAACCAGGTTCGTCAACATTCTGGCAGCCCGTCTCTTTGAATAATTTTGAACCTGCATTGCCTCTTTTAAGGTGATGCTGTCATTGTTTTCGAGAAATTCGATCAAAAACTTCTCCTGTTTGTTGAGGACAGTACGCTGCTTTGCTTTATGCGCATCTGCCTGAAACGACTTTTTCATCCCTTTGATCAACGCTTTCCCTGCAGGAATGCTTTTGTCTTTGACTCTGATATAAGCCACCCAGGTATCGTTTATTTGTTTGGCGAGGTGCGGTTTTTCCAGGCTTTCTTCGATTTTCGCTATTACAATAGTCTTATCATCATCTTCATCCGTTTCCACCAGAAAAGAAATTTTGACAGGGGGCTCACAGTAGGCCGAAGCGGCCGTATTGATCATGTATTTTTCTTCATCCGGATCAACTCCGATAACTATTTTTTTGTCATTCACACCTATTATAATTTCCCCTCCGCTCGTATTGGCGAAGGAAACAATCGTTTTCGCTATTTTATAAAAACTGGTAATTTTTTGTTTAAAGTCCTGATTTTCACCCTCTCCTTTTTCAATTTGTTTTTCTAACATGGGTTGCATTGCATCAATTAATTACTTATATTACCCTTAGTTTCTTTTTTGCTTTTCGCAATCCGATAATATTTTTTTAATATCTTTATCGAAAGATTTTGTTACTTTTTACAATTTGAAACAAAAACTTCGTTTAAAAGATTTTCCTATAGAATTTAATTTTTTTTTAACATGTATCAAAATAACAACGGATTTAATCCCGAACACATAAAAGCGTTTAAAGAGAAATTAAAGGCTGCTAATAAACGCTATGTAGAGAAGAACACCGATGATAACAGCGATGAATTTGTAAACTTTAATTTTGTTGGCCAGTACGAGGGGAACGAAGTAATTTATGACGCTGCCATCTATACCCTCAGATTACACCACAGCAGTGAAATTTATGAAATCGCTGAACATAAAGCTGCCCAACGATTTCCGAAATTTAAGAAAATAAAATACCAGGAAGATGAGAACGGCGACCTGCAAACCCTTGATAGTCTGGAAGAGGAAATAGGGCTGTACATGGCTGAAGTGATGATGGAACTGGAAGAAGAGGAGGCGGTGAAAGTGGTGGAACATGTTGAGATTGATCCTCATCTGGATTTTGGCATCGGACTGGATGTTGCTTTAAATGTAGAAAAAATCACCCCTCAGGTAATAGAAAAATTCATTAAAGACTATAATGAAGATACCTTGAAGCTGGACAAGACCCATTACTCCTTCCAAAGCGAAGAAGATGAAACGGTCGCCTCTTAATATTCTTCCAGGAAGCTAACTTGTCGAAATGCATGGCGCGTTTTGTGTGCCCGTCTACTTCCTAAATGGAGATCCGTCCCGATCGAAAGCAAATATGCTGGCTTTGCATTTTATTTATAAAAGCTGATGCAGCATATTTTTTAAGCGATTCTTAACTTATTACCTTACTTTAGGGTTTAGGAAGTTAAATACCTGATGTAATGACTAGCCCGGAAACCGTACGCTTCAAATATAGTGTGGCTTATACCCTGAGCTTCGTTTTCCTGTTATGGGTTGTAAAAGCATTGGAATGGCTCGTGTCTTTTGACTTCGGGGTTTTCGGAATTCATCCGCGAACTTTATCTGGTACTTTTGGCATTATTACAGGCCCCCTGGTGCATGGGGATTATATGCATTTGATATCCAACAGTTTTCCGCTGGTTCTTTTAGGGATAGGAATATTCTATTTTTACGACAAAATAGCCGTTGAAGTATTTTTCTGGATCTATTTTGTGACGGGTATCTGTGTTTGGGCCATGGCGCGCGATGCCTATCATATTGGTGCCAGCGGGATCGTTTATGGATTGGTCGCTTTTATGCTCTTTAGCGGGCTGTTCCGACGAGACACTGCTTCAATTGCAATCGCGCTGATCGTTGTGTTTTTGTATGGGGGCATGTTTTATGGGATAATTCCCTCTGACCCGCACATTTCATGGGAATCGCACTTAATGGGCTCATTTACTGGGGTGTTTTGTGCCTTCTATTTTCGTAATTCGCCTCTGCCGGGCGACAAAATGGTTCAGGAACCGGATGAAGAAGATCCTTATCTGGAAGAATTTGAGGTATTTGAAGACAAAATGCCTGACACTAAAAATACCTGGTCTGACACTTCTGATAAAAAAGGAATCACCTATACCTATACTTATGTGGAGAAGGA
>CAZHZR010000399.1:0-2669 GCA_964537095.1 uncultured Roseivirgaceae bacterium
TTACTATTCAAACCTGAGAGATTCTATCGGATCAAGCCTGGACGCTTTGTAGGCCGGCAAATACCCTGAAGCAAGGCCCACCACTACGCAAACCACAATTCCTATGAACATCCAAAACCATGGGAGGATCAAGCCGCCCTGGCTTATCAAATTTGAGACAAGATTGCCTATGATAATTCCTAGAAAAACACCGGCCAAACCACCCAGCAAACAAATGACAATTGCTTCCATAAGAAACTGCTGTCTGATTCTTAGCGGTGTAGCTCCCAGCGCCTTTCTCACACCAATTTCCCGCGTCCTCTCGGTTACCGATACCATCATAATGTTCATCAGCCCAATGGCTGCACCCAAGAGGGTAATGAAGCCTATAACGCCACCCCCCAGCCTTAAGTATCCTGTAACTTCTTCCATGCTTTCGGCAAGAGACTCATTTTTCATAACCTCAAAAGAGTCTTCAGCTCCAATTCGATCTCTTCGAACAGATCTCATCAGCCCGGTTGCCTCACCCATCGCGTAATCCATGTCTAAAGGATTGGCTACAGATACTTTTATGTCGAACCTCATACCTCCGTCACCTGCCATCCTTCTTGAGTTATCCAGCGGAACTATCACCGACCTGTCTGGTCCGCCCCCACTCATTTGTCCCTGCGATTCAATGACACCTATGACCTTGTATTTGCCACCAAACACCGCAATCTCCTTATTTACAGGATCTACGTTGCCAAACAGGGTCTTCATAATGTCAGTTCCTATAAGCGCTACATTGGAGCCGAAGTTAATTTCCGTTTCTGAAAAATTCCTTCCTGTTTCTAAATCATAACCTTCCAACATCAGGTAATTTTCATCGCCGCCTATCACGCTAACGTTCGGGTTGGTTTTTTCAGAGAGCCTTTTAATTTCAGCTGTCCCTGTGATACTAGTAGATACACTGACGCTGGATGATGTGTAAAGAGATTTAAATTTGGTAGCCTCCTGATAGTCGATTGGTGGATAAATTTTCTCTGCCACTCCTCCCTGGTTTCGCCGACCGTTCTCTCCCTTTGCAATTATGTTAAAGGTATTTGCTCCTAACCCAGACATGTTTTCGTTGATAGATTGCTGGATTCCATCAATCGCCGTGAGAATTCCTACCAATGAGGTAATTCCTATGGCTATAATGAGCGCGGTTAATATTGTTCTTAATAGATTAGCCCGTATTGAATCAAGACTGACTGACAGGTTTTCTCTAATGTCCATAAAAACGATTAGCTATGCATTTATTGAAAATTGAAGATACTGGGAAATTTGATATTATTTATAATTTTTTACAGGAAAAACGGCTAAGTTTACATAATTGGTATAGAAGGCCTTTTTTTTCCGGAATAGTAGGTTTGAAGGGAATTAAATTTGTTGAAATTGATTTACTAAGTTGACATCATCTTCATTTTATTCTAAAACATCTAATTTATGATGATCAAAAAGCTTTTCCTTTTTTCATTATTGAACCTTGCGCTCTTGTTCACCGCAAAAGCGTCATACCTGTTGATTGCCATGGATGAAGGCCAAAGCAATCATTTAAAAGCTTATGGAATAGCATATTGGGTGCTTGAGAATGATATTGAGGTAGATTGGCTTCTAAACTACCGTGGCGGTAGCTTTATGGTGAAGCATTATCAAAAAATTGAAAATGAACTGGTAGTGCGCGGGGTTAAATATGCGGTTATATCTGACGCCCAGGCAAACCAGATCATCAATGAAATTGCGAGCCCTTCCTCCAACACAGATCTTATGAAGTTGCAGAAAGCCCCTAAAATCGCGGTTTATAGTCCTGCCAGCAAAATGCCCTGGGATGATGCTGTGACACTTGCCCTCAGCTATGCGGAGATCCCCTATGAAGTGATATTCGACAAAGAAGTGATGACTGGTGAATTGCCAAAATACGACTGGCTGCATCTGCACCATGAAGATTTCACCGGTCAGTATGGAAAATTTTATGCGAATTACAGATATGCACCCTGGTACCAGGAACAGCAAAGGGAATATGAAGCAGTAGCCAGCGAGTTCGGGTTTCAAAAAGTTACCCAGTTGAAACTAGCGGTAGTCCATAAAATAAGGGACTTCGTGTCAGGGGGAGGATTTTTATTTGCGATGTGTTCTGCCACAGACACTTATGACATAGCACTCTCGGCAGAAAACGTAGATATAGCGGAATCCATGTATGACGGAGACCCGGCAGACCCAAATGCACAAAAGAAGCTCGACTTCTCCAAAACGTTTGCCTTTGAGAATTTTACCATTGAAAGAAATGCTTATGAGTATGAGTACTCCAACATAGACAACCAACCTCAGGAAAGAGGACTGCAACAAAACAATGATTATTTTACCCTTTTTGAATTTTCAGCAAAGTGGGACCCAATTCCAACCATGTTGACCCAGAATCACACCCAAACAATACGGGGATTTATGGGTCAAACAACTGCTTTTAAAAAGTCGCTAATCAAACCGGATGTCCTTATTCTTGGAGAAACGAAATCAATCAATGAAGCAAGATATATCCATGGGGTTTATGGCAAAGGTTTCTGGACGTTTTATGGCGGTCATGATCCTGAGGATTACCAGCATTTTGTAGAAGAGGAACCGACGGATTTAAATCTCCACCCAAATTCACCGGGATATCGGCTGATACTGAA
>CAZHZR010000400.1:0-2668 GCA_964537095.1 uncultured Roseivirgaceae bacterium
TCATGGAGGTAATGTTTCATCAACTCCACATACACCTGATTGTGAACAAAGCCGCCATCCACAAACACTTTTTTGATTTCTGAATTTCCCTGAGCCAGCTTAATGGAGGCTATCTGTAGTTTCACAAGCCCCCACATCACCTGATGGTAGGCTTGCTCATAACTTGGGTAAGATTCCGGATGCCAGTTGTTCTCCGGGAAAATCTCTTCCACCAATGTGCGGTTTAGAATCGTTTCGGGATAGTAGCTTGCATCCGCTGTTCCGGCGATCAATTGATCAATATAGGATTCGTCTGCTTCTATTGATTTATAGAACTTAGGGTCCTTGTGAAAAATGCTATTCAGTTTTTCCAGTTGGTGGTCCAGCTCATACCCCAGCAGAAAGCGAGAAGCCTTTACGGGTTTGCCGTTGATGTTCAGATAATTCAAACATTGCCTTTGTAACTCGTAGGGTGACAAGGGCTCTTTCGTAAAGGGATTTAAAGTGATGCTCCAGGTGCCGGTTGAGATCAACAAAAACGGATCTTTAGACCTTTGCATGTACGATGCCAGTGCTGAAGAACTGTCATGGATTCCCACGCCTGTTCTTACGGAATGTCCACAGATATTGGTTGTGTAGGCTTGCGTGGTGGGGACGTATTCCGGCAAAAGTTTATCAAAGCCTTCTTTAACCACCCAGTCATGATACTGATTTTTGGCGTAATTCCACAGACGGGTATGACATCCAATGGAAGTCGGCTCGGTTACCAGTTTTCCGGTAAACAAAAAAGACAGGTATTGCGGAAAATGCAAGGTGTATTTTATCTTTGCAAACAACTCTGGTTTTGCATACTTCAGCCAATACAGTTGTAATCCTGAATTTAGCATTCCAAGGGTAGGAGAGGCCGTCTCCAGGTTATTTTCGGCTTCAGGATAATCGTCGAAAAATTGCTTTTCCAGCGCTGGCGGAAATTCCTTCAGGTAATTGTAAAGCGGTGTTACGGGATTTCCATGTGCATCAAGGTGCACCAGGGTAGCACCATAAGTAGAAAAGTTCAGGCCTTTGAGCTCATACTCGGCTGACTTACATATTTCTTCAATCGTGTTTTTGATCCAGGCAGTCAAGGCCTGCAGGTCATCGCATGGATAGCCGTCATCATCATTTTCCAGTGGAAACTTGATGTATTCTTCCTTGAGCTCCCGGAGGTTTTCATCGAAAAGGAAAAATTTCTTGTTGGTTTTTCCGATATCAAAAATAGCAGTTACAGGTATAGGCATACTCTTACTCTTACTCTTACAATCCCGTGGTGAATGTTTTGGCTCCTCTTTCTCTAATGAGTTGCTTCCTGACTTGGTTGTTTCTATAACTGGCAATCGGATCCAATGCAGCACCCGCGCGCAGCCTTGCTTCAGCCAGAAAAGGCCTCACATCCGTCCTGTAGGCATTTTGTAAAATCTCTTGTGCCATTACCGGGTCGTTGTTTTCCCTTGCTTCCTCCAGCGCATTCCGGTCTATCAATAACGCCTGCGTGTAGGCGATCTTTATAGCTTCTATCGATTGCAGCAAATCCTCCAACGGATCTTTTACATTGTGAGACGCATCAATCATCCAGGCAGGAACAGGGTTCCTGGAGGCCTCGTCTTCCATTCCCGCTACCAGTTCATTAAATATCAAAAACAGTTGGTACGGCTTGATTGAGCCAGTAGTTAAGTCATCATCGCCATATTTGGAATCATTGAAATGGAAGCCACCCAATTTCTCAAGCATCATCAGGGTCGCCACTATTTGTTCAATGTTGGTGTTGGGCAGGTGATGTCCAAGATCCACCAGGCTATAAGCTTTGCTTCCGAGCTTGCTTGCCAACAAGTGAGAGGTGCCCCAATCCTGAATTACGGTCGAATAAAAGTTAGGTTCATAAGGCTTGTACTCCACAAACACCTTCCAATCATCCGGTAGCGCAGCGTAAATACTTTGCAGCGATTCAAATGTTCTCTGAAATGCTTTCCTGAAATTTTGTTGCCCCGGGAAAGTAGAGCCGTCAGATAACCATACCGTCAGCGCTTTTGAACCAAGCATTTCGCCGTACTTTATCACTTCGATGTTGTGCTGTACCGCCTGTTTTCTCGTATCCGCGTCGGTGTGCGAGAGTGAACCAAATTTATAGGAAAGTTTTTGATCTTGCTGATCCTGAAAAGTATTTGAATTTACAGCATCAAATATTAAATCATAAGAGGCAGCGAGCTCTTTGATGGCGGCAGCATCCTCGGGTATATCCCAGGGAATGTGCAAAGAAATGGCGCCACTTGATCTATTTAATGCATGCAACAAACCCACATCTGCAATTTTTTCTTCCAGATTTCTTGGTTCTCCGCCTCCTGAAAATCTTCCAAAGCGGGTACCTCCTGTGCCCAGTGCCCAACTGGGGACGGCTATCTGAAAATCCTGCAACTTCCGGATAATCGCTTCTACATCAATTTGCTGCTGGTCCATCGCAGACTTTAAAAACTCAAAATTGCGTTTATGTTTGCCTTCAAAAGGGCTGTTATCTATCAATTGCTCGTCTATCCTCATATTGCTATCTTACAAAAGCAGGCGCTACACCACCGTCTACATTTAAAATATTTCCCGTGCTTTTACTTAAATTGCCTCCCACAAAGGCAAATACGCCATTTGCGATATCATCTACACC
>CAZHZR010000401.1:0-2667 GCA_964537095.1 uncultured Roseivirgaceae bacterium
CCAGCGCCAGTCCCATTGGCTGCTGGTTTGGTGTTTGCCGCTATCGAACCACCACATGGTGAAGAGTTTGTCATCGCCCTTGACGAGTTCTGCAATAGATACCTGCAGGGAACCGATTTTTCCTGAACTGATGTGCTTGAAATCATAACCGCTTCCTTTCCAGCAAATCAAAGGATTGTGGTCGGCATGGTAGGGGGCAACGGGTGGTTTTAGGTACACCAAAGCGTTTTCTGTACGGAGCTTGAATACGCGATCATTGACTTTTTGTACCGCGTAGGCAGCCGTGATGCTATCATTCAATTGAAAACGCGCCTCAGTCCGATTGCTGTTTTGCCAACAGGCCAGTAAAAATACACCCATGACGAAGGTATAGGCAGTCGTGAACTGACGAAGCGACATTGATTTTATGCCGGAATTTTTTACCGGATGCATGCGCTTCCTGCGTGCCCGGTAACTGCTAAGGAGGTAAAAGGGAAGGAGCGTGTACATGAGAAAGATGAGCAGCCCCAAAACCTCGTGGAACCAAAAGTCTGGCATCACCTTGAATACAATAAGTAGTATAATCCGGATGAGGTTTCCGAGGATATTCAGTGCAAATAAGGCGGTAAAAAGCAGCCCAAGTTCTGCGAAGTGCCAACGTCTGCTTTCTGTTTGGAGTAAAGCAAGGATAATGACGGCGAAAAGGAAGGAATACCGGAGCATATACAAGCCGGAGCAGGCGCTATCTACCAGAAAATCGACCCCGTCCAGTTTGATGAGGTTTCCGCTGAGTTCGACGTCATAGCCGGCAAAAAGCAGCAGGTTGGCAGCCACCGTAGAAAGACCCAGACGGATTGGGAAGCTGATCAGGCTCTCGAAATATTGAAACAGAGGAGAAAGCAGGAGCAGGTGAAAAGCAAACAGCAGATTGACTTTTCCCTCCAGTTGTTCTATGATAAACAAAATGCCAAACACCATGCTGCAATAGATCAGAAAAGTGGTGGGAAAAAAGATTGAAATGAGTCCAGATGCCGCTGCCGGTCCAAAAAAGCGGGTACTTTTGATGTTTCTTCGGATTTTATAGGTAAAGGGCAAGGCGAGCATGCCGATCCAAAAATAAAGTTCGCCGGTGTTCAGGTAATTGGGCTTGTGAAACAGAAAAACGATGATAAGCAGGGCCCCTGCCAGGCAGGTAACCCAATTTTTACTTCGATTGATGCTTATAGGTTTCATATTGTGAGAGCTCTTTTTCCTTTAAAAAACCATATCCAGCAGAGGAATAGAAGTCCTAAAATGATCAGGGCCCATTCGTGGGGCTCAGGCACGGCGCCAGAGGCATTGATGTCTGCATTGCCCAGGGAGTCTTTGTTTTCATCGATCCCGAAGCGTTCGTAATCATGTAAAGTCTCGAGCACGATGAGGCTGGAAAGTGGCGTTACCACATTTGCCAGCGCTGCTTCCTTGATAATTTCTTCTTCCAGATAATCATTGTTGAAGTAGTTTTTACCTATGCTTTTCAGGATTTGGTTGTAGGAGAAAAGCCTGAGCAGGTGATCGGGCGCATCTGTCGTAGGCCCTTCACCGGCAATTCGACGGATGGTAATTCCGGCCGGTAAAAGCGGAACGACATTGTTGCTGGCGGTTACGACCGGAAATTTTTGGGTGGCTATATAATTCTGCAAATGCTTATGCGTACCGTTAGTGTACTGAATGACCTGAAATTCTTTGAGCGACTGCATGTAGCCGGATGGGCTGTTGTGGAGGTCAAAGACTTTCACAGGGCTGGCGGTTCCAAAGAAGTTGAATAAGCCTTCGTTGAAATCCGTGTCTTTCAGATCGGATAAGTTGGGTGAAACCTGGTTGCCTTTGGCTATTACCAGCGATTGGCCTGGAAACTGAATTTTATGAAAAGGAAACAGCGTGAACTGCGGTATTTTAGTCTTTTCCTGTAATAGGTCATCAATTTGGTCAGCGCTGAGGCTTTCAAAGGTGCCGGAATAGTAATTGTAGGCGCAAAAGTTTTGTTCAGGAAAAATTGTCGCCAGCTGGTCGATGTCGGTGGTTGTCCAGCCTGTGTGCAGGTCTATATATACTTTTGTGGGTTTGAAAGGCGTATGTTTTGGAACGTATTTCCCGATCTGATAGCTGTTGCCTTTGAAGACAAATGGACTTTCCGATAGCTGCAGCGCCTTGGTAGAAATTTGCCAGTCTGTGTGGTAGTTGCCAGACCAAGAATAAGTATTCCCGGTTTTTTCGAAGCTGAGGTTACTTTTCAGTGCTTCGTTGCCATTTTGTAGGAGTACATTTACAGAACCCTGCGCCTTGCTGTAATCGGGTCCTTTGAAAGAAATGCTGCTATAAGTGAGCTGCCCGTCCTGATGCTGCAAAGGCGAGGTAATGCCAATCTTGAATTTTCTGTCTTCTTTGGGGGTGCATGGAAATACCCGTACTCTGATATTGTTTCCTTCCATCCAGTATACCACGGACGGATCCCGTACTTCCCGGCCCACAATGGTGTTATAGGCTTTTTCTGCTTTGGATTTGGTAGTGAGTCTGGCTTTAGCTTCTTTTCCTTCAATCCACAAAGAGAGACTTGAAACTGTGCCTCCTTCAGGCAATTGAAAAGTGTAAAGGGCTTCTTCCTGATTGAACCATCTTCCCTTCTTATGCGATTCGTTTTTGATGTAC
>CAZHZR010000402.1:0-2648 GCA_964537095.1 uncultured Roseivirgaceae bacterium
CGACTTCCATTCCTGATATTCGGCTGATTGACGGAAACCCACCGTATGGTCCTCCAGTTTTTCCCAGTTCACCAGTAGCAGATACCTATTTTCATGCTCTATGCATTTGCTAAGGGTATGGCTTACATATCCCTGGATTGAACTGATATATTTCCCGGCCACTTTGAAATCTGCTTCAAAAGCTTTCTCCTGTCCTTTTAGCACATTAAGAATCGCTACTTCTAAAACCATAGTGTCTAATTGATTTTCGTCAGATGACGCTTCATCTCTGCAATAACTTCCCCGCTCAACTTTAACGCTTGTACCAGTTTCTCATGCATTGACTGCCCTTTCAACAAAGCAATAGCATTTTGAAGAATAAGCGCGTGATCAAATGCCAAACTTTCCTGCGACAGATCCTGCAAATCCATCCATTTCACCGCCGCCGCATCATCTGCAGCTTTCGCTTCCTGGTTGTCGTTTACAAAAGCAATGTATGCAATGCTGACCGTCCGCCCTCTGGGATCCCTGTTCACAGCCCCGTAAGCACCCAATTGCATTACCGCCTTCAGCTCGAGTCCTGTTTCTTCCTGCACCTCGCGTAGCACACCCGCCTCCGGACTTTCATCCATCTCCATAAAACCGCCCGGTAAAGCCCACTGATCTTTAAAGGGTTCCTTCTTCCTTTGTATCAGCAAAACCTCCAGCCGGCCCTCTAATATTCTAAAAATCAAGCCATCGACAGTCACAGAAGGTCGAGGGTATTCATAGGTATAGGCCATTTATATATTATTTAACTTTGCCGCCAGCAAGCCACTAATGCTGACGACCTTTAAAAAACTATTTTCCAGGGTAGTGGTAATCGGATGGGTGTCCGTACAGATTACCTGCTCAAATATTCCTGCAGCTTTTATTTTCTCAATACTTTCTTTAGAAAACACCCCGTGGGTTGTCACCGCATAAATTTTACCTGCACCTGCTTCTTTATAAGAAGCGGCAGCGTTGATCAGCGATCCCCCTGTACGAATCATATCATCATAAATAATCACGTCCGCCCCCTCCACGTCAGCACTCACTGCGGTAACCTCAGTTTGCTCTCCGGATATTCTTTTCTTGAAAACAAAAGCCGCCTTTACCCCCAAATCATTTGCAAGAGATTCCACCCATTTTGCTCGCCCTGCGTCGGTACATGCCAGCAAATAGTTTGGCAAATGCAAGTTTTTACAAATGTCTATGATCACGGGCTTGCAATAAAGATGAATGGGCAAAACAGCCTCTTCAAAATAATGCGGCAAACCCTCCGTATGCAAGTCCATCAAAATAAAGGTGTTCCCCTGACTGGTTCTGGGTAGCGTGGAAAACAAGCGCGCCCTAATCTTTGCAGTCACTACTTCTCCCGGTTTCACGGCTCTTTCCATGGTAGAGTATCCAAAATAGGGAATCACCACGGTTAGGGACCTGGCGCCATTCATAGCCAAAGCAAAAGCCAGGTCATACAACTCCAGGGTGTCGCTGTCAGAGATCGTGCCTCCTATCACCACCACATTTCTGCCCCTCACTTCAGACAATATCCGCATGTAGCGCTCTCCATCAGGAAAATATTTTCTCTCCAACTCACCAGGCTCAAACGCTCCCTCTGCCACCACCTTTTTTTTCAGGTATTGATAGCTGTTGGTACTAAATATTAATTTTACGTCAGTGCTTACCATTCATATATTATTGGTCAAAAAATCATTCGAGAGTACAGCAAAAGCAAACAAGCAGCATAGTCTATTAACAAAAAAGGAGGTTTCACCTCCTTTTTCTAATCTTTCTAAAAGCTACTCCATCAGCTCATACTGTTCCTCAGCAATATCTATGTTGTGATACACCTTTTGAACATCGTCATTATCTTCCAACACATCTATCAGCTTCATTACCTTCTGAAAAGCCTCATCATCCAGCTTTACCAGCGTATTGGGGATTCTTTGTAACTGTGCGGCTTCCGTTTCAATTTCCATGTCCTCAAGTTTCTTTTGAAGGCTTCCGAAATCCTCCAGCGCGCAGGTTACGTGTATATACTCATCTTCAAATTCAACGTCTTCCGCTCCCGCATCTATAATTTCCAGGGTAAAATCATCTTCATCAATCCCCTCAGGTGCTACAATATTGAATACCCCCTTTCTATCAAAGATAAATTCCAGTGATCCATTGGTACCCAGACTGCCACCATATTTATTAAAGGCTGCCCTGATATCGGCCACCGTTCTGTTTATGTTGTCTGTGGTGCATTCTATGTACACCGCCACACCATGCGAGGCATATCCCTCATAAGTAGTTTCAAGATATACGGTAGCATCTGCGCCCGAGCCTTTTTTCACAGCACGCTCTATGTTGTCTTTGGGCATATTTGCACCTTTGGCATTGGCAATCGCCAGTCTCAGCCTAGGGTTGCCAACCGGGTCCCCCCCACCTTCTTTTGCGGCGATGGTGATCTCCTTTATAATTTTAGTGAAAATCTTTCCACGTTTGGCATCCAGGGCGCCTTTTTTTCTTTTTATGGTTGACCATTTACTATGACCTGACATATTCTTCTACTTTAAATTTCCTATCCTTTGTTTAGAAGCTTAAATTTACTCCAAAATCATTCTCATTATGCAAAAATATATTTTTTTTAAGATCATATAAAA
>CAZHZR010000403.1:0-2631 GCA_964537095.1 uncultured Roseivirgaceae bacterium
CCTTCTTCGTAACTTGGTTTCGTTCTTTTAAAGCCCACCATCGATGTTGATTGTGGCGACAGAAAGCCCTTTGCATCCTGTGGAAAGTTAAAGCCGGTAAGTTCCTTTTCCACGACAAGGGCTGTGGGTTCTTCTATCTGGGGAAGCTGATACCTGAATGCTATGTTATTATTACTGACCTGAAAAACAATTTCCAAGGTATGGCCGTCCTGCGTAGACAACCTACAAGTAATGGCATTGGCCTGATATTGATTTTGGGACTTCTTGAATTTATTTTGAACATAGCTATGCTCTACCTCCCCGTTATCGGCACCCACCCATGTCAATCCGCTGGAATAATCTATTAAATTGGTTTGCATGCCTAAAGGCGAATCTTCCAATACCGTTTCACCTTCGTAGGCAACCTGGTAATAAGCTTGTCCGTCGCGCATAAAAACGTCAACCTGCAGCTTTTCGTCCGGACTGCTGACAGTAGCATTTTGAGCCTGCAAAAAGCCCGGAATACAGATTAATAAACCAACAAAGCACTGAATTAATTTTTTCGTCATAATTTTAATCATTTGGCAAAGACGCTATGGTCGCGCTGCTTTTATAATTTCCTTTACTACCGCCTTTGGCTGATTGTCCCTGTCAAAAAGTAAGGGATAATCGGTTCTTCCTCTGATGGGCCAATTGTTTTTCCAGGAGTCTCCGTCATTCACTCCCCATAGGGTGACCCTTTCAATCTTGTCCTGATGCTTCAAAAATAACTTAAAAAAGCTTAAATACCTGTCAGTAAACTCCTTGTTTACATCTTCGGGCAAACCGTCAGTATAAGGGTCCACTTTTTCACTGTATTCAGAATTGACAGTCAATTCTGCTCCTGCGTCTTCCCAGGGCGAGGGAAGTACCGTAAGGTCAAGCTCTGTGATCATAACTTTCAGGCCCAGCCCCGAATAAGCTAGGATACTTTTTTCAAATTCCTGAATAGTAGGATAGCGCAAGCCTATATGGCCCTGCATGCCAATTCCATCTATGCGAACCCCCTGCTTTTGTAAGTTTTTAACCATGGCCAGTACTCCAGCTCTTTTTCCGGGATTTGCCATGGAATAGTCATTGTAATATAGTTTCGCTTCAGGGTCTACTTCATGTGCAAATTGAAATGCAAGCTTTATAAAATCCTCACCGATGATGTTATAAAATTTACTCTTTCGAAAGGAGCCGTCATCCTCAATCGCCTCATTGACAACATCCCAGGTTTCGATTCGCCCTTTGTAACGGCTCATCACAGTAAAAATATGATCTTTCATCCGCTGAATCAATACTTCCCGTGATACGTCTTTGCCCGAGTTATCTGTGAAAAACCAGGAAGGTGCCTGAGAATGCCAGATTAAGGTATGGCCGTGGATAGTCATATTATTCGCCTCTCCAAACTCCACAAATCTGTCTGCCAGGTCAAAATTAAATTCGCCTTCCTTTGCCTGAATCCTTCCGCTCTTCATACAGTTTTCAGCCACTATAGCATTATAGTGATGTTTAACCACATCCATTGATTCTGCATCTCTACCCATAATTTGAAAATCGCTCAATGCAACGCCAATTTCAAACTTATTTTCAAAAGCATCCTTCAGGCTTGGTTCGTCTGTCTGTGCTGTGGCCTCTTTCGTCCCGTTGCAAAATAAAATCGCTGGCACTAAAATCAATTGTAAGGCTACAATATTCCACCTTATGTTTCTCATGTCTATTTATTTAAGATTGTCAGGTCCTATTTGAAGACCCACCAATATGTGTATTTAATATTAAATTTTAAAAATTTATGATCTAAAAAATTGACTAAAACTCCACTTTTATCTTGCCCTGTATTTTTATTGCGGATTCACGACGCATAAAAATAATTAAAGTTCCATCCTAAAGGGCCTTTTGACCGAAAGAATGTATTGATTTTACTCCAGATATTTCTTATAAAGTAAATCAAACCTGCTTTTACAATTGAGATCTTTTGTTGGAGGCTTCTGAAGCCATAGATGCAGATAAAAAAGGCAAGCATGGCGTATTTGTGCCTGGCGGAAATCAAAATCCCTTCCAAATTGGAAATTGCCGCAAAATTGAGGATAGGTAAACAATAATAAGGGCGATAACCGGATGAAAAACGGTTAAGCAATTTGACGTGGCTGCCTGGGCAACCACGCCGTTATTGCTACATTACAACTAACCAATATAAACTAAACAACAAGACTATTCTGTTCCACCCAAGCCATTGGCAACTCCTGTATAGGCGGGCTTACGTACAAGGCCCTCTGTCCACAGGCCAATTGGCTCGCCGGCTCTCCAGGAAGAACCTTCCGGACTGTCTCTTGGACTCCAGACCGTGATGCCATATTGCTGACTAGCAGGTATGAGTTCCAAATATTGTTCCACAACAAACCGATACATTTCTGCCTGCGCCTGGTATTCTTCTGCAGTGGCGGCATTGGTTTTAACACCTCCTGCAAGTCCGATATCCAGTTCCGACACTTTAATCAATTTACCTGTGGCGGCCAAAAGCTTGAACATCTCAGTAATTTTCCCTCTATCGGAATCGGTATTGATATGCATTTGCGTTCCGATACCGTGTACAGTTTCCCCTTTGCCTTCAATGTACTCTACCAGTTG
>CAZHZR010000404.1:0-2614 GCA_964537095.1 uncultured Roseivirgaceae bacterium
ACTTAACGACGAGACGAATGTTCTACAATCTTAAGTGCAGATAAAGGCGTTAATCTTAAGCGATTGTATTCAACGCGCCCGAGGATTATGTAAATTGAACGTAGCTTTCCCATTTATCCAGAACGTTTCTAAAGTCCTCCGGTAGTTCAGATTCGAAAAAAAGTTGTTCGTTGGTGACAGGATGAATAAACCCCAGCGATTTCGCATGTAAAGCCTGGCGGGGCATCAATTTGAAACAGTTGTCTACAAATGATTTATATTTTGAAAACTTAGTTCCTTTTAAGACCTTATCTCCTCCATAAGTAGCATCGTTGAACAAAGGATGCCCTATGTGTTTCATGTGAGCTCTGATTTGGTGCGTTCTTCCTGTTTCAAGATTGCACTGTAGCAACGAGATGTATCTTAAGCTTTTGATTACCTTATAGTGCGTAATGGCGTGCCGGCCCTGGTCGCCCTCGGGAAAAGCCGCAGTAATTCTCCGGTCCTTCAAACTCCTTCCCAGGTTGACATTAATTGTTCCGGCCACAGGCTGAGGCTCTCCCCAAACCAGTGCGTAATAGGTACGTTCTATACTGTGGTCAAAAAACTGCCTGGCAAGCCCCTGAATGGCTGCTTCCGTCTTTGCAATTACTAATAGTCCGGAGGTGTCTTTGTCAATTCTATGCACCAGGCCTGGTCTGCCCTCGTTATTTTCCATGGTTGGCAAATTTTTGAAATGCCAGGCCAGGGCGTTTACCAATGTACCCGTCCAGTTGTTATAGGCCGGATGCACGACCATACCGGGAGGTTTATTTACCACCAGCAAATAATCGTCTTCAAATACGATATCTATCGGAATATTCTCGGGAACTACTTCGGTGTCGCGCTGAGGATATGGGAAGGATACGGTGATAATGTCTTTGGGATGTATCTTGTAATTAGACTTTATTTCCTTCTCATTTACCTTCACAAAACCGTCTTTAATAGCGGCCTGCACCTTGTTTCTGGTAACATTGGAGAGCTTATCCATCAGAAATTTATCAATGCGCAAAGGTGACTGCCCTGGATCTACCAGGATACGATGGTACTCGAAGAGATCATCATTTAATTCATCGTTTTCGTCCTGATATACTCCTTCCTGATCCATAATTTATCTGTTTCTTACCCACAAAGATATATTTTAAATGTTTCGATTTAGTAATTTCGTAGAATGTTTATGCATTCCGCCGCTGCTCCTTGTGAAGAAATCTTCGATTCCCTGCTAATCGAAAAGCAAATAAGGCTGTGGATAAAAAGAGAAGACCAACTGCATCCTGAAATTTCCGGTAACAAATGGCGCAAGCTAAAATACAATTTCCTCCGGGCAAAGGAAGAGCGAAAAGATATTATCCTCACGTTCGGGGGTGCCTATTCCAATCACATTTTTGCCACTGCGGCAGCGGCAAGGGAATACGGCCTCAAAAGTATTGGAATTATTCGTGGTGAGGAACATCTTCCACTGAATCCCACCTTAAGTTTTGCAGTAAAAAATGGCATGCAGCTGGTTTACTGGGACAGGGAAAAGTACAGAAATAAATCTTCTGAGGCTGTGTTGAATCAACTTGAGCAACAATTTGGAACATTTTATCTGGTTCCAGAAGGTGGCACAAATGAGCTGGCGATAAAAGGTTGTCGCGAAATTGTAGAAGAAATAAGCATAGATTTCGACTTCATCTGTACCAGCGCAGGGACTGGCGGCACGCTGGCGGGTTTGGTTTCGGGTTTGGCCGGTTCTGGTAAAAATATATTCGGCATTTCTGCGCTAAAGGGTGACTTTCTAAGCAGTGAAATTCAGACGTTACTATTGAAGAGTGGGAGGCAGAACGCCGAAAACTGGCAAGTCATAAACGACTACCATTTCGGAGGTTATGCAAAAATTTCCCCTATACTGATTGATTTTATCCGTGATTTTGACAGAGAACACCAGGTGCTCCTGGATCCGATCTATACCGGAAAGATGATGTTTGGCTTGATGGATTTAATAAGGCGGGATTATTTTCCCCGGAAGCGTAAAATCGTGGCGTTGCATACCGGCGGACTACAGGGTTGGAAGGGAATACTTGAACGCTATAAGAATAAACCTGGCTATGACTTTTCTTTTACGAATAAATACCGCCTTTAATTATTTTCTTTTCATTGCCCTCCACCTGAAGCCTATGCCTCGTGAACTATCAGTTACAAGATCTTCGTCACTTACTTTTTTTACGCCCTCAATCGTGTAAAACGCATTGGGGTTATATAGCTTTATATTTGTTATCATGTCTTTAAGATCTTCCCGCTTAATTACTGTAAAGATGACATTTACCTTACCGGAATTTCCTTCCCCGTCAAGAGAGGAATACCTGAAGCCACTGTTTTGGAAGAATTCAATAAGCTCGTTGGCCTGCCTCTTTGTGATGATCCTCACGACCACCCGGCCAATTGCCAGTTTTTCTTCAATGTACATCCCGACAAATGTGCCCGTTGCATAGCCACTCGCATAGGCTACGTATGACCAGGCATTGTCAATGTTGTTGAAAATCTGCCCAATCGCGAGCAACCATATTAAAGACTCAAAAAATCCCAGAATGGGAGCAATCACTTTTTTCCCACTCAT
>CAZHZR010000405.1:0-2607 GCA_964537095.1 uncultured Roseivirgaceae bacterium
TTTTTATCGGATTCCAAACTGCCTTAAATGATGGTCGGTATGTTTATAAACCAATATACCGATTTGCTCTTTTGTCATCGTCCCAAAAAAATCGTGGATAAAATGGGGATTGTTATAAGCTTCGTACTCATTAATTAAAGAAATCCACTTCGACTTTTCTGATTCCAGGTCGCATTTTGAAACTTTTGATTTAAACTGATCTGATGTAGGTATATTTTTATCAAAAGGCTTCTCATCCTTAATCATTCTTCTCATCGCTATTTTTCCAAAAATTCTACCCATAAAATCCTGTTTATAGGTGTGGTCGTCCGTCCCGAGAATCCACCCGTTCCAATATGTATTATGTTTGAGCATTTGAAAGACATTCATTTTCCCCCATTCAGCTTTTTTGTCTTCATTGATTTGCTCAATTCTGCTTATCAATTTCTCCCGGGTATTTTTGTCAAAGATTGTATTCATTTCATTGATTATAATTGAGTCTATAATAGTTGGTAAAAATCCGATTCTCATTGTCGTAGCAAGGAACGGCGTATTTTATTTATCTGACAAAATTAAGGATTCATTAACCTGAAAACAGGGGGGAACGAGCCAACCATAAGGTGCGATTGTGACAATTAATGTTTAAGGAAGAAACCATGAGGGGAGAAAATTTTCACCTTACGATTCGTAGAGGAAATTTCACTCACATTCCGGCTAGGTGCTTAATGCGCTTTTTTGCTTCAGTAAAGAGGTAATGACAATGAGGCTTGTTTCTTCAATCATTCTCTAAAGAATATCATAATATTCAACATAAAACATCCAAATCAGCACGCCTTTATAAGGTGTATTTCTCTCATCTCGGGCATATCTCCTTTTATCCATCGCCTGCGTTATTTTAATTATATTATCCATAACGATGCGTTCCTTCTGTTTGTTCAAGGCAATATACCTACCTACAAAAAGCTAGTTCAGGCATTATCTCTTTTGTCTGAACCAACCAAACATGAAGCTTATACTGCCCTCGGGACTGTTAAAATCACTCTGACTGAATACATTATCATTTACGCTGGTTACCATTCTATAACCCAGCCCGCCGTTGATCTTAAACCATTTGGAAATATTGATTTCTGCTTCCACCTGCGGCGTAATTACCAGAACATGATCTTCAAATCCGCCGCCCGGGAGTCCGGCATGATCCATCGATATATTGCCCCAACCAAATTTTGCACTTCCTCCAAAGTGGACAAGCTTCCGAAAATCATGGATATATCCCACCCAAAAACCACCATGTTTAAAATTAATTTCCAGGTCCTTATAATCTTGTCCGTCCAGAGTCAGGTCTTTTTCAATGACCGGCGCCAGTTTCAGTCCATAGCCACCAATGAAGAGTTTCTGATTTAAAATAACAGCCCCACCGCCTCCTGATGAAAAACCAAAGCTCCCATTTACCTTCGAAAATTCAAAAACCGGACTGGCAAAAACGGAAAATCGAAGCTTTTTATCTTTCAACAAATGCTCATAATCATCTTCCTGTGCCAGGGAAATATTTGCTATTGTCAGGAGGAGCAATAGCATGGGTAACAGCTTAAAAAATTTCATATCATTGAATTCGTATGGTATCTGAACAGATGTGCTGTAAAGATGTTTGACATTTTGAACCTGACATTTCAGGATCAAACAGACAATCCGGAAGCTAACCAGGAAAAATTATGCTTCTTTGGTAACCATATTCATATTCTCGAAACCCCGCATTACCAAAGCATTAAAATGCATTTTAGTCGAATTTAAGCAAGGCATCTATGGAAGGACTGTAGATTTGGGTATAGCCGATTATTTGGAGCAGGGAATTCAAAAGTAACACAAGTTTAATACTTCATCCGAATTTCAGATATCCATACCCTCACTATGCTGCTGAAGGTATTGAAGCACTGCTTGCTCTTTTGCCTTGGCTTCTAATACAATATCCACCTCCTTGCCATAGCTGTTTACCGCATCATAAATATAGTCGGCATGGGCGGCTTCTCTGGCCGCGGCATCTTCAAAGACTTTTTTAGCACTTGAATAATGTACTACCGGAATAATATCCTGTGGCCAGGTGGCATAGGCGGCCAGCATAGCCACAGCTTCTGTCAATCCGCCGGTACAGAACTGATGGTGCAGGTAATCAAACACTACTGGAATACCTGTAGCTTCGTGTATTTGAAGCAGGTCTTTTATTGAAAACATGGAAGCCCGGTCGTCATTTTCCACAGTAAGCCTGTTGCGCACGGTTTCAGGAAGGAGGTAAAAATTCTTAACAAAACGCTGCATGGCTGTGGTTTTGTCACCATAGGCCCCTCCTATATGGATATTGATTTTTGAAAAGGGGGTGCATGGCAATGCCAACATATCCATGATCTCGCCATGTTGCCGCAATTCCTTGATGGTATTTTTCAGGACTTTCTCCGAATTGGTAGCCAATACATTAAAAGGTCCGGGATGATAGGTTAGTCTGTGTTGATGTTTTCTAACCTTCTCCCCTATTCTTTCTAAAACAATCCTTATTTCTGAAATATCGGGGAGCTGATAGAACTCATATTCACTCATCCAGGGAAACATGTCGCTGCTCATTCTGTACAGCTCTATGCC
>CAZHZR010000406.1:0-2605 GCA_964537095.1 uncultured Roseivirgaceae bacterium
AATACCACTATCATGAAAATAATCCCATACGGTTTGATTCACAGGGATAAAATAAAGCAAGCGTCCGAAACTGCTCACAAGCTCCGGAACGAAATTTTAATGGCCTCCACCTTTGTAGATGAAATTAAAAGCGGCAATATGAATGCGTCGCTGGAAATTGTCGAATTTTCAACTGACAGTCAGAAACTGGCAGCTTCACTGGTGGAAATGCGTGACAAATTCAAAAATATTTCCATCCAGACTGAGCAGCGAAACTGGATCAATGAAGGCATAACCCGATTTGTAGATATTCTTCGTGCTCATAACCATAGCTTGTCCGAACTTTCCGATCAGTTGATACGCCATTTGGTCAAGTACCTACATGCTAACCAAGGGGCTTTATTTATTCTCAATGATGATCAAAATGAGGGTGCTTACCTTGAATTGACAGCCTGCTATGCTTATGACCGGAAGAAACACCTGAACAAACGTTATGAAATCGGACAGGGCTTAATCGGACAGACTTTTCTTGAAAAAGAGACGGTTTATATAAAAGAGATACCTGCTGACTACCTTAAAATAACTTCTGGATTGGGCGAGGCCCTGCCCAGGAATCTGCTACTCGTTCCACTCAAATTAGAGGAGAGCGTTTTTGGTATCATAGAATTGGCCGGATTCAATGTTTTTAAAGACTTTGAAATTGAGTTTATTGAAAAACTGGGCGAAAATATTGCTGCTTCAATTTCGAGCGTAAAGACGAATGAAAATACACAAAAGCTGCTGGATGAGACGCAGATGCAGGCAGAGCTAATGCGTGCGCAGGAAGAGGAAATGCGCCAAAACATGGAAGAACTTTCTGCCACGCAGGAGGAAATGGAGCGAAATATCAGCGAAATGAGAAAGTTGAAAACGGCTTCGGAAGTAAGAGAAAGTGTTTTTGAACTTACCACCATCATGTCAGAGTCTGATATTTATGGTACTATCACCATGGTAAACAACAAGCTGTGCGAGGTATCAAAATACAGCAGGGAGGAACTGATTGGCCAGCCACATAACCTGTTTCGGCACCCGGATATGCCTAAGGAACTCTTCAAAATTTTCTGGAACACCATCAAAAAAGGAGAGAATTTCCAGGGGATTATCAAAAACAAAACCAAAGATGATGGGCATTATTGGGTAGATGCCACCATTGTGCCGGTAAAGAATGAGGAGGGGAAGATTACTAAATACATAGGTGCCAGATATCACATCACCAATGACGAGATGGCCGAAGATCTTTACAACCGACAGGCCACCAGACTAAATCTACCGCCGCTGTCTACCAGCTAACATGTTTTGAGCATATGATAGCGCATAAAAAAGGGACAACATGGATGCTGTCCCTTTTTATATGTGTTACCCTCAACATCTGCTACTTTGCAGGAGAGAGCTTTAATAACATTCCAGGTCCTTCTACGGCAACATAAATATGCCCGTCAGGACTTTCCCTTACATCTCTTACCCGCCCAACATCTTTTAAAATTATTTCCTTTTCTTTAAAGGATTTTCCGTCTAAAACCACACGGGTAACATGCTGGTGGGCCAAAGCACCTACCAATAAATTTCCTTTCCAATCTTCGAAAAGATCACCTTTTATCATGGTTAAACCAGAGGGGGCAATGGATGGATCCCAGTAGTGAACGGGTTGCTCCAGGCCTTCTTTTTCTGAAATTTCCGTGATTGTTGAGCCGTCATAGTTAATACCATATGAAATGACAGGCCAGCCGTAATTTTTTCCTTTTACAACAATATTCAATTCATCGCCGCCTTTTGGACCATGTTCGTGCTCCCACAAGATGCCTGAGTCTTTGTCAAAGTACAAGCCCTGTTCGTTTCTGTGTCCGAAAGACCAGATAGATGATTCCGCATTGGGCGTATCCACAAATGGATTGTCTTCCGGTATACTTCCATCATCCATTAAGCGATGTATTTTGCCATAATCGTTGGAAAGATCCTGGGAGTTTTCCATGGTACCTCTTTCCCCTACCGTAATGAACAAATAACCGTCGTTGTCGAAGGCCACCCTTGAACCAAAGTGGTGGGAAGAATTTACAACAGGGTTGGTAACAAAAATTTCCTTAAAATCAACCAGCCTGGTATCGTCCAGCTTTGCACGTGCAAGCGCAGTAACTGCCCCGCCCTCCACGGGTTTGGCATAGGTGAGGTATATCCAGCCATTGCTGTCAAAGTCCGGATGCAAGAAGATGTCGAGCAAGCCGCCCTGGCCCTGGTTATGAACCTGGGGTACACCCTGAATTTTATCATCGAGAAGTTTGTCATTGTCTATTATTCTAATTTCTCCAGCCTTTTCGGTAACCAGGATTCTGCCATCAGGTAAAAAGGCCATTCCCCAGGGTACATTTAGTTCATCGGTGATTGTGTCCACAACAAAGTTCAGGTTTGAATGATCGTTCTCGTTTTGCTCAGTCCCATTCTGATCCTGAACAGCTTCCTTTTCATTATTGGAACAGGCTACCAATAAAAAAGCGATTAACACTGTTAAAAGTAGGGATATTTTCTTCATAGATAGGGTGTATAATTTTAAACAATTCTTTATGCCACGAAATTAAGAATCAAATAGTTTTTA
>CAZHZR010000407.1:0-2602 GCA_964537095.1 uncultured Roseivirgaceae bacterium
AAATTTATAGCTTCTATTGATTTTGACTTGAAAATTAACGCAAGGCAATTCGATTATATCGAGCATTACTTCCGATTAAATATTTCCCCACTACGAAATAATCCTGTTGATGCATTCTTACAACACGTATCGAATCGACTAAATCCGAGCAATAATTATTATCTTATACAGTCTGGTCTACAACAATTAAAATTTTTATTTGCGCACCTGAAAGAAGTGTTTTCGACACTGAGGGAGTACGAATTGCCTTTAAAGCTTGACAGTTTAGTTGAAGGGCTTGAAAATTTTATAGGGAAAGACGATTTTCTTGAGTTAAATAAAAAAAGCAATAAGCTTCACTATTCAAGCATCAGCCGCTTGGATTATATGTTAAGGAAAAAACATAAAAATGAGCTCCAAGACTTTCGAACCTCTATCTACAAATTAGACGCATATATATCGATAGGGAAAGCTGCAATTGCAAATCAGCTTGCCTTTCCCGAATATATCAATGCCAATCGGCCCACTCTTTCAATTTCCAAACTCTATCATCCCTTGTTACCCAATGCAGTCCCGTACGACGTGGAGATTACTGAAGCAAACAATTTATGTTTCTTAACAGGGCCTAACATGGCCGGCAAATCCACTTTTCTTAAATCGTTAGGCCTCGCAGTATATATCGCTCACCTCGGATTTCCGGTTCCGGCACTACGCATGAGAACATCTGTTTACAACGGGATTATTACAACGATTAATCTTTCTGATGACATGAATAGAGGCTATAGCCACTTTTACAGTGAAGTTAGTAGGATAAAAGAAACTGCCCTTAAGCTGAAGGAAAAAAACAGACTGTTTGTGATTTTCGATGAATTGTTTAGAGGTACGAATGTAAAAGATGCCTATGATGCCTCCTTGTTAATCATCGAATCTTTCGCAAAAATTAGGAATAGCACCTTCTATGTTTCAACCCACATAACGGAGGTGGCGGAAAAACTAAGCTCACATCCAAATATTGGATTCAGGTATTTTAATTCCGAGTTAATCGACGGCAAACCTGTATATAATTATAAACTGAAAAATGGTGTATCGCATGAAAGGTTGGGAATGAACATAGTAATAAATGAAAAAATTGTTGAAATATTGAATTCCATATCAGAAAAGGAAATTTGAAAAGACTTTTTAGATAATTTGAACCAGGTGCCAGTCTTTTAAGCCTTCATACTAAAGAATAAAAAGCTGCATTATTTGAGGCTACGCGTTGGTCAGATCGAGCTATAAGTTAAAGGTGTAACAAGTTAAAAATTATTTTTTCAGGATAAACGAGACATTTAAGCGATTTTTGTCTAAAGAAAGTCTAAAGGTTTAATCTGAATTTTGTAATGAAAAACATAGATAAAAAGAGTTTAGAAAATGCTTACCGCTTATTTGATTCAGGTGATATAGACAAAATTGAAATAGGCACAACCAAAGATTTACAGCAAATACACAAGTACTTATTTGATGAGTTGTATGATTTTGCGGGACAGATCCGTATCATTAACATTTCAAAAGGAGGTTTCCGATTTGCAAACGCTTTGTATTTAACAGAGGTGTTGTCGAAAGTTGAACTAATGCCTGAAAGCAATTTTGAAGAAATCATTGCAAAGTATGTAGAAATGAACATTGCCCACCCCGTTTTGGAAGGAAATGGCAGGACAATGCGTATATGGCTGGACATGTTACTAAAAAACAAATTAAAAAAAATGGTTAACTGGCAATACGTGGACAAAACTCTTTATTTACAGGCCATGGAACGTAGCCCCGTTAACGATTTAGAATTAAGAACGCTACTAGGAGCTAACTTGACTGATGAGATTAACAACAGAGAAATTATTTTTAAAGGAATAGAACAATCATATTATTATGAAGGGTATAGGAAAGAAGACGATGATGAAATATAGAACTTAAAGCCGGACAGCGTATCATCTTATTTCTGTTGTCATTCTCATTTCCGGTTCTTATTCAGTCAACCTATTTGTTTTACCGGATATGAGAAATTATAATTATTTAGTAACCAATCCTGACTTATGACTACATTCAAAAACTTTTTCTGCCTTTTGCTTTTCCTTTCCTCATCCTCATTGACATACGGACAGCATGAAATAAAACCAGCAGAGGGTTATTCACCGCAAATAGGTATTATGGTGGATATGCTGGAAGAGCTAAAACAGCGCATTACCGAGGACCTCGCCGACTTAAATCAAGAACAAACCGATTTCTTATTTGATGAACAGGCAAATAGCATTGGAGCCATTATAATGCACCTGGCCGCTATTGAAATTTATTATCAGGTAGAAACACTGGAGGGACGCACATGGACGCAAGAAGAAGCTGCTTTTTGGGAAACGGCTTCCGACCTCGGCCCTGAAGCCAGAGAAAAAATAAACGGAAAACCCATACAATATTATTTAGATCTTTGGGATCAGGTCAGAGAGAAAACGCTAAGAGGGCTAAAGGCCAAAAATGATGAATGGTTTGCAGCGACCATCGAGGAGGGAATGAATAACCACTGGGTGTGGTTTCATGTCATGGAACACCAGGCAAATCACATGGGCCAGATAGCTTTGATTAGAAAGAGATTGCC
>CAZHZR010000408.1:0-2598 GCA_964537095.1 uncultured Roseivirgaceae bacterium
TCTTGTTGAAGGTGATGGAAATTTTAGTGCCCAATGCAGCACATAAAAAGCCGTCCTTCTGCACAATAAGCTCATGATTTTTCATGGCAGAAAGATCTACTGGTATGATAGTTCCCGGATAGGGTGCGGAAAAACCTACTTTGGCTTTTCCTGTGCCTTGGTGGGTAAAATGCGTCATGAACAATGATTCTCCCGTGATCATCCTTGTTCCGGCAGAAAAAATCTTTCCCAGGATGCTTTGATTTGCTTCCGAGCCATCACCCATTTTTGTTGCAAAGTTGATTCCTTCTTCCATATACAACATGGCTCCTGCCTCGGCAATTACTGTTTCTCCCGGGTCAAGCTCTACTTCTACGATCTGAATACTTTCCCCAATTATTTTGTAATCAATTTTGTGAGAGGTCATCGGTTTAATTATCTAATTGAATAATTATTAATGGAATAATGAGATACTAATTAAAGCATTAATAATTAAAAATCAACTACTCTTCCTCGTCAAAAAGTCTGTCTTCCTCAGAAGTATCTTTTTTTCTTCCCTTCAGATCTTCCAGGTCATCTCTATCCCTTAACTTTTTATCGTCTACCTGCCGGTTTAAAAACTCGTTGATTTTATCAATATCGTAGGTCGACGAAATTTCGCCAAAAGAGTCTATTTTTATATCGAAACCTTCCAGATCGGGATTCACTTTAGGCATTGCCTTCTTCTTATCTTCAGCTTTTTTCTGGCTTTTGCTGTCTTTTTTTTTCATGGCTTAGACTTTTACATGATCATTCAATTTATGTAGTGCCTGCTCAATTCTTTTTGCTGCTTCCTCCCTGCCCAGAATTGAGATGATATTCATCAGGTCGGGACCGGCGCCAGCACCTGTTATGGATACCCGTAACGCTTGCATAACCTTCCCCATTTTGATATTGTTTTTGTCAAGAACGTTGGTTAGTGTTTCTTTGGCAGCTTCCGGCGTAAAAACATCCTGAACCGCCAAAATCGCCTTTCTGTATTCAGATAAGGCTAAAACCGCTTCTTCCGTCCATTTGCTGGAAACCACTTTCTCGTCATATTCCTCAGGAGCTATAAAAAAGTACATAGCCTCAGTCCAAAATTCATGCTGAAAACTTACCCGCTCCTTCAGCTCATTGCAGATCTGTTCTGCTTTTTCCTCCGAGCAGGAAATGTTGTTTTTTTCCAGTTCGCTAAGCAGATAGCTGGCTAATTCGCTGTTTGGTTTCTTTTTTAAATACTGTTGATTGAACCACTTGGCTTTGTTGATATCGAATTTTGTTCCTGACTTTCCAATTCTCTCAATGGAAAAGGCTTCAGTCAACTCTTCCATCGTGAATAACTCCTGAGACGTTCCCGGATTCCATCCTAAGAAAGCCAGAAAATTGGTAAATGCCTCAGGCAGGTACCCAGATTCCCGGAAGCCCATTGAGGTTTCTCCACTTTCAGGATCCGTCCATTCTGTCGGGAATATCGGGAATCCATGTTTTTGTGCATCTCTTTTACTAAGCTTTCCGTTTCCATCAGGCTTAAGTAGCAAAGGCAGGTGTGCAAACTTCGGCATGCTTTCCTCCCAGCCAAAATACTGATACAATAAAACATGGATTGGCGCCGATGGCAACCATTCCTCACCCCTGATTACGTGAGTGATCTTCATCAGATGGTCATCCACAATATTGGCAAGGTGGTAGGTAGGCATCCCGTCTGACTTCATCAAAACTTTATCGTCTAATGTTGACGAGTGGACTACGATCCAACCTCTGATCAGATCATTTAGCCTTATTTCCTCCTTGCGAGGCACTTTCAATCTAATCACATAAGGCTCTCCCGAAGCCAGCCGCGTTTTTACCTCATCAGCCGACAGCGTCAAAGAATTCTTCATGCTTGCCCGGGTAATCACATTGTATTGCGGATTGTCTACTTTCGCTGCTTTGAGTCGCTCCCGCATGGCTTCCAATTCTTCTGCTGTATCAAAAGCATAATATGCCTTCCCTTCTTTAACAAGTCTTTCGGCATACTCTCTATACATGGGTTTCCTTTCAGACTGCTTGTAAGGTCCATAGTCTCCCCCGTAACCTGGTCCTTCGTCAGGTTTTATGCCGCACCATTCCAAAGCGTTGATGATATAATCCTCAGCGCCCGGTACAAACCTGTTCTGGTCAGTATCCTCTATTCGGAGTATCATAGTCCCCTTATTTTTCCTTGCGAATAAATAATTGTAGAGGGCTGTTCTTACCCCTCCTATATGCAATGCCCCCGTCGGACTTGGTGCGAATCTCACTCTAACTTTGTTTTCCATCAATTTGATCTTAACTTCTTGCATTAACTATTTTTATTCCCTCAGGTCAGCTTCAAATTAGGTCGCCGCTTCATAAAAGATGTAAAGCAACTAAGGCTGAGGCCGAAATGAATTGCAAAAGTACAAAAAAAATGCATCGAAGCGGAAGAAATCAAGGGGAAGGAATCCTCTCTGGCGGTGCAACAATCAGGCAGCGGGCACAGCGATAGATTAGTGCAACATGTCAGGAACGCTCTGAACCCAAATTTAAGGAGGTGGGCAGATGCTATCGCTTTGCGGGATAACATCGTTGTATAATATA
>CAZHZR010000409.1:0-2590 GCA_964537095.1 uncultured Roseivirgaceae bacterium
CTTTAATCTGATCTTCCACCCTTTTCAAGAATTTCTGACGATTATTGGTGGACTTCCCCCTGTTGTTTTTTCTCCTGTCGATTATGTTGCTCATACCTAAAGTTCAAGGTTCAAAATTCATGGCTTAGATTAAACTGCGATCTATGTCGATGCATTTAGTCTAATTTCTTCAATCTGGCATCTATCAATCTAACTTAGGACATGGTTTTTCTTACCCGCATGAACCAATCTACCAGGATTCTGATTTGCTTATCGGTATATCCCCTGTCCTTCATGCGCTTGGAGAAATCCCTGTGTTTTTTCTCATCTTCTTCATTGGATTTTACATTGAAGGATACCACGGGCAGTAAGTCTTCGGTATTGGTAAAGATCTTCTTCTCAATCACATTCTTGATCTTCTCGTAAGAATCCCATTGTGGACTTTTGCCACCATTATTGGCCTTGTAGCGCAGCGTGAAATTGGTAACCTCCGCTCTGAAATCCTTAGGATTCGCTATGCCTGCAGGTTTTTCAATTTTTTCAAGCTCTTCATTCAGAATGCTTCTGTCCAGAATAGCACCGGAGTCAGGGTCACGGTAGTCGTTATTCTGCATCCAATGATCCGCATAGATCACATACTTCTCAAAAATGTTCTGACCGTATGAGCTGTATGATTCTATGTAGGCTTTTTGAATTTCATCTGAAATAAACTCAGCGTATTTACTTGCCAGGATTGACTTGATCAGATTTAAATAACGTTCCTCTGTTTCAGGCGGAAGCATCAGATTAATGACCTCCTGTTCCAGCACATACAACAGGTGTACAGGATTAGCGGCTATTTCCTCACTATCGAAATTAAATACTTTGGATAGGATTTTAAAAGCAAAACGTGTGGATATGCCCTGCATGCCTTCATTGATCCCGGCATGGTCGCGGTATTCCTGAATGGATTTTGCATTTGGATCTGTTTCTCTCAGCATTTCTCCATTGTAGACCCGCATTTTGGAATACAGGCTTGAATTTTCAGGTTCTTTCAGCCTTGACATTACAGAAAATTCAGCTAATAATTCAAGGGTTTTGGGTGCACAGGGTGCATTTCTCAACGAGCTCTCCCTGATGAGCTTTTCATAGATCTTGATTTCCTCGCTTACTCTTAAGCAATAAGGTACCTGAACTTTATAAATTCTGTCAAGGAAGGCCTCATTTTTCTTATCGTTTGTAAATTTTGCCCATTCAGATTCGTTTGAGTGCGCCAGAATAATGCCATCAAACGGAATGGCGCCAATCGGTTCCGTTCCTTTGTAATTTCGCTCCTGCGTGGCCGTGAGAAGTGGATTCAGCACCTTAATGGGTGCTTTAAACATCTCTACAAATTCCAACACTCCCTGGTTGGCCAGACATAAACCACCTGTATATGAGTACGCGTCCGGATCATTTTGTTGATATTCGGCAAGCTTCCTGATGTCCACTTTTCCAACAAGGGTAGAAATATCCTGGTTGTTTTCATCGCCAGGCTCAGTTTTTGAAACTGCAATCTGCTCCTGTATGGACGGATAAAGTTTTACTACCTTAAACTTGTTGATATCGCCGTCGTATTCCCTCAGCCTTTTGGATGCCCAGGGACTCATACACATGGGCAGGTATCTGGCCGGTATTTTATATTCTTCTTCAATCTCATCGGCATAGTCAGCAAATAGCCCCAACGGGCTTTCATATACCGGGCTTAGCTGGTCTCCTGCTTTCAATACGTAAATAGGATATTGCTGAATTAAATGCTTTATCCTTTCAGCCAAGGAGCTTTTTCCTCCTCCCACCGGACCCATCAAATAAAGGATTTGTTTCTTTTCTTCCAGTCCTTGCGCAGAATGCCTGAAATAAGAAACGATCTGCTCAATAGTACTTTCCATCCCATAGAATTCTTTAAAAGCAGGATAGATTTTTATCTTCTTGTTGGAAAATATGCGGCTCAGAGCCGGGTCTTCTCTACTGTCGAGAATCTCCGGTTCGCCAATGGCGTCCAGGATTCTTTCTGCTGGTTTCGCATATGCTTTAGAATCTTTTTTGCATTCTTCAAGATATTCTGAAACCGTCATCTCATTAATGGAGGCGCTGTAGTTAGTTCTGATTTTTTCTAAAATGCTCATAGACTGCGTTTTATATTTAGGTCTTTAAAATATTATCAGTTCGCTTTGGAAACTACCGTTCCAATCATTATTTGGCGGAATCCCTCTTTCCTGTAATTAGCATTTGTTGATTTGGTAGTTTAAGAAAAGAAAGAATGTGACATCGTTTAATAATACCATAAAAACTATCGTATCATTTTCTATCGTAACCGAAACTTTTTTTAAAAAATTCATTCTACTTTACTTCTTAACGGGCAGGGCATGTAATTAATTGGTGGAAAGCGTAGAATAAATGGTAAAATATATTATAAAAACCTTCAATAGACCTATAAAATTTTGCACCGATAAGCCGAATCAGAATTTGATTTTGTTGAAGTGGTAATTCAGCAAAGTTTAAATTTTAACATGTGGAATGAGTTCGGATGTCCGTTAGCAGTTCATTGTTCATAGATAGCTCGTCCGGATTCGCAATGGAGTTTATTTGGGGC
>CAZHZR010000410.1:0-2571 GCA_964537095.1 uncultured Roseivirgaceae bacterium
TTAAGGAGGTGGGCAGATGCTATCGCTTTGCGGGATAACATCGTTGTATAATATAAGAGCCTGAAATGTGGAGTTAGAAGCCGGAAGTTGAAAAACCGACGATCGTACTCATTCGCTGGTTAAAACCTTGTTTAGCAATTCTCTGCTCTTTCTCACCTGTATGTTAAAATTGGCGATGGCTATTATATAATTTCCCATACCTAAACCAAAAGCAATTGCGCCATACAGCACGATATTATAAAAATAAATAAAAAAAAACGTGAGAAATATCGTAATAACAGACCAGAAAACAAGAAAAAAAATGGAGCTAAAAAACAAGCTATAATGGATAAATAAAAGGCTCCCCAGCGAAGTTTCCTCGATGTTCCCTTTCATCAAAGGCAGAAAATTTTCGGGAGTGTTTACCCTTCTTGAAATTCTAAAACTCCTGCCTTTTACCCAGCCATTGAACAAGAAAAACGCATCAGCCTTATCGGGCATATTTTCACCGGCTTTTACAGGAAAGACTGCGTCCCAAAGTTTCTTTTCAACTTCTTCCGCAGAAATGGGCAGCACGAAAGTCTCTGTCTTAAGCGGGAGCAGGGTCATTCCACAACAGCTATACAGGAAATTTCCACGTTCACATCCTTGGGCAACCTGCTCACCTCAACGGTTTCCCGTGCCGGGGGATCTTCGGTAAAATATGTACCATAGACCGCATTAATCTTACCAAAATTATTAAGGTCTTTCACAAAAATGCTGCATTTTACCACATTCGAAAATGTAAGATTTGCTGCTGCCAGCACAGCTTCTAAATTCTTCATTACCTGACCTGTTTCTGCTTCAATGGAGTCTGAAACCAAATTTCCTGTAGCACTATTAATGGCAATCTGGCCGGATACATAAAGGGTATTGTTCCTCAAAATAGCCTGGCTATAAGGACCTATGGGTTCGGGAGCATCTGCTGAGTTGATGACGCCGTTTGACATATCGATAGATGTTTAAATTTGACAATTTTAGTAATTAGAACCCAATTTAAGAAGTATAGAAATACTTGCCACAGGAAACGAAATTTATGTTGAAAATTTCAAGATAAATTTCGTTTTTGCATGCTATTCATCCGCAGCAAAGTCTTCATCCTTTTCTTTCGGCTTATCCGCCCTGAAATAATAGATCAGGGCGCCAACAAGGAGCGCTATTGCACCCGCAATCAAATTTCCCATTGTGGTACTCACCAAAAATACTGCGCAAAGAATAAGTGCAATGATTGGAATTGTGTTCCCTCCCGGTAGTTTTACCACATTTTTCTTATTTGGAAAACGCCTTCTCAAAACAGGCAATGCAGCAGCAGTTCCGGCATAAGTGGCCAATCGTGCAATAATGGAAAGCATAGCCAGTCCTACAAATGAGCCAGACAATGCCAGCGCAAGGGCAATACCAGACTGCACTAAAATAGCCACAGCCGGTGTGCGATAGCGCGGATGAACCTGCGCCAGTACCTTATGGCCGAAGCCGTCTTTGGCAAGTGCGTAGAGATATCTTGGGCCTACCAAGGTAGAATTACTGGTGTTACCGAAAATGGAAATAATAGCGCCTACGCTCATCAAGACGGCCAAGGCAGGTCCCGAAAATGTGGCTGCAGCTTCAGCAAGCGGTGAGTCCGACGCTGCAAGACCGGGCAGCGTTCCCACTGCAACGAGCTGAACCAGTGTGTAAACCAAAGTGACCAGAAAAACCATGGTTAATAAAGCAAAGGGGATATCGCGCTTCGGATTTTTAAATTCCCCTGCTGCTCCTGGTGTATTCTCAAAGCCACAGTAGGCAAAAAGCAACAACAATACTGCCTCCGACAATGAGTCAAAAGAGGAAGAAGGGTTTTCACCGCTCAGTAAGTCACCGTTTATTGCAAATATACCGATGCCAATAAATACAACAAGCGGTACAGATTTGGCTATGGTTAAGAAAACGGCAAATTTCGCCCCTTGCTTTACGCCAATTACATTTATCCAGGTAAGAAGCGCCAGTGAAAGTGTAATAATTAAAACCCGCCCCCAGCCTTCTGTAGCGCCGGGCCAAAGATAGCCGAATGAAAGTGCCAGACCTACCGAGAGAGAGGCCACCGAAGTCACACGCGCCAGCCAGGTCATCCAGCCTACTTCAAAGCCCACAAAATCGCCAAACGCTTCCCGCGTGTATAGGTAGGCACCTCCGGGTTCATCAAAGTAACTGGATGCTTCCGCAAAGCAGAGTACCAATATAGCCACGGCGCAGCCAGCCAGCAATACGGCCCAGATGCTAAAAGGACCCAGCAGGAGGGCAGCCGCAGCCGGAAGCAAATATACGCCGCTGCCAATCACATCGTTAACAGCAAGTCCTACAATTTGCCATCGGGTAACTGCGCGAATTAATTTAGGTTCAGATTGCTGCGGTTGATTTTTCATGTTGGTCATCGAGTTTGAGCCATGCTTATGATCAGTTTCATGAATAAATCCGAAAAAGCTGAAACTGACTTCTTTTTCATCCATTCAAAATAGAAATGGGGAGGCCTACAAACTTAAAAGATTATGGGAAGAAACCAAAAATGCTGAAATT
>CAZHZR010000411.1:0-2557 GCA_964537095.1 uncultured Roseivirgaceae bacterium
ATTTCCACGTGGCTTCATCAAATTTTATTGATCATGTAAAAATTTGCTCCCGATCAGGCGCAGGCGGTGCAGGCTCTGCGCATTTCAGGAGAGAGAAGCATGTGCCAAAAGGTGGTCCCGACGGAGGAAATGGCGGCCGCGGAGGTCACATTATCCTTAGAGGCAATAGCCAGCTCTGGACATTGCTGCACCTGCGATATCAAAAGCATGCCATCGCGGGAAGGGGATCAAACGGAGAAGGGGGCCGCCGAACCGGGTCTGATGGTGAAGATATTATTCTTGAAGTGCCAGTCGGAACCGTGGCAAAAGATGCTGAAACCGGAGAAGTAAAAATAGAAATAACCGAAGACGGTCAGGAGGAAATTCTTACACCAGGTGGAAAAGGAGGTTTAGGTAATGAAAACTTCAAATCTGCTACCAACCAATCACCACGATTTGCCCAGCCAGGTGAGCCGGGTATCGAGGAGTGGGTGGTCCTGGAATTAAAATTACTGGCAGACGTGGGTTTGGTAGGTTTCCCGAATGCGGGAAAATCAACCCTGCTTTCCGTGGTGTCTGCTGCAACACCTGAAATTGCAGATTATCCTTTTACCACACTTGTTCCAAACCTGGGCGTAGTAAATTACCGCAATTATAAATCCTTTGTGATGGCGGACATCCCGGGAATCATTGAGGGCGCCTCAGAAGGAAAGGGCTTAGGCTTAAGGTTTCTCAGGCACATAGAAAGAAACGCAGTTTTGCTATTCCTGGTACCCGCAGACGCCACCAACATAAGTGAGGAATATGAAATCCTTCTCAACGAACTGAAGAAATACAATCCGCAACTTCTTGACAAAAAAAGACTACTGGCCATATCAAAGTCCGATCTTTTGGATGAGGAATTAAAAACTGCACTTAAAAAGGAATTGCCCAAAGAGTTACCTACAGTTTTTATTTCGTCAATTGCCAATCAGGGGATCGCTGAATTAAAAGACTTGATCTGGAGCACATTGAACTAATTATCTCACCATTTCATTACTACTACGTGCCATCTTGTCATATCAAACACGGTTGGCAAAATTATTGCCTTTAACATGAGGTCTGAAATTAATGTGATATGGAAAAGGAAAAATTTGAAGACCAGCTGGGCGATGTGCAGGATAGAAGCCAATCAACCACTGGAGAAACAGCAGAAAATCAATTGGAGGATCAATTTAACAAAGAAGTGACAGAAGATAAAGAAAAAGAAATTCTGGAAGATTCCGAAGTCGAAAACTACGCGGAGCAAACAGAAAACCTTCATGAAAAAGGAGGCGACGATGGAAATGATGACATTTCTTCCGAAAAAGAGGAAGTCGATGAACTTTCGTCATTACAGCAACAGATTGAAGAATCCAAAGATAAATATATCAGGCTTTATTCTGAATTCGACAATTTTAGACGCCGCACTGCTAAAGAACGTCTTGAGCTGGTGAAAACCGCCAATGAGGATCTTATGCTGGCACTGCTTTCAGTGGTGGATGATTTCGATCGCGCATCCAAAGTTGTGGGGGATAAAGAGGAACTAGGGGCCGTGAAGGAGGGAATGCAGCTTATTCATCACAAGTTTTTGAAGGTTTTGGAGCAGAAAGGTCTTAAGTCAATGGGCGACCTTAAAGGTCAGGCATTTGATGCTGACGTTCATGAAGCCATCACCCAAATACCTGCACCTGAAGAAAAATTAAAAGGCAAAATTGTAGATGTCATTGAAAATGGCTATTACCTACACGAGAAGGTAATACGATATGCTAAAGTTGTAATAGGAGCATAAAATGGGAAAAAGAGATTATTACGAAATATTAGGGGTAACGAAAAGTGCCTCTCCTGAAGAGATAAAAAAAGCCTACAGGAAAATTGCTATCAAATTCCATCCGGATAAAAACCCGGATGACCCAACTGCTGAAGATAAGTTCAAAGAAGCAGCGGAGGCTTACGAGGTTTTGAGCAATCCTGAGAAAAAACAGCGCTACGACAGGTTTGGCCATCAAGGTATGAATGGCGGCGGCTTTAGCGGCGGTGGTATGAATATGGAAGATATCTTCTCACAGTTTGGAGATATCTTTGGTGGAGGTGGAAGCCCTTTTGAAAGTTTCTTTGGCGGCGGCTCCGGTGGCGGACAGTCCAGAAGAAGAAAAGGATCCAATTTACGAATAAAACTCAAACTCAACCTGGAAGAAATTGCCAATGGTGTTGAGAAGAAAATAAAAGTTAAACGTCACGTAACCTGTAGTACCTGTAATGGCAACGGTGCTAAAAATGGCACTTCATTACAAACCTGTACCATGTGCGGTGGTAACGGGCAGGTGAGAAAAGTTGTGAATACTATGCTGGGCCAAATGGTATCCAGCAGTACATGCCCCAACTGTAGAGGCGAAGGTAAAATTGTAACGGATACCTGCCATACTTGTACAGGTGATGGCAGAGTGATAGAAGAAGAAGTAATTCCTATTAAGATACCTGCTGGTGTTAGCGAAGGCATGCAACTTTCTATGTCTGGAAAAGGGAATGTGCCTGTGAGAGGGGGCATACCGGGAGATTT
>CAZHZR010000412.1:0-2555 GCA_964537095.1 uncultured Roseivirgaceae bacterium
ATAGAAAATTGCCACAAGCCTATCATCGCCGCTGTCAATGGCTATGCATTGGGAGGTGGTTGTGAACTTGCAATGGCTTGCCACATCAGAGTGGCAGTAGAAACCGCAAAATTTGGTCAGCCGGAAGTCTCTTTAGGAATAATACCAGGATACGGAGGAACCCAACGACTTACCCAACTCATAGGAAAAGGAAAAGCCACCGAGCTTTTAATGACTGGCGATATGATTTCTGCCCAAAAAGCTAAAAAATGGGGGCTGGTCAATCACGTTGTAGATTCTAAAGCTTCTTTGATGGAAAAGTGTGAGGAGATTCTTGAAAAAATTACTTCTAAAGCTCCTTTGGCAGTAGGCATGATTGTGACTTGTTTAAATGCATTCTATACCCACGATGAAAATGGTTTTCAAACTGAAGCCAATAGCTTTGCCAGTTGCTGCAAATCAGAAGATTTTAAAGAAGGAACAGATGCTTTCTTAGAAAAAAGAAAACCCGTTTTTAGCGGGGAATAGCAGCGCTGCGGCATGGAACATGTATAAAATTAAAAAGCCATTTTTCTGTTAAAGGTCTCATCAATGATTTCAACCCATCTTCAACACCTGGGTGGCAAAATCTGATTTATGAAAACTCGGCACATCGGTAAATCAGTAAATCAGCAGTTATATAATGAGCAGACTTAAAAAACTTGCAGGCGAAACCGCATTATACGGCATAAGCAGTATCGTTGGCAGGGTTATAAGTTATCTATTGGTGCCCCTTTATACGAGGGTATTTGAACCCGGCGAATATGGCATAGTCACTGAGTTGTATTCCTATGTTGCCTTTTTTATAGTAGTATATACCTTTGGTATGGAAACTGCTTTTTTCCGGTTTGCTTCCAATAACAAAGAAGAGGAAAAGGATATATACAACAACTCTTTTACCTTTATTTTTCTAGTCAGCATAATTCTTTCTTTGGTGCTGGCAGCATTTGCCACCCCCCTGGTAGAGTCTATGAACTATCCGGGTCAGGAAAACTATATTTACTGGTTTGCAGCAATTTTAGCTATTGATGCTATTATGGCCATTCCCTTTGCGCGACTAAGGCTACAAAACAAAGCACTTGCCTTCGCCACGGCAAAACTCATCAACATCGGCATCAACATCGGTCTCAATCTGTTTTTCCTCGTATTTTGCAAGCAGGTTCATGAGGGCAATATTTTTCCATCGCTTCGCCCTTTTATAGATTCTATTTATGATCCTGCTATGGGAGTTGGGTACGTTTTTCTGGCAAACCTGATAGCAAGTGCCTCCCTGGTGTTGATTCTATGGAAACCATTGTCGCAGACGAGATTTTCCCTTGATCTGGAAAAGCTTAAACCAATGCTTCGATATGCCTATCCGCTCATGATCATGGGGCTGGCTGGAGCAACCAATGAAATGCTGGCGAAACCCATGCTGAAATACTATTTGCCTGAGGGCTTTTATCCAGGGCTTACAAACCAGGAAGTGATAGGAATTTTTGGGGCTTGTTATAAACTTTCTGTTTTCATGACGTTGGGTATTCAGGCATTCCGATTCGCTTCCGAACCATTTTTCTTCTCCTCCGCAAAAGATAAAGACTCGCCGGAAATGTTTGGCAGGGTGATGCACTACTTTGTTATAGCCGGTTGCTTTGCTCTCTTTGCCATCAGCATCAACCTGGACATCATCAGCCTTGTATTTTTACAATCGAAAGAATATTGGAGGGCCTTGCACATAGTTCCCATATTGCTTTTGGCCAATCTCTTTTTGGGGATCTACTTTAACCTTTCGTTGTGGTACAAATTGACGGACAGAACCTACTTTGGCAGTTGGATCAGTATATTTGGCGCGTTCATTACCATTACATTTAACATATTATTAATTCCCGTAATGGGATTTGAGGGAAGTGTGTTGGTAACCCTTTTCTGCTACTTCTCAATGTCTGCTATTTCTTATTATTACGGCCAAAAACATTATCCCATTCCCTATCAAACCATACGGAATCTCCTTTACATAGCGGGTACAGTGGTGCTCACTTATGCAGTAATGGCTATAGAAATCAAAGATCAGCTGTGGGCAACATCTTTCCACGTATTGATGGTCGTCGGTTTTATAATGTTAATATTCCTGGTGGAGCGAAAAAATATTAAACCTGTGCGCTCTCGTAAGCCCGGCAATTAAGGTTTATTATTAAAAATAATTTTTTAAGTGAAAAGTTGGAATTAAATTAGTTTTTTGAAAATCTAAGCGAACAAATAATGCAGGTAAAAGTAATAAACAAATCAAAACACGAGCTTCCATCGTATCAGAGTGAGAGTGCAGCAGGCATGGACATTCGTGCTAATATTGAGGATGATATTATTTTAAAGCCCCTGGAGAGAAGCCTTATTCCTACCGGGTTATTTATAGAATTGCCACAGGGTTACGAAGCACAGATCAGGCCAAGGAGCGGTCTGGCATACAAGCACGGCCTAACTGTACTAAATAGCCCCGGGACGGTAGATGCTGATTATCGAGGAGAAATAAAGGTTTTGCTGGTTAACCTTTCCAATGATTC
>CAZHZR010000413.1:0-2550 GCA_964537095.1 uncultured Roseivirgaceae bacterium
CAAAGTGTGATTGGTCAACCTGAGACCTTAAACTTCAAGACTTTAAACAGAACCTTGAACTGTCAACGCTTGAAGCTTAAAGTGTTAACCAAGCTAACTCCGAATCTGCCCGTCTCCTATCACCAACCATTTGTAGCTGGTAAGCTCTTCCAGTGCCATCGGCCCCCGGGCATGAAGCTTTTGCGTGCTGATGCCAATTTCTGCTCCCAAGCCAAATTGCGCACCGTCGGTAAATGCTGTAGAGGTATTTACATACACAGCCGCCGCATCAACGGCCTTTAAAAACATATCAACAGTTTTTTCATCTTCCGCAATAATTGCCTCGCTGTGCCTGGAGCTGTATTTTGCAATATGGTCCATGGCCTCATCGAGATCCGCTACAGTTTTTACGGAAAGCTTCAAGGAAAGAAATTCTATTCCATAGTGCTCCTCCGTGGCTTTAAATAATTTCTCCTCCGGATAATGTTGTTTTAATACTTCAAAAGCTCGTTCATCCGCATAAATCTCCACCTCTTTCTCAGCCAGCATGGGCGCCATGTGTTGTAAATCCTGCAGTCTGTTTTGGTGAACCAGCAGACAATCCAGCGCATTGCATACACTCACACGCCTGGTTTTTGCATTTACTATAATGGCCGCTCCTTTTTGAAGGTCAGCAGATTCGTCGAAATAGGTGTGGACTATGCCTGCTCCGGTCTCTATTACAGGCACCTTCGCGTTTTCCCTCACATAGTTAATCAGGTTCTGGCTTCCTCGGGGGATAATAATATCCACATAGTCTACCGCATTCAACAATGCGTGCGTAGCCTCACGTTCAGGAGGCAAGAGTTGCACTATATTTTTGTCTACGCCATTTGCTTCCAAAACCTGGTGAATTAAGTCTACGATCACAGTATTAGAATCTTTTGCGTCACTCCCTCCCTTCAGCACCAGGGCATTACCAGATTTCAGGCAAAGGCTGAATACATCGAATGTCACGTTAGGGCGGGACTCGTATATAATGCCTATTACGCCCAGGGGAACAGATATTTTCTTTAGATGGAGCCCATTTTCCAGGTTTTTCTCGGAAAGGATTCTGCCAAGCGGAGAAGGCAGCTTGATCACGTTCAATATATCTGAAGCTATTCCATTGATCCTTTCAGTAGTTAGCTTCAGTCGGTCATATTTAGGATCAGCGGCGTCCATTCTTTGCAGATCAAGCTGGTTTGCCTCAAGAATAGACTGCGTTTTTTCCAGCGCCTTTGCCGCAAGCTGTTCTAAAATGGTGTTGACCCTTTCTTCAGAAATCAAACTCAATTTTCTACTAGCTTCTCTGACGTTTTTAAACAGGTTTTGCAAATTCATTATTTCTTCTGGTTTTGTGAGTCCTGGAACAGATATAGATAATCATAATGTACCAGGGGCTTTTGATTGTTTAAACCGATTTTTTCACTGGCTATTCTGGCGCTATATTCTGCTTTCCCCAAGCCAATTCTTCTACCCTTTTCATCGATTATTCTGATTATTTCACCTTTTACAAATTCTCCGTTTACTGAAATTATGCCTACTGGCAGCAGACTCGTCACTTTTTCTGAAAAAAGTGCTTTTTGCGCCCCCTCATTAATGACTACCTCCCCTTTTGAATAATTGTCGCTATGCGCAATCCACTTCTTTTGGTTATGCTTAAACTTCTCTGGTTCAAAATAGGTGCCTCTTATTTTTTGATCGTAAAAATCATTTAAAACCCCTTCTTTTTTACCATTGGCAATATAAACATGAATTCCCAAATCTGCCGCCTTTTTTGCCATACTCATCTTTGTCAGCATGCCGCCCCGGCCAAAAGCGGATTTAGATTTCGAAACAAATTTGCTCACTTCGGGCATCTTTTTGCCAACTCGCTCTATAATCTCAGCCCCCGGTTCATCAGGATGTCCTTTATAAATACCGTCAACGTTCGTCAGTAAGATCAAAGAGTCTGCATCGATCATAGCGGCTACCAGTCCCGCCAACTCATCATTGTCGGTAAACATCAATTCTGTAACTGCCACCGCGTCATTCTCATTGATTACAGGAATGATATTACATTTTAATAATCCATTTAAGCAGGATTTCATGTTCAGGTAATGCTTTCTATCCCTGAAATCCTCCTTTGTTACCATTAACTGTGCAATTTGATGTCCCTCTTCCAGAAAAAGCTCCTTATATGCTTTTATTAGTTCAATCTGACCTACAGATGCCAATATTTGCTTTTTCACGACAGAATCTCCTTTGTCTTCAAAATTCACAATCTTTCGTCCAAAAGCTACCGCTCCCGAGGTGACAAGCACCACCTGAACGCCCTTTTCTTTTAAGCCGGAAATTTGCTTAACAAGAGACGCCATTCTTTCCTTATCCGGGGAACCATTGTCCAAGGTCAGCACATTTGAACCGACTTTTACCACTGTAAGCCGAGCATTTTTTCCCATTCTCTGTTCAGGAGTAGTTAATGAAATGAAAACTGATTAATAGACAAAATTAGCAAGGATTCTGTAATGTGCTAATTATAGCGCAAACTTTACGCATGTAGCACTATGT
>CAZHZR010000414.1:0-2536 GCA_964537095.1 uncultured Roseivirgaceae bacterium
ACAACCCGGAGTTGCCTCTTAAATATTTGTAAAGCGTTTTTCAGCAGGCCCTAAATATTTGTTTAGAGTATTAATGCACTACCTGATATCCAGGCCAATTCTCTTCCATATAATTCCCATGAATGTCAGTTGCCTGTATAGTAATATTATATAAACCAAAGCCTTTTTCCGCTATCTTTTTGCTGAAGATAAGGTCTCCTTTTATTCGGTCTCCCGCTTCTCCTCCGTTGTTCAATTCAAACACCAAAGTTTTCTCTGGGTTTTCCTTCAGTTCAAGTATTGCTTTTACTGCTTTAATTTCTGCACCGTCATATAACTTTGCTTGTATAACATTGTCTCCGGTTATGTTGACCCATTCTAAACTCGGAGGTGTCTGGTCCGACCCTGCAACGTTAATCTGAATTTGCCCCTGCTTTATGATATGGTCCGGGTAATCTGGCAGCCAATATTCAGCAAAAGCTTTGATTTTATGATTCTGCGGAGTACTTGAGTCGATAACAAGCTCTGAGTACTTCGCCGATGCACCAACATGATCATACGATTCCCAGCTATCTGATTTTCTGATTTTTATTCCATTCGGATGGATATGTGAATCCGTTGAATATAACAAAGTTCGAAAGTACCTTCCGTTTTCTTCTTTTAAAATAACAATAGACTCACCGGGATTGGCTTTTCCATCGCCATTTCCTTTTCCCAAAAAAAGAGAAACTGTGTCGTCGCCCGCTGCAGCTACAGGAAATTCTTTCCCATCCGCAATCACATAGCTGATTTCAGGAACGGTTGGCTTTATTGGGATGTCAATTAACTCCACCCATTCTCTTTGATTATTATCGCTTATCGTCAATCGAAACTGTGCCACGGCTAAATCTTTGTCATTAATCAAAAATGTAAAGGGCGTCCCTGAACTTTTTATTTCATGGGTTTTGATCGATCCCGCAACTGCTGATTCAGATTGTAAGACTAAGATGCCTTTGTTTGTTGCTTCTAAAGTTGCTGAAACCTTCTTCGCCGTATCCGAACCTTTATTAAGTAAATTAACCGTTAAGTTGCTATTTTGTCCATGCGTGACCCAGTCTGCATTTTCAATTTGATAGGAAGTGCTGGTAATGTTGGCAAGGTTGTCTTTTTTATTGGCTCCGGTTCTATTGATTCCGATCTCATGCAGTCCACCATTCATATGTAGGGTTAGTTGACCCTCATTATCCGCACTGATCATATAAGTTATGGATTCTCCTTTAGTAAGATTTATATCATTGATCTGATATTGCGCGTTTTTTTCATAGATAGGAGGGGTGGTTATGGTTAAATTGACATTCTCCATGAGTTCTCCGTCAGGTATGTGGGTCCTAACAGCGCTTCTGAAGCCTTCCTTCTCAACATTTTCAATAACTGTGAAACCTGGCATCTTGCGATCAGACGCAATGCGGTATTCCCATACGGAGAAAGAGGGATAAACATCTATATGATGCCATTTTAGTGGCTTTTCCGGAGGCTTGGAAAAACTTTCCATAAAGGAAGTAAACATGTCGCCGAGGCCAGTAGTGGAATGTGCTCCTTCATAAATGTGATAGTGATAATTGTCCATGACCGCAGTCCATATTCTATTCATGTCTTCATGATAGGCCCTGATAAAATCCTGATCTCCATAATGGAGCCACACATTCGTTCCTTGATAGTTTTTGAACATCTCTTCATGTCGATATTCAACAGGAATATCTTGAGGCCCTACCATAAATTCTGTGGATCCGCAAAAATTGCCTACGGAAGACACCAAATGTGGATATTTGCCTCCAATCCAAAAAGCCATAAATCCACCCATTGACAATCCTGAAATAGCCCTTTGCCCCCGATCTGGAATTGTGCGGTAATGGGTATCGATGTAGGAGACCAATTCAGGAAAATAAAGCGGAAATTGCCGATATGTTTCCACGGGGCCGATATTGTAGGGTCTTAAATAATAGTCCTCGTCCGGCCGCCTGTTGTAACCATCGGGCTTCACAACAATTACCGCGTTGTTAGCCACGAAATTAGCTATATTGTCGCCCCCATTGCTATCTCCCTCATCTGCCTTATAGTCATTGATGCTTCCGAAATACCGTTGCGACCATCCATGGTAATAATAAATAACAGGGTATCTTTTTTCAGGATGGCTCATATAATCTGAAGGTAAAAAAATACGATAGCTTCTATTTTCACCCAATACTGTACTATAATGCGTTTTATCAAGAATTGTCACCCCTTGTGCATAGCCATTACTCGCATAAAATTGTGCTATTAAAAAAACTAATCCTAAAATGCTCAATTTCCTGCTGAAGGGCCTGGAAAAAAATAAAGATCCATTTGCGCGTGAATGTTTCTTATCCACAATTGCAAACTTAAATAGGCGGTTTATTGGGTTATTATCGTTCATTTATAATTATTTATAAGACGAAATCCCGAACCTGACTAAAATAGGACGCTTTCGATTATGCTTTCGTTTTATTTCTTTATTAGCAATAATAGTATTTTTTTCTTACATAATCCATTATATTTGTTG
>CAZHZR010000415.1:0-2519 GCA_964537095.1 uncultured Roseivirgaceae bacterium
GATGATGAGGATGAAGCAATTGTCGAAAGCAAGAGGGTTTCAGATTATATAGGGGCTAAATTAAAGGCTGAGAAACAAACGCTAGATAATATTGAGGAAAAAATAGTCAGGTGTAAAGGTTGCCCACAAATATTTATTGTAGATAATGATATCAAGGAAGCCTGTGAAGCAAATTTGATAACGGGTATTCAATTCGAAGAAATTGGTTTGATAGAATAAACTTCAACTCATAAACCAATATTAGAATATTTTAACAAATAGAAACAATAAGCCAGGTTTTAGAAAATATTAAATCTCCTTTTGAGGTCTGTTCCTTATTTCTTCTTTTTTTCCAATAAGCAAGCAGTTCCGCGTGTGAAATTGTACGTGGTTTTTCCAATTTAAATCTGAGGATGGAAGTAATAATTGCTTTGTACCTCTTCCATAAAGCCTAAGGTTTCCCAAAAATTCTTTTACACGTTGAAATGCTGAATCTCTTTATCAGATACTCAATACGCATCGTCCTTAATCCGATCTTATTGAAAAATTCTGCATAAAGAAAACTAGTGATTTGTGATGAGATGAAGAGCGTACCATATAATCTAAAAATACCGTTGCTGTGAATTAAAAGTGATGCTAAAAAATCATCGGAAATAGACCTTTTAATCCCGCTCTCAGGAAAGGGCATGAGCCTAATATTCGAAATTTCTGTTTTAAAAAAGGTTTATACTTCTTGCAGGAGGATTGTGGGATCCAGAAATAGGATATTTTAAAAAGAGGTTTTAGTTTCGAAGTCGAAATGAATTCAGGATAAGATTCTGGCAATATAAAACAAAATATATGCAGATGAATTAGCGCCCAGGCATGATGGAGAAAATTTTATTGTTTAATTTAGTCTCATACATCAGCTTATAAAAGCTTGCATTGAACATGAACCTTATAACCTTAGTTAGTATTTCCGGGATCATACTTTTGGTGGCCTATTTTACCTACGGGAAATTTATCGCGGCCAGGTTAAAAATCAGCAATAAAAATAGAACACCGGCGCACACGTACGAAGATGGCATCGATTACGTTCCCAGCAGAATTCCGGTGGTGCTGGGCCATCATTTTTCATCTATAGCCGGAGCAGGTCCCATTGTAGGGCCAATCATTGCAGTCACTTTTGGCTGGATCCCCGCCGTAGTGTGGATATTGCTGGGTGGTATATTTTTCGGTGCTGTGCATGACCTGACAAGTATTATCGCCTCCATGCGCCACGAAGGAAAATCAATCGGCGTGATCATACAAAAGCATATAGGGCAGAGTGGTAAGCGTCTTTTCCTGATTTTTAGCTTTTCCACTTTAATCCTCATTATTGCTGTATTTGCTGATATTATCGCCAAAACTTTTATCGCCAATCCGGGGGTGGCTTCCGCATCAATTTTATTTATTGGCGCCGCCATTGGATTTGGCTTTATTAACAGGCAATTCGCCAATAAGCGAAATGTCTTTTTGATTACATCTGTCATTGGAGTGCTGTGCATGTACTACTTTATATACCTGGGCATGCAAATTCCATTTTTACTAGATTATAAATTATGGATTATCATCCTGCTTTTGTACTGTTTTGTAGCTTCAGTCACGCCGGTATCATTTCTACTCCAACCAAGAGATTACCTCAGCAGTTTTCTTTTATATGGACTGATGGTTTTCGCTGTTGTTGGGATTTTTATTGCGAATCCGTCCATAAAAATGGATAATGAAGTCCAAATGAGCTCTGAGAGTCTGGGATATCTGTTTCCAGTATTGTTCGTAACCGTGGCATGCGGTGCTATTAGTGGATTTCATTCGCTGGTGGCCTCTGGCACTACCTCAAAGCAGATCAACAAAGAAAAAGACGCCATGGTAGTTGGTTTTGGAGGCATGTTGATAGAATCGTTCCTGGCCATTATCTCCATTGGGTCGGTGATTATTATCAGCCGGACTGACTATGCCAGCAAGTTGCTTTCAGATGGTCCGGTGACGATGTTTGCCGATGGCTTAGGCGGAATTATCGCATCGACCGGAGTTTCGGCTGAACTGGCGGTCACATTTGTGGCGCTTACCATTTCTGCCTTTGCGCTCACTACATTAGATACCTGCACCCGATTGGCGCGGTTTACCTTTCAGGAATATTTTGAAGATGTAGACAATAAAATTGGCGTGACACTCGCTGGTAATAGGTATCTGGCTACGTTTATTGTGGTGGTGCTTTCCATCCTGCTACTTACCTCCGGAGGGTTTGCCACACTGTGGCCACTCTTTGGTTCCGGCAATCAACTGCTAGCCGCTTTGGCGCTCCTGGCGGTGGCGGTATGGCTCATTAAAATAAATGTGAACGCTACATTCGTCCTCATTCCCATGTTTTTTATGTTTGCTGTTACCCTTAGCTCACTGGCCTTCCTGGCCATTCAGAATTTCAACAAAGGGCTTTTTGTGCTTTCCATTATCTCCGGTTTACTATTCCTGATGTCTTTGGTTTTAATTTGGCTGGCAAAAGTGAGTTTAAAAAAAGACAA
>CAZHZR010000416.1:0-2518 GCA_964537095.1 uncultured Roseivirgaceae bacterium
GCTTTTAAATTATTAGGCTCACAATGGCAACCTATTGATATCAAGCAATTTAATTCTTAAATTAAAAGCTAATGGTGAAAAATACCAAAGCCAAACCATGATCCGTAAGAAATAATTTTTATACGATTTTATTGTACTATAATAGTAAAATTGATTTTATATTTTCTTATATTTAAAATACTTTTTGCACCTTAATTTTCTTTCCAAACTCCTAAAGCAATGAACGCCTCTCAACGCCAGCAATACAGCACCGAACAAGTCGATCCAAAGGAGGATATTGAATTTCTCAAGCGTTTTTTTTCCAGAGTACTAAGCTACTGGCATTATATTATACTTTTTGTATTAGCAATGCTTCTGCTAGCCTTCATTTACAACAGATATGCCACTCCTGTATACGCAGTGAGTGCTTCGGTGCTGGTAAAGGAACCTGAAGATGCCAATAAATCAGTAACGGATATTTTGTATGGGACCAAAGGCTCAAATGGATCTACAAATCTGGAAAATGAATCTATTTTGTTGAAAACGCTGGATCTCATAGAAGAAACACTCCGGGAGCTGGAAATGAACGTAACCTACTATACCTCTGGCAACTTTGGCAAATCGGAACTGTATGAGGATAACCCTATAAAAATCACAATTGATCAAGCCTCTTTGATCATACCTCAGGGTTCAGCCATAAAATGCAGAATTAAAGATAAACAATTCTATACATTGGAAGCAGAAAACGAGGGGGTGATGAGCAATCTGATGTCGATGATGGGCAAACGGGAAACCGAGATACCTTTTAGTTTTGGGGAACGACTATTGCCTTTTGGAGAGTTTGTGGTAGTAGGCGGATTTCGATTCAAAGTTGATTTAAACCGCATTCACGATGATCTTGAAAATCAGGAAATAGATTTTATTATTCATGATTATGAAAACCTGGCGAAAACATACCAGAACAAAATAGAAATTGAAGCCTTTTCAACGGAGTCTTCGGTTTTAAAAATATCCATTGAGGAAAATAACCCTAAAAAAGGAATCCACTTCCTGAACAGTCATATTCAAAACTATATTGAAAGCGGGTTAGAAGAAAAAAATATCATTGCCACAAATACCATCGACTTTATAAATAATCAGCTGCTTACAATCCGCGACTCATTAAGCCAGATCGAAAGTCGACTCGAGGATTTTAAGAAGTTAAACTCGTCCGTAGACCTTAGTGTGGAAGGCAACAGGTTATATTCAGACATACAGGAAGTAGAACGGCAAAAATCTATGTTGGATATCAATATGAAGTATTTGTCGAACATTAAAAGTTATATTTCAAAAGGAGATCAACTGGAAAACATTGCGATTCCATCTTCTTTTGGAATAACAGATCCTACCCTGAATAGCCTTATAGAACAATTAGTAGCCATACAGCTCGAAAACAAAATGATGGGCATCAGCATGAGTGATGCCAATCCGGTGATCAAAAACAACAAACAAAAGATAGCTGCCTTAAAAAACAATATCATTGAAAACATCAACAACCTGCAGCAGGCCAATCAAATGTTGCTTTCTGAGCTCAACAATGATATCTACAGATTCTCCGGAGCCTTGAACTCACTTCCCACTGCAGAAAGAGAAAAAATCAATATACAAAGGACCTACGACCTCAGTGAAAACCTGTACATGTTTTTGATGGAAAAAAGAGCTGAAGCCGGCATTTCCAAAGCTATTACCAATGTAAATTTTAAAATGGTTGATAAAGCAACGGTTGTTGGCAAGGGTCCGGTTAAGCCCAGGGCAACATTAAATTATGTCCTGGCGATACTCGCCGGCTTTCTCATTCCTATCGGCTTTATCTATGTAAACGACACTTTCAGCGACAAGGTAATTTCGAAGGAGGAGCTTCTAAAACTCAGCAAAATTCCATTCTTGGGAATAATTGCCCATAGCAAACTGAAAGGGGATTTCAATGTGAGCCAAAATCCAAATTCCTCTACTGCGGAATCGTTCAGAAACATTCGAAGCAATCTTCGCTTTTTGACAGAAAATAGTCATTCCGGCAAGGTTTATCTGATCAGTTCATCAATTACCGGAGAAGGAAAAACCTTTTGTGCCAATAATCTCGCTTTTATGTTTTCAAACTATGGTAAGAAAACGCTGTTGATGAATGTGGATATGCGAAAGCCAAATTTTTATGGTGAAATAGGCGTTTATTCTGAATATGGACTTAGCCATTATTTGGCTGATTTTAAAACAAAAGACCAGATCATACAAAAATCCCTGATGGACAACTTGTATGTGATTACCGCCGGCACCACTCCTCCTAATCCATCTGAACTATTGCTCACCGGCAAAATCGATACTTTGTTAGACGAACTCAAAGGAGAATTTGACAATATCATCATCGACACACCCCCAGTCGGAATTATTTCAGATGCACTTGAGCTGATCAAAAAAGCTAATGTCACAATTATAGTAGTCAGGCGCGGCTACACCTCGCGGAAAATGTTATCCAACCTTAACCAGCTTTACAACCAGAAGCTAA